>NZ_CP125781.1:620095-930142 GCF_030053895.1 Trabulsiella odontotermitis
GCATGCCGCCGGGCGGACGATGGATGACATTGTTGAGCAGGTGCAGAACGTCACGCAACTGATTGGGCAGATCAGCCTGTCGACGTCAGAGCAGGCGGCGGGGCTGAACGATCTGACCCGTGCGGTCGCCGAGCTGGATGCTATCACCCAACAAAACGCCGGGCTGGTCGAGGAAAGCGCGCAGGTGTCGGCGATGGTTAAACACCGCGCCAGCCGTTTGCAGGATGCGGTTACCGTTCTGCACTGATCACCGTTCTTTATATCAACGTATCAACGCCGCTTATCGGTTTCCGACAGCGGCGTTTTTGTTTGTAATGATTGTGAAAGCGTTTTGTTAATTTAATATTAAATCTCGCTTTTTTACTGGATGAATTTATTTCCCGCAATATGACGGTTTTGTTTAGCTTATATTCAATTTTCTGTGAAAGCGGGTTGTATAACGATCGATCCTTGAATATTGATAGCTGCTGGCTATTTGCAAAACGTGCTTTTAATGAAAAACCGATCAAATTCATAAAGTTAGATGAGTTTCTGCCGATAGCGTTCTTCGTCGGATATATAAACCTGTCCACGGAGAAAATATGTTCTTACATAACGTGAAAATCAGCACAAAATTATTTCTGGCCTTCGGCTTCTTTATTGTTCTGCTGATCGCCAGTTCAACGCTTTCGCTGTTGAGCCTGAACCGGGCAAATAATGGAATGCAATCAATCATCACCAGCGATTATCCCACCACCGTCAAAGCCAACCTGCTGATCAACAATTTCAACGACTTCGTCAATACGCAGCAACTGATCCTGCTGGATGAAGAAGGCCGCTGGACGCAGGACCGGCAAAAGGAACTCAATACCCTCAGCGCCAATGTCACCCGATTGCTTGATGAGCTGACGAAATCACGGCAGGACGCCGAATCACAACGGATTTTTGCCAGCATCCGCGCGGTCCGTCAGCAGTTCCTGGAATCTCGCTTTCGCATTTTGCAGGAGATACAAAACGGCAATCGCCAGGCGGCGCTTCAGGAAATGATGACCACCACGCTCGGTATTCAGCAGGCCTATAAAGAGAAAGTGATGGAGCTTATCGCTATTGAAGATAAGCAGATGCGGGCCTCGGCCGATCAGGTGGCGAGCAATTTCAAAACTAACCGCGCGCTGTTGCTGGCGCTGGCCATTTTCAGCATCGTGGTCGGTAGCTTCTTTGGCCTGTATATCGTGCGCTCTATTACCCGTCCGCTGGGCGAGGCTGTGTCGTTTGCCCGTTCGATTGCCGATGGCGATCTGACGCGCAATATCTCCGCCAGCCACAAAGACGAAACCGGCGTTATGCTGCAGGCGCTGATGGAAATGAAATCCCGTCTGCTGACCATCGTTCAGGATGTGCAGCACAGCGCGGAAAGCATCTCCAGCGCGGCGGCGCAGATTGTCGCCGGAAACCAGGATCTGGCGGCGCGCACCGAAGAGCAGGCCAGTTCGGTGGAAGAGACCGCTGCCTCAATGGAGCAGATCACCGCCACGGTGAAAAACACTGCCGGGCATACGGCGGAAGCCGCTGACCTCTCCGCCAACGCGGCGACGGTGGTCAATAATAACGGCGAGATGATGAAAAACGTGACCGGCAAAATGCGGGCGATTAATGAAACGTCCAATCGCATGTCCGACATCATCAACCTGATCGATTCCATCGCCTTCCAGACCAACATTCTGGCGCTGAACGCGGCGGTTGAAGCGGCGCGCGCCGGGGAACATGGTCGCGGCTTTGCGGTTGTGGCGGGTGAAGTGCGTCAGCTGGCACAGAAAAGTGCCTCGTCGGCGAGCGATATCCGCAGCCTGATCGAAAGTTCGACTCAGCAGGCGTAGGAAGGGATGGCGCTGGTGGAAAAAGCGGAAGTGCTGATGCTGGGCATGGTGAATAACGTCGAAGAGATGAACACCATTCTGCGCGAAATCGGTGAGGCCAGCCGGGAACAGACGGAAGGCATCTCGCAGGTAAACAGCGCCATCGGGCTTATCGACTCCACCACCCAACAGAACTCCTGCCTGGTTGAGGAGTCTGTTGCGGCGGCGACGTCGCTGAACGAACAGGCGCTGCATTTGCGTGAACTGGTGAAAGTGTTCCGCGTTCGCGATGCGGCGGCGGAAGCGTCAGTCTAGCTGGGAGATTTCCAGCGCTGCGCGGTCAATCACGCCAATCACCTGTTTTAACTGCGCGGCGCTGAGTTCCTGCTGATTCACTTTCAGATCCAGCACGGCTTTGAAATTCTCCAGCGCCCGTTTCATTTGCGGATCTTTGCGCAGCTCGTGGCCGACCATTCTGGCATTCATCCGCATCTGGATGTGGCCGAGATGCTCGTGATTTTCCGCCAGCCATTGCGTCCCTTCGTCGGTGATCGCAATGCGCTTGCGCCCACCGTCTTCCACATCAATAGTAATAAGGCCCTGATCCTGTAACAGGTCGAGGGTCGGGTAAATCACGCCCGGACTCGGGCTGTAATGGCCCTGGGTCAGCGCTTCGATGGCTTTGATCAGCTCATAGCCGTGGCTTTCGTTGCGGCTCAGGATATCCAGGATCACCATTCGCAATTCGCCGTGACCGAAAAAGCGCTGGCGTCGGCCACCGCCACCGCAGCCACCGCGCCCGCCGCGCATCCCGTGATGCTCATGTTCGTCGTCATGATGGTGTCGCATACTCGTTCTCCGTCGTGTTTTTGATATATCTAATTTATATCTAAATTTTTCATTTCCGCAAGAATAAAAATGAATAAACTTTTAATTTATTGATAATTAATGGTTAATTTTATTGCTTTAACGTTTCCTGCGTTTATTTCTGGCTATATCAAAAAACGTCTTGCATTCTTTCCAGTTGCCAATCATTATCATTTACACCCATTTTAGATATATCTATTTCATGTTCACGAAGGCGACGATGACCACAACAACCAAAGCAAAAAAATACCCGCAGCGCGTTCGCAATGAGCTGCGTTTTCGCGAGCTGACCGTGCTGCGCGTTGAGCGCGTGAGCCGCTGTTTTCAGCGTATTGTGCTCGGCGGCAAGGCGCTGGATGGCTTTACCTCGCGCGGTTTTGACGATCACACCAAACTCTTTTTTCCCGAGCCTGGCCACACATTTATCCCGCCAACGGTGACTGACGAGGGCATTGTCTGGGTTGATGATATTCGACCGGCGACCCGCGACTACACGCCGCTGTACGACGCCGCACGTCACGAACTGGCGTACGATTTCTTTATTCATGACGGTGGTATTGCCAGCCGCTGGGCGATGACGGCGAAGCCTGGCGATACGCTGACTATCGGCGGGCCGCGTGGTTCGCTGGTGGTGCCGGAAGAGTATCACTGGCAACTGTACGTCTGTGACGAATCCGGCATGCCCGCGCTGCGCCGCCGTTTGCTCGATTTGCAGAAACTGCCGCAGCCGCCGCAGGTAAAAGCAATCGTCACCGTGGCGGATGCTGAATATCAGGATTACCTCGACGGTTTTGACATCGACTGGGTGATGGGGCATAGCGAGCAGGCGGTAGCCGAAAAACTGGCGACGTTGCAGGTGCCGGCAGAGGACTACTTTATCTGGGTGACTGGCGAAGGGGCGGTGGCCAAATCACTGGCCAGCCGTTTTGAAACTGAGGATATCGATCCACAACTGCTGCGCTATCAGGCTTACTGGCACCAGAAATAATCCCGCTCCACGCAGGGAGAGGGCGCGCATCACGCCACTTCGTCAAAGCCGGATTCGAGGATCTGCTTTTGCAGCGTGGCGATGGTGTTCGACAGCGCTTTTTCCTGCTGACGGAAATAGGCTTCCGGGTTGGTCAGCGTGGAGACCAGCAGCCAGGACTTCTCTTTCGCCAGTTTCAGCATTTCGGTGTTCAGGCTGGCGATCTGCTGTTGGATCGACGCGACTTTCCGCTGTAACAGCGACAGATCGTTAAGCCGGTCGCTGGCGAGCATCGGCTGATGACCGTGCTGTAAACGGGCCAACAGGCTGCGAATGGTGGTCAGATCGCCACGCTGCCGCGCCTGGTTAAGTTGCGCCATCATGTCGTTGGCTTCCGCTTTCAGGGCATCGTCCACCAGATCCGGGTGGCACAATTTACTGGCCTGCCGCCACAGCCGTTTCAGTTCGTGGCGATCAGATTCGCTCATGTTTTCCTGACGATCACGGCGGTTCTGCGCTTTTTGCTGCTGCTCGCGATAGGTTTCATACTGCTCGCGCGCCTCATCCCGCGCCCGCCGCGCGACGATATCGTCATCATCCAGATTCATCTCGGCTTCGCGCTTGCGCAGCGAGGCTTCCGCCAGCACTTTGCGCAGCCGCAGCACTTCGGTCATCAACGGGCCGAGGCGCGACATATAGAGATCGTTAAACTCATCCAGCCGGGCAATGCGGGCGTTACGCTTGTCGATAAGATCGCGCAACTGCTCTTCCAGCGCTTTCAGTTCCAGCTTGCAGGCCGCGATGCGCGGATCCTGCCAGTGGACGATCGCCCGCTGGCTTTGCAGCCAGGCCATGATCGCCGCCACAGCCTCACCGTAGCGCTTTTCCTCCAGCGCCAGCACGATGTCATCAATAACGGGATCATCCGTCTCGTTTTTCAGGTGCGGTAACTGGCTGGCGATAATGTCATCATCTTCCAGTTCAATGGCGTTTTTGATGATCTCCAGCCGCTTAATGGGTTTACTCATGAGGCGTTTGCTCAGCGTCCTGACCGTCGGAATGGGTGGCAGATTAACACTCGTCACCGGGTGCCACTAGTCGGTATACCATAATATAAGTGACGTTATTTCAGCGGTTTACATATTCGACAGGAAATCAGGACTTAACGCAGACTGACAGAACAACGTCGTGAACAGAGCGGGATTTTCCCCGCCGCAAACATGCAATGCGGCGGGGCGCGTTATCAGGCCTGGGACAGCGCCTGTTGCAGGTCCGCTTTCAAATCTTCCAGCCCTTCAATGCCGACCGACAGGCGGATGAGTTGCGGCGTGATGCCGTTTGCCAGTCGCTGTTCGAGTGGGATCGACGCGTGGGTCATGCTGAATGGCTGGCTGACCAGACTCTCCACCCCGCCGAGACTTTCCGCCAGGGTGAACAGCTTCAGCTTTTTGATTACTGCTGCTGCCTGTTGCTCATCGCCTTTGATAACGACAGAGATCATCCCGCCCGGCTGCGACATCTGACGGCGCGCCAGGGCGTAGTGCGGGTGCGATTCGAGCCACGGGAACCAGACCTTTTCCACCTGCGGCTGCTGTTCCAGCCACTGCGCCAGCGCCAGCGCGTTGCTGCTATGGCGCGCCATGCGCAGCGACAGGGTGCGGATGCCGCGCAGCGTCAGGAAGCTGCTGAACGGATCGAGCACGCCGCCGACCGCGTTTTGCAGATAGCCCAGTTTCTCGGCCAGTTCCGGGTTATCCCCCACCACCGCCAGCCCGGCCACCACGTCGGAATGGCCGTTGAGGTATTTAGTGGCTGAATGCACCACAATATCAAACCCCTGTGCCAGCGGGCGCTGGATCACGGGCGAGGCGAAGGTGTTATCGGCCACGCTGATGAGTTTATGGCGACGGGCGATCGCCGCGATCGCTTCCAGATCTGCCAGTTTCAGCAATGGATTAGTGGGCGTTTCCACCCAGATCATACGAGTATCCGGGCGAATGGCCGCTTCCAGTGCCGTCAGATCGTCCGGTTTCACCCAGCTCACCTGCAACCCGGCGCTGCGGCGACGAACGTTTTCAATCAGCCGGTACGTGCCGCCGTAAACGTCATCCACCGCCACGATGTGGCTGTCTTTATCCAGCAGCTCCAGCACCGTTGAAATGCCCGCCAGCCCGGAGGCGAACGCGTAGCCGCGGGTGCCGCCTTCCAGTTCGGCAATGGCGCTTTCCAGCGCATGGCGTGTCGGGTTGCCGCTTCGGGAATATTCATAACCGGTGTGCTGACCCGGCGCCGGTTGCGCGTAGGTGGACGTCGCATAAATCGGCGGCATCACTGCGCCGTGGCTGTCGCTGAAAGTGCCGCTGTGTACGCTGAGCGTATCGAGAGATTTCATTGTGGTTCCTTATTGTTCTAAACGGTTACGCCAGTGGGTTAAAACGTCGGTGCGGGTAATGAGGCCAAGAAAACGTTCGTTATCCATAACTACCGCCACCAGACCGCGATCAAAAATCGGTTTGAGGGCGCTTTCCGGCGCGCTTTTGTCGAGCTGCTCCACGTTGCGGGTCATCGCGTCGCGCACCGGCAGGCTAAAGCGTTGGCTGTCGCCCTGGACGTGGCTGATGAGATCCCATTCGTCGACGATGCCGACGAGTCGATTGTTTTCCAGTACCGGCAACTGAGAGATGTCGTACAGACGCATGCGCGCCAGCACGGTAGAGAGCGTGTCATCCGGCGCAGCGGTGACCGTGGCACCTTCATCATGACGCAGGGCGATAAAATCGCGTAAGTCGCCGTTTTCCGGGCGGGAGATCAGCCCCTGCTGGCGCATCCAGTCGTCGTTAAACATTTTCGACAGATATTTGTTGCCGCTGTCGCAGGCAAAGGTCACCACCCGTTTTGGTGAGGTCTGGGCACGGCAGTAGCGCAGCGCCGCCGCCAGCAGCGTGCCGGTGGATGATCCAGCAAGAATGCCTTCGACTTTCAGTAGCTCACGGGCGGTGGTGAACGCCTCGCGATCGCTGATGCGCAGCGCTTTTTGTACGCCGTCGATCTTCGCCAGCGGCGGGATAAAATCTTCGCCGATCCCCTCGACCAGCCAGGAGCCGGCCTCACCGTAATGGCCGGTTTCGACCTGATCGGCGAGGATCGAACCTGCCGGATCGGCCAGCACAAATTCGGTATGTGGAGAATGTTCGGCAAACCACGTCTGTAAACCGCCGAGCGTGCCGCCGGAACCCACGCCGACCACGATGGCATCAATGCGCCCGTCGAGCTGCGCGTACAGCTCTGGCGCGGTGGTGGTACTGTGCGCCAACGGATTGGCGTGGTTATTGAACTGGTCAATATAAAACGCGCCGGGGATCTCCTTCGACAGTCGTTGCGCGTAGTCCTGATAATACGCCGGATGCCCTTTGCCCACGTCGGAGCGGGTAAGCACCACCTGAACGCCCAGCGCGCGGAGGTGGAAAATCTTCTCGCGGCTCATTTTGTCCGGCACCACGAGGATCAACCGGTAACCTTTTTGCGCGGCAATCAGCGCCAGCCCCAGCCCGGTATTGCCCGCCGTGGCTTCAATGATGGTTCCGCCAGGCTGCAGCAGCCCCTGTTTTTCCGCTTCCTGAATCATCGACAGCGCCACGCGATCTTTAATCGACCCGCCGGGGTTCTGATTTTCCAGCTTAAGGAACAGATCGCAGACGCCGGATCCCAGTTTGTGGAGCTGTAAAACCGGCGTATGACCGATAAGGTCAGTCACGGAATGATAAATCGCCATGCCATTTCACCCTGAGTGAAGAAAGATGGGCAGAGTGTAGAACTGCAAAAATGGGCTGCTAAAGAACGTTTCTCTGCTCTTTAGCATGAAAGGGAATATGACCTGCTGTTTCGGCGGTGTGGAAGGCAGGCCGTGTAGTGGTGCAGATGTATCGACGTCTGAATGAGGGCAGATTTGCGCTTTTTTTCGCCATAAATTGCCTGTATTGACGCAGACTTTGCCAGTTTACGGATAATCATTGCTGAACTTCATCTAAGGGGTTTTCCCCGCATCTCCTCTATTGTTATTGCTTCTGGTTATAAGAAAGACCGATTTGTTTGTTGAAACATCTTCATCATTCGCTATATCGTCTGGACGTCCATACTGCTAAACCGCCATTTGCGGAAAGCACAGTAAAATCGATAACACGAAGCAGCGGATAAGCAGCCATATGATTGTTCTCAGGAATATTTCGAAAATTTTTGACCACGGGAAGGCACCGATTACTGCCGTCGATAACGTGAATCTGTCGGTCGAACAGGGGCAGATTTACGGCATCATCGGTTACAGCGGTGCGGGGAAAAGCACCCTGATCCGTCTGCTCAATGGGCTGGAAAAACCCACTGCGGGCAGCGTGACCATCAACGGCCACGACATTTCCGCCGCGAAGGGCGAAGCGTTGCGCCAGGCGCGCCTCAAAATCAGCATGGTGTTCCAGCACTTCAATTTGCTGTGGTCACGCACCGTCAGCGAAAACATCGCTTTTTCGATGCAAATCGCCGGTACGCCGAAAGCGGAGATCCGCACCCGCGTGGCGGAACTGATTGAACTGGTGGGGCTGACCGGGCGCGAGAACGCCTATCCGTCACAGCTTTCCGGCGGGCAGAAACAGCGTGTGGGCATTGCCCGTGCGCTGGCGAACAGCCCTGACGTACTGCTGTGCGATGAAGCCACTTCGGCGCTCGACCCGCAGACCACTGATCAGATCCTCGACTTGCTGCTGGATATCAACCGCCGCTTTTCGCTGACCATCGTCCTCATCACCCATGAAATGCATGTGGTGCGCAAAATCTGCGACCGCGTGGCGGTGATGGAGAACGGGCGCGTGGTGGAAGAGGGCGATGTGCTGAGCGTGTTTACTCATCCACAGCAGCCGATCACCCGCCAGTTTGTGCGTCAGGTGAGCCAGTACGCCGAAGAAGAGGCGTTCAATCAGGAACTGGCGAGTGACCTGACCGGATACGTCATCAGGCTGACCTTTACCGGGCACAGCACGCATAAGCCGGTGGTGGGCGAACTGACGCTGCGCTACGGCCTGCCGTTCAACATTCTGCACGGCAAGATGAATCAGACGGCGCACGGCGTTTTCGGACAGCTGTGGGTCCATGTGAATGCAACCCAGGATCAACTCAGCAATATCCTTGCGGATCTGCAGCAAAGCGGCATTGAGAGCGAGGTGATCAAACATGGATGAGTCATTTTTCCCGCACCTGAAATGGGAACAACTGTGGGCAGCCACGCAGGAAACGCTATACATGACCGCACTCTCCGGCGTTGCCACTTTTGTATTAGGCATCGTGCTCGGGCTGGCGCTGTTTCTGACGGCGAAGGGCGGCCTGTTCCACAACCGCACCGTTTACAGCGTGATTTCGGTGATAGTGAACGTCTTCCGTTCCATTCCGTTCATCATCCTGATTGTACTGTTGATCCCGTTTACCAAGGCGCTCATCGGCACCATTCTCGGTGCTAATGCCGCCTTACCGGCACTGATTGTCGGCGCCGCGCCGTTCTACGCGCGACTGGTCGAAATCGCCCTGCGTGAAGTGGATAAGGGCGTTATCGAAGCCACGCGCTCGATGGGCGCGCGTCTCTCCACGCTGATCTTCCGCGTGCTGTTACCGGAGTCTTCCCCCGCGCTGGTGTCTGGCATCACCGTGACGCTGATTGCTTTAGTGAGCTACAGCGCCATGGCGGGCGTCATTGGCGCGGGTGGTCTTGGAAATCTGGCTTATCTGGAAGGATTCCAGCGCAACCACAACGACGTCACACTGGTGGCGACGGTGACCATTTTGATCATCGTGTTCATCATCCAGTTCTGCGGCGACGTGATTACCTCTCTGTTAGATAAACGCTAATTACACACAGGAACCATCATCATGAAAAAGACACTGACACTGATTGCCGCCGCGACCCTGAGCGCCCTGAGCTTTGCGTCCTGGGCCGATACGCTGACCGTGGGCGCGTCCAACACGCCGCATGCGGAAATCCTTGAGCAGGCGAAACCGATTCTGGCGAAGCAGGGGATCGATCTGGAAATCAGACCGTTCCAGGACTACATCCTGCCGAATACCGCACTGGCCAGCCGCGACATCGACGCGAACTACTTCCAGCACATTCCTTACCTGAACAGTGTGCTGAAAGATCATGCGGGCGAAAAAGATTACGATTTCGTCAGTGCCGGGGCGATCCACATCGAGCCGATCGGCATTTACTCGAAAAAATTCAAATCGCTGAAAGATCTGCCGCAAGGCGGCAAAATCATCATGCGTGATGCGGTTTCCGAAGAAGGCCGTATTCTCTCCATCTTTGAGAAAGAGGGGGTGATCAAGCTGAAACCGGGCGTGGATAAAGTGAACGCGCGCATTAGCGACATCGTCGATAACCCGAAAAAACTCCAGTTCCTGCCGAACGTCGAAGCGTCTCTGCTGCCGCAGATGTACAACAACGACGAAGGCGCGGCGGTGGTGATCAACGCCAACTACGCCATCGACGCCGGCCTCGACCCGGTTCACGATCCGATTGCGGTTGAAAGCGGCGAGAACAACCCGTACGCCAACATCATTACCGTTCACCGTGGCGATGAGAAGAAAAAAGACATCGTCGCGCTGGTGGATGTACTGCACTCAAAAGCGATTCAGGACTGGATCCGGACGAAATATAAAGGCGCAGTGATCCCGGTTAATAATTGATTCCGTCTGAGCTCGCTTTACACGGTTACATGCCAGTCTGGAAGCATGCTCGCAAAAGCAAACTATGCCGCCGAAATGCACTTTTCGGCGGCATATTGCTGATATAGAGTGTGCGCGTTGCGGCAAAATCCGTAACCGGGCGTAGGAACCTGAATAGCTCAACGAAGACACAGAGATAACTTTTTGTGTCTGGTCGGCGTACATCGTAAGATTAGGTGGCGCTGGCGGGGCAGCCGAAAGGCTGGCCGATGTCGTTGAGGTCGGTATTCCTACCCCCGCCAGTGTCACCACCTACAGAGCGTAGGAACTCTGGTGGTGACGGCATCACTCAACGGAGGTTTTCTTATGGCTTCACGTCCTGTTAATTATTGCACTCGCTATACCGATAACATCATTGAACGCCTGTTATCCACGCCGATTCCCGCCACGGCGGATCTGTTTGACGTCGCAGAAATCTGTTCCGCTTTCGTCAATGAGCTGATCGAATGCCATGACACCACGCAGTCTCAGGCGTTGTGTGGCCGCCTGTCTCACGCACTGGTTTTGCTGCATCGCTTATGCAATGCCGATCTGCCCCCGCACCGTGTCGAACAACTGATGGCGAGTGAAGCCTCTCCCTCAGTGTTTCCCGACTACTGGGGCGACACCGACACGCTGGTGTCTTATGCCCATGGCGTGACGCAGGTATTGTTGAGCGGCACGCTGGCGAAATCGCTGACCGTCACAATGACCGGGTTGTTGCACGATCTGGTGCATGCGATCGAGGGGTATATTAAGGAGCCGAGAGGGGTGATGGAGCAGGTGCGTTAGCAACTCAACCATCAATGATGACATTGTGAGTGGTCTGAATATGGTTTATATTAAGACCACGTTATCCACGATGGTGGGGGAGTTCAATGAAAGTCGAAACGATTAGTTATGTAAAAAAGAATGCAGCCTCTCTCGATTTGTCTGAACCGATACTGGTTACTCAGAATGGTGTCCCTGCTTATGTGATTGAATCTTATGATCAACAGCAGGAACGTGAGAACACCATTGCGCTGCTGAAACTCCTTACGTTGTCAGAAAAGGATAGCGCTGACGGCAAGATGTTTTCAAAAGAGCAATTACTGGACGACATTTGATGAGGGTGCTGGCAGAAGGATCCTGAAATGAAAAAAACCAGCATCACCATTGAATACACCCTGACGGTTAAAACCTGTATTGAGCTCATTGCCAGCTTTTTGCACAATGCGGATGTGGAGCCAAAGCCGATCATTAGGGACATCCTTCAGCATTTTGAAGCGAAGGTGGGAGAATATCCGCTTAGCTGTCAGATTTGCCCCGAATTGCTGAAGATTGGTGTCGCAAAGTATCGCGAATGTAATACGCCAGGAGGCTACCGGGTGCTGTATTCGTTTGATAAATCGAAAATAACCGTACATGCAATCCTTTCACATAGGCAGGACATCAAACAGTTGCTTTTCAAGCGTCTGGTTCAGATGTGATCTTGTAATATGGTTTTGGATGTTTGTAGAGTAATCTGAGAGGATTCTTTGGTACTTAAACGATAGGTATAGGGATATGAAAAAAATCGTTTTTTTGGCTTTAAGTTCTATAGTTTCATTCAATGTGTTTGCTTCTGGCGTTGTTTCAGTTCCAACTGACTCGAAAGCTAGCTACGTTGTTTTAGAAAAATCACGTAATGGCGATATGGTCACGATCACAACGAAGAGAGAAGGGCCCTCTGGTACGTCATATTCTAAGCGGTTATACAATTGTAAAGCATGGACCGTTAAGTATCTTGGAAATGGTGATACCCTTGAGCAAATGAACAGTTCTGCGCCAGATCCACATATGGCTCCCATCGTTGATAAGTCGATTGCTTATTACATTGGCCAGCAAGGTTGTCGATAATTACGCCTTCAATCTTACCAGTCATGCGAACTCAAACAACCCGTATAATGCGGGTTGTTTGCCTAAGTCAAATGCCACCCTGCACGATGATTTTAAGGACTGGATACCGGCATGCATATAATCGTTAACAAATTAGGAGCGGAATAATACTTAGTGACATATTTTAAAGTTTATAGTGCAACAATTTCTGGAGGTCGTTGTGGAGCGACTAATTGAGATCAAAAATAGACTTGAGGTGATCGAGAAGTCTTTTAACGAACAGTATCCACGATTCAGAAATGCCCCGGAATTAACAGAACAGATAACTGATCTTAAGGATCATGTTGAGGCCGAACGTAAGAAGATTCAAAAGCAAAAGAGAAAGAGAGTGCTTTCCGATTTTGAATGTTCTTGTATTGAGCCAGCGATCAATGATGTATACCTGTCTTCACTCGATAGAATCAGGTGTGGTTTGAGACCCGATAATAGCGTAAGTGGCTATATCTACGAGACTTCTTCGACGCTAACCTATTGGTTACATCAAATAGACAATCATATTAAATCTCATTTAATTTAATCCGAAATAGAATGGTAGGTATGTAACTACCCATCATATTTAACTTATATTCATGAAAAAATTCCAGCTAACGCTAGCATGCGCGTAGTTTCTTTCAAATTAACCTTGACGTCTTCATGCATTTTCTTCAAAACTTCAGCATAATTTATTAATGAGCTACGATAGGCTTCAGCCTGAATTTTGTGAACTTCCATTTGTGTTTCAGCAAAAACTAAACTCCAGTGTTCCCACTTGTGAATAATATCATTATTCATTTTATAAGAGTCTAATAGCCCTTTTGCTAAACTATAGGTTTTTATTATAGCTTTTCTGAGATCATGATCTTTAACGCGACCTATTAAAAAAGTATTGCCGTGATAAACAGAAAAGAAATCGCTTGCCAGAGGATAATAAAAAGCTAAAGGTTGATTTTTTTCTAAAGCTTCTATTCGATTACCCATAGTTTCTTGATATTGATCAAATACAGTTTCAAGCTCATCATGGATAGCTTGCAAAAGGCTTTTTACTATTCTAGCTTCAGTTTCATCTGCTATATTTTTCTGATTTTCATGTGCTTTTTGGGTTGCTTTAAGGGCATAACGTCCACCAATTGAGCCACCAATCCAGCCACCAATAATTGCGAAAATTCCAGAGAGACATACGGAAAACCAAGTTAGTAAATCGTCCATCCTAAGGCCCTCAATATATTCATGTTTTATAACATTTTGAATTTCTTGGTCACATCTAGGGAATGTAACGCTCAAAAAGGAAATTCATAAATCTGATTTTATGATAAAAAACAATTTGCTTACCACTTGACGGTATCGCTGTCTATAACCTTCTGAATAAACATCAGCAACACTTTCTGCGGACATTGAGGGTTTGGCCGCTTCTATGGCATCATTTATCTCAATGGCTGGTGCCGCATCGTTATGCAGGAGACCTTACTTATGATGATTCACAAGCCGTAGGGAATACCAGGGGGTAACGCCAACGACTTGCGCGATGAAATGGCCCTGGAGGTTGCAGGATCAGAAAGTGAAACGTGCTGGCAAAGATATTAGGAATAGGGGGCAGTTAGCTAGAAAAGGTCATCAGAACAACAAAATCAGGGGAGTTTCTTCCCCCGATTCTGGGGTAAAAACTACAGAGTGATCTCACAAGCTTTTATAAAGCCATTAACGGCTGAGGTTGAGCCAGAAACATTGGCAGAAAATGAGTTTTGACCTTCTCCATTTTTGAGTTGCACACCAACCAGAACTTTGGATTTTGCCCCCTGAAGTTGCTTAAGTAATACTTTCAGTTGGTCTGAGTCATCAGATTGAATCTGAAGGAATTGCACGTTTCTTCTTGAAAGGGCGGCATCAAGTTTTACGGGACTATTACCGTCAACCTTCATTATTAGATCCATCGGGATTTCTGAAATTGATTCGGTCGTTTTATCCATCTCAATGTATGCAGCTGTAAGTTCGCTTTTTGTGCAATCGAAAACAATTGCGCTATTTTCAGATGAAACTGAGCCAATCATCATGGCTTTCTTCCCACCAGAAAAAAGGTCATCTTCAACATTCGTAACCCATTGAGCATGAGCCAAGGGTGAGAACAGCGCCGCAATTATGGAAAGCTTAATAATATTGTTTTTAACCATGACATCCTCCTTGCATCAACTGTGACATAATAATTTGGATTTCAGAAATAGGCCATTGATAAACTATGGTTTTTATGACGCTTTGAAAAACGAGGAGACTTTCACGTGCAAAAGTCCGCTATTTACACGATTTCTTGAGGAAAAGCGGATTCATTCCGTTCTTGCGAACGTGAGGCATTAGTGCATTTTTTGTTGCATCGCTCAGTGTGCTGACAAGGAAATCCGCACACTCGCAGCGCTAATAACCGATACCGGAATTCTGGTAACGACCAAACGACTTAGTACTCTGTCTTGCTTGCTGATAGCACCGCCGATAAAAACAAAAGGGCCAGCGATTTCTCGCCAGCCCTTGCTGTGTCTGGTGGCCCCTGCTGGACTTGAACCAGCGACCAAGCGATTATGAGTCGCCTGCTCTAACCACTGAGCTAAGGGGCCGTGGCGGTGGATTATAAAGTAACTCCCGCAGGCGATCCAGCGTAAAACTTTTGCATGGTGCTTTTATAAACAACGCCTTTTCAATCCTTTATACTGAGATCTCATTCTTTCGGTTTGGGGTAAGTATGATTCACGACATTCTGGCGCCAGGATTGCGGGTGGTGTTCTGCGGTATCAACCCCGGCAAGTCGTCGGCGCACAAAGGGTTTCATTTTGCGCATCCGGGTAATCGCTTCTGGAAAGTGATCCACCTGGCCGGGTTTACGGACCGGTTGTTGAAGCCGGAAGAGGAGCAGCTACTGCTTGATATGCGTTGCGGGATCACCATGCTGGTGGAGCGCCCGACAGTGCAGGCGAGCGAAGTCGGGTTGCAGGAATTGCGCAGCGGTGGTCGTGAACTGGTGAGGAAGATTGAGGACTATCAGCCCGCGGCGCTGGCGATACTCGGCAAGCAGGCGTATGAAAAAACCTTCAGCGTGCGTGGTGTGCAGTGGGGGAAGCAGCAAAACAGTATCGGCGCGACGCAGATATGGGTGCTGCCGAACCCGAGTGGCCTGAACCGGGCGACGCTCGATAAGCTGGTCGAGGCCTATCGCGAGCTGGACGAGGCGCTGGCGTTGCGCGGGCTCTGAATTCAGTGCAAAAAAAAGCTCCCGGGCGGGAGCTTTTTGTTTTTCCGGAACCGATTAATCGTCCAGGAAGCTACGCAGCACTTCAGAACGGCTCGGGTGACGCAGTTTACGCAGCGCCTTCGCTTCGATCTGACGGATACGTTCGCGGGTAACGTCGAACTGTTTACCCACTTCTTCCAGCGTGTGGTCGGTATTCATATCGATACCGAAACGCATACGCAGGACTTTCGCTTCACGGGCGGTGAGGCCAGCCAGCACGTCGTGCGTGGCGGCACGCAGGCTCTCAGTGGTCGCAGAATCCAGCGGCAGCTCGAGGGTGGTATCCTCGATGAAATCACCCAGATGCGAATCTTCATCGTCGCCGATCGGCGTTTCCATGGAGATAGGCTCTTTGGCGATCTTCAGCACTTTACGGATCTTGTCTTCCGGCATCAGCATACGTTCGGCCAGCTCTTCCGGCGTCGGCTCGCGGCCCATTTCCTGCAACATCTGGCGGGAGATACGGTTGAGCTTGTTAATGGTCTCAATCATATGCACCGGAATACGGATGGTGCGCGCCTGATCGGCGATGGAACGGGTGATCGCCTGACGGATCCACCAGGTGGCGTAGGTGGAGAACTTGTAACCACGGCGGTATTCGAACTTATCAACCGCTTTCATCAGGCCGATGTTGCCTTCCTGAATCAGGTCGAGGAACTGCAGACCGCGGTTGGTGTATTTCTTGGCGATAGAAATAACCAGACGCAGGTTCGCTTCCACCATCTCTTTCTTCGCACGGCGGGCTTTCGCTTCACCGATGGACATACGACGGTTGATGTCTTTTACCTGCTCGATGGTCAGGCCGGTCTCTTCTTCAATCTGATGCAGTTTCTGTAAACCGCGCTGAACGTCTTCCGCGACGTCGTGCAGTTTTTCAGACCACGGTTTGTTCATCGCGATGGCGGCGTTGAACCAGGTTTCGCTGGTTTCATTGCCGGTGAACAGGGTGATGAAGTTTTTCTTCGGCATTTTGCACTGTTCAACGCACAGCTTCATGATGATGCGTTCCTGAGTGCGAACGCGGTCCATCATGACGCGCATGCTGTTGACCAGATAGTCGAACTGCTTCGGTACCAGACGGAACTGTTTGAACACTTCAGACAGCTTCAGTATCTCTTCCTGAGCCGCCGCGTGGCTGCGGCCTTTGGCTTTGATGGTGTCGCGCGTTACTTCGTACTGCGTGCGCAGTTCGGCGAATTTCTCACGCGCTAGTTCCGGGTCAATGCTGTTGTCGTCGTCGCTGGAATCGCTGTCGTCGTCTTCCTCTTCTTCGTCGTCATCGTCGTCCATCTCTTCCTGAGAGAGTTCGGAGCCGACGTGCGTCGCGGTAGGCGCCATGTCTTCTTCGGCGTTTGGATCGACAAAACCGGTGATCAGATCAGACAGGCGAGCTTCGGCAGCTTCAACGCGATCATACTGCTCAAGCAGATAGGTGATCGCTTCCGGGTATTCTGCAACGGAGCACTGAACCTGGTTAATGCCGTCTTCGATGCGTTTCGCGATGTCGATTTCGCCTTCGCGGGTCAGCAGTTCAACGGTACCCATTTCACGCATGTACATGCGCACCGGATCGGTCGTCCGGCCAATTTCAGATTCCACGCTGGAAAGCACCTGCGCGGCGGCTTCGGCTGCATCTTCGTCCGCGGTGTTTTCAGCCAGCATCAGATCATCGGCATCCGGTGCTTCTTCCATCACCTGGATGCCCATATCGTTGATCATTTGGATGATGTCTTCGATCTGATCGGAGTCGACGATATCTTCCGGCAGATGGTCATTGACCTCAGCATAGGTCAGATAGCCTTGCTCCTTACCACGGGTGACAAGCAGCTTCAGCTGTGACTGCGGGTTTTGCTCCATAAGACGGTATCCACACTTATTTCATTGGGTTGGTGTCGGTCGGCGAAAATCAAAAACCGCCAACTTTTAAAGCGAGGGCCACTTATATTATTGCCGCTGCGCCTCAGCGCGGCTGTCGGGGTCAACCCGATCGATAATCGGCACTTAAGCCGTGCAATTCATTTTTTCGCCAGTTCCTGGCTTATCGTCCAGAGTTCCCGGCGTTCTTCGCTGCTTAAACCGTGTGTGCGATCGCGAGCTATCAACTCTTCCTGTCGCAGCTCAAGCAACGAATCCAGCATGTGGTTGAGCGAGTCGGTGAACGTTTTTTCTGCAATGTCCTTATCAGCTATATCGTCCCACATCGACAATTTTTCAAGGGTAGCGGCCTCTTTTGTGCCGCGATACTGCTCCAGCAGCTGTCCGGTGGTCAGGCCAGGCTGCGACAGACAAGTGTTGACCAGTTCTGCAAATAAGCCAAGTCCGGGCAGTTTTTCCTGATTCAACCCCGCCAGTGGCGGAACCTGCGGCGCCAGATCCGGATTTTGCACCAGCAACCCTATTAGTATACGCATGGTCGTGCGTTTTAGCTGTGGTGCAGGGCGGGCGGTGCCATTTTCCGCCTGTTTCGGCATTAAACGTTCAAGCTGCGCGTCATCAAGAATGCCCAGTTTGTTACCCAACTCCTGACGCAAGTAGATGCGCAGCGTTTCACCAGGCACCTGGCTGATTAACGGTAGCGCCAGCGTACTCAACTGAGCGCGGCCGTCCGGTGTGCTCAAATCGACCTGCGGCAGCAGACTGTTAAACAAAAACGTAGAGAGCGGCTGGGCCTGCTCCATCCGCGCTTCGAACGCCGCTTTACCCTCTTTACGCACCAGCGTGTCCGGGTCTTCACCGTCAGGCAGAAACATAAAACGCAACTGACGGCCGTCTGACATATACGGCAGCGCGGTTTCCAGCGCACGCCAGGCGGCATCGCGGCCTGCGCGGTCGCCGTCATAACAGCAGATGACGTTATTGGTCACCCGGAACAGCAATTGAATGTGGTCGGCGGTGGTCGAGGTACCCAGCGACGCGACGGCATAGTTGATGCCATACTGCGCCAGCGCGACCACGTCCATATACCCTTCGACGACCAGAAGACGCTGAGGTTCCGCTTCCGTTTGCTGCGCTTCATAGAGGCCGTACAACTGGCGGCCCTTATGGAAAATATCGGTTTCCGGCGAGTTCAGGTATTTGGGCGTATCGTTGCCGAGCACGCGCCCGCCAAAGCCAATCACCCGCCCGCGCTTATCGCGGATCGGGAACATCACCCGGTCGCGGAAACGGTCATAACTGCGCCCCTGATCGTTAGTGACTAACATGCCCGCATCAATCAATGATTGACGGTTTTCGCCATGCGCACCGAAACGTTTTAAGACGTTATCCCAGCCGGGCGGCGCGTAACCGATAGCAAAACGGTTAATCACATCGCTGCTCAGACCGCGCTTTTCCAGATACTGGCGCGCCGTGACTGCGGCAGGGTTTGTCAGGGACTGTTGGTAAAACGTATTCAGACCGTCCATCAGTTGATAGAGATTTTGCCGTTGATGGCGCTCTATCTGGCTTGGCCCGTTTCCCGCTTCATAAGGCACTTCGAGGTTGTGCATGGCTGCCAGTTCTTCGACGGTTTCCACGAACTCGAGCTTGTCGTAGTTCATCAGAAAGTCGATAGCGTTGCCGTGCGCACCACAGCCAAAGCAGTGGTAAAACTGTTTCTCACCGTTGACGGTGAATGAGGGGGTTTTTTCATTATGGAACGGGCAACACGCGTGAAAATTCTTGCCCTGCTTTTTCAGCTTTACCCGCGCGTCGATGAGATCGACGATGTCGGTTCGCGCCAGCAGGTCATTGATAAAAACACGTGGGATGCGTCCGGCCATATGCCCCTTCAATTAATACCATTCAGGATCCGCAACAGACGCGAATTATAAAGGGTATAAACGAAAATAAGCCGCGCTTTCCTTCCGGAAGCACGGCCTTGCAACTACAACTCGTTCTGAATTGAGAGCGTTTGCCCTCAACAGATTAGTACAGACGAGTACGGCGTGCGTTTTCGCGAGCCAGTTTCTTCGCGTGACGTTTCACAGCAGAAGCTTTAGCGCGTTTGCGTTCTGTAGTCGGTTTTTCATAGAACTCACGACGACGGACTTCCGCCAGAACACCTGCTTTCTCGCAGGAACGCTTGAAGCGACGCAGTGCTACGTCGAACGGCTCGTTTTCACGTACTTTAATTACCGGCATGTAACTCTCACCTTTAATAAATTCGGTTTGCCGCTGGCATCAACGCCAGCTTATTTCAAAATGGTGCGGAATTTTACTGCAACTGCCGCTGCTTTGTAAAGCACCAATGCCGTTTTTGAACGGGACCTTTGTAAGGGGGGAGAGTATACACGAACTCACGCCCCAGGGTATACATTGACCCGCATTCGCCCTACACTGCGCGGTACAGAAATGAGGTAAAAACAAGTCATGCGTGTACTGGGAATTGAAACATCCTGCGATGAAACTGGCATCGCCATTTACGACGATGTTAACGGGCTGTTAGCCAACCAATTGTATAGTCAGGTGAAATTGCACGCCGATTACGGCGGCGTGGTGCCTGAACTGGCGTCGCGCGATCACGTGCGGAAAACCGTGCCGCTGATTCAGGCCGCGCTGAAAGAAGCGAATCTGACAGCGAAAGATATTGACGCGGTCGCTTATACCGCAGGTCCGGGTCTGGTCGGCGCGCTGCTGGTTGGCGCGACCGTCGGGCGTTCGCTGGCGTTTGCCTGGAACGTACCGGCCATTCCGGTACACCATATGGAAGGGCACCTGCTGGCGCCGATGCTGGAAGAAAATCCTCCGGCATACCCGTTTGTCGCACTGCTGGTGTCCGGTGGTCATACGCAACTGATTAGCGTTACCGGGATTGGCGAGTACACACTGCTTGGCGAATCCATTGACGATGCCGCTGGTGAAGCGTTTGATAAAACCGCCAAACTGCTGGGGCTCGATTACCCTGGCGGTCCGATGCTGTCAAAACTGGCATCGCAGGGCACGGAAGGGCGTTTTGTTTTCCCGCGTCCGATGACCGACCGCCCGGGGCTGGATTTCAGCTTCTCCGGCCTTAAAACCTTCGCCGCGAATACCATTCGTGACAACGATAACGACGATCAAACCCGCGCAGATATCGCCCGTGCTTTTGAGGATGCGGTTGTCGATACGCTGATGATTAAGTGCCGCCGCGCGCTGGATCAAACCGGCTTCAAACGGCTGGTGATGGCGGGGGGCGTCAGCGCCAACCGCACGCTGCGGGCGAAACTGGCGGAGATGATGCAAAAGCGTCACGGCGAGGTGTTTTACGCGCGTCCGGAATTTTGCACCGATAATGGCGCGATGATCGCCTACGCCGGCATGGTGCGTCTGAAAGCCGGCACGCGTGCCGATCTCGGTGTGACCGTGCGTCCGCGCTGGCCGCTGGCGGAGCTGCCCGCTGCGTAATATGTTGCCGGGGGCGCTACGCTTTCCCGGCCTACTGTTCTTTGTCTTCTTCTTTCTCTTTGCGCTTCAGCTTTGACCAGATTTTGGTTTCCTGACGTCGCCACAGACGCTGAATGTTGTCGTGATGACGCAGCAAAATCAGGCAGGAGAGCATCGAAACGGGAAAAGTGAACTGCGGCTTAAACCACCAGACGTAGAACGGCGCGATTAACGCGCTGACGATGGCGCCGAGTGACGAATAGCCGCTGAGCAACACGGTGAGCAGCCAGGTGCCCGCCATCACGCCGGTGAGATCCCAGCCGATCGGCGCAATGGCGCCGAAGGCGGTGGCAACACCTTTTCCGCCGCGGAAACCAAAGAACACCGGCCAGATATGGCCGAGGCAGGCGGCGATCGCAATCATGCCGAGCCAGAACGGCGTGACGCCCAGCATGTACGCGCCCCAGACCGGCAACATCCCTTTCAGGACATCGAAAATCAGAACTGCTACGGCTGCTCCTTTGCCGCCCATACGTAAAACGTTGGTTGCTCCGGGATTACCCGACCCACTCATGCGGGGATCCGGCAATCCAGCGATACGGCAAACCAGGATGGCGCTGGAGATTGAGCCGCAAAGGTAGGCGAGGATAACCATTCCAGGCGCGATTGCACTCATAACGCTGTTCCGTATAGAAAGTATCGTTTTAATCTCTGCATCTGTGGATAATACGCATAATTCGCCGGAAGTGGTATCCGGTTTGGGCAAAAAGCAGGCGGGTCGTGATGGATATTGTATTTATAGAGCAACTTTCGGTAATCACCACCATTGGCGTTTACGACTGGGAACAGACCATCGAACAGCAACTGGTGTTCGATATCGAAATGGCGTGGGACAACCGCAAAGCCGCCGCGAGCGATGACGTTCAGGACTGCCTCAGTTACGCGGACATCAGCGACGCGGTGGTCGGCCATGTGGAAGGCAACCGGTTCGCGCTGGTGGAACGCGTGGCGGAAGAAGTGGCGTCGCTGTTGCTGAGCCGCTTTAACTCGCCGTGGGTGCGCATCAAAGTCAGCAAACCCGGTGCAGTGGCGCGGGCGAAGAACGTGGGCGTGGTCATTGAGCGTAGCCAAAATCTGAAAGAAAACATATAAATTCAATATTGCTAAACCATAATCAATTTTGCAGGTCTTAAGACTGGGAATTTTTTGGCGGCTGCGGTGAGTCATGCGCCGTTTTTTTATGTCTTTTAAAAGGGTTTATTGAATGAGCGATATGCACTCGCTGCTGGTGGCGGCAATACTGGGTGTGGTCGAAGGATTGACAGAATTTTTGCCCGTTTCCAGTACCGGCCATATGATCATTGTGGGTCATCTGCTGGGGTTTGAGGGGGATACGGCAAAAACGTTTGAAGTGGTGATCCAGTTAGGCTCCATTCTTGCCGTGGTGGTGATGTTCTGGCGTCGTCTGTTTGGTCTGATCGGCATTCACTTCGGTCAACGCCCGCACGAAGGTTTCGGTAAAGGGCGTTTGTCGCTGATTCATATCCTGCTCGGGATGATCCCGGCGGTGGTGCTCGGTCTGGTGTTTCACGACACCATCAAGTCGTTGTTCAACCCGGTTAACGTGATGTACGCACTGGTGGTCGGGGGCTTACTGCTGATTGCCGCAGAGTGCCTGAAGCCAAAGGAGCCGCGTGCGCAGGGGCTGGATGACATGACCTATCGCCAGGCGTTTATGATTGGCTGCTTCCAGTGTCTGGCGCTGTGGCCGGGTTTCTCTCGCTCTGGCGCGACCATCTCCGGTGGTATGCTGATGGGCGTCAGCCGCTATGCCGCATCTGAATTCTCTTTCCTGCTGGCGGTGCCGATGATGATGGGGGCCACCGCGCTCGATCTTTACAAAAGCATTGGTTTTCTGACCACCGGCGATATTCCGATGTTTGCGGTCGGTTTCGTGACGGCGTTTATCGTGGCGCTGATCGCGATTAAAACCTTCCTGCAGTTGATCAAGCGGATCTCGTTTATCCCGTTCGCCATCTATCGTTTCATTGTGGCGGCAGCGGTGTACGCGGTCTTCATGTAAATCACGCTTTAGGTTGCGGACAACGCGCCTCTTTCCATAACGCGACGGCCTGAATGCGGCGTCGCGTTAACTCTTCCCGAATCTCCGGTCCTTTGAATCCCGCGTCAATCACCTCTTTGTTGGCGACGCTTTTCGCTACTTCCCAGGCTTCGCGCAGCAGTCGCCCTTGCGGGTAATCGCAGGCTTCAAACCCGGTGCGGCCACGGACGTCCGCTTCGCTGGTCAGAGCGAGCTGCTCCACGCGCTGCGGCTTGCGCCAGGCGTCGAGGGAGTCGAACAGCTTTACAATGGTCGCCGGTTTCAGAATCGGGAAGGTATGGATAAGATCGTGAAATTCAGCGACCACTTTTGCCAGATCGCGCATCTCATTCGGCACGCGCAGCCGGGCGCAAAGCTGTTCAACCAACTTAACGCCTGCCGGACCATGCCCGTGATGGCGCGGCCACAACGCTTTCGGCGTGAGTCCTTTGCCGAGATCGTGGCACAGCGTGGCAAAACGAATATCAATCTCAGGAGAAAGCATCGCCGCCATGGTGAGCGTCATCATGGTGTGGATGCCGGTGTCGATTTCCGGGTGCCATTTCGCCGGTGCTGGTACGCCGTACAGCGCATCCAGCTCCGGGAACAACACTTTCAGCGCGCCACAGTCGCGCAGCGTTTGGAAAAAGACCTGCGGATTACGGGTACCGAGCGCACCTTCGGTTTCTTTCCAGACGCGTTCCGGCGTCAGGTGCGCCAGTTCGCCTGCCTCGGTCATGTCGCGCATCAGCGCCATGGTTTCATCGGCAATACGAAAACTGAGGTGGGCATAACGGGCAGCAAAACGCGCCACGCGCAATACGCGCAGCGGATCTTCACTGAAGGCGGGGGAGACGTGACGCAGGAGACGCTGGCGTAAATCCGCCTGACCATGGTAAGGGTCAACGATGTTGCCTTCGGCGTCCTGGGCCAGCGCGTTGACGGTCAGATCGCGACGCAGCAGATCCTGCTCAAGCGTCACGTCGGGCGCGGCATAACAAGTAAAGCCGGTATAACCGGAACCAGACTTACGCTCGGTACGCGCCAGCGCATACTCTTCGTGCGTTTCAGGGTGCAGGAATACCGGAAAATCACGGCCAACCTGTTGATAGCCCGCGTCCAGCATTTGCTGCGGTGTCGTGCCGACAACAACCCAATCTTTGTCTTTGACCGGTAGCCCTAATAACGCATCACGAACCGCACCACCGACCAGATAACTCTTCACCCGTACTTCTCCCCAACGCTCTCGCAAGTTAACGATAATACGTAAGTGTAGGGGAGAAGACCAATCGGGCTTAGTTCATCCAGCGATCTTTTCGTCTGCGGCTGGGGATCAGGTGCGGCAAAATGAGACCCAATAGCAGACCAACGCCCAGCACGCCGCCACCATACATGAACCATTGCATGATGATGGTGCGCTGCTTGTCATCCAGTTGCAGATTGGCGGCATTCACTTTCTTCTGCGCGACAATCAGCTGGTTTTTCAGCGTCTGGTTTTCTTCTTTCAGGCCGTTGATCACGCTGTCGCTCTGAGAGACTTTTTTCTGCATTTCAGCGGTACGCTGATTCCAGGTCGCGTCAATGTTGCTCAGCTTGTCGGTCAGTGTTTTGACCTGGTTTTCGAGATCGGGTACGCGGGTGCGCAGGCTGGGGTTGTTGCTCAGCTCTTTCAGCGGGATCCACGCGGTGCGGCCGCTGCTGTCACGAACCTGTCCATAATTCGTGTCACTGTTGGTTTGCAGCAACGCCACTTCTTCGCCAGCGTTAATGGTGCCGACGAGGCGATAATTATCACCCGGGCCGCTGCGTACCCAGGTGTTCAGTTCATCAGAGACGTAACGTTTTTCCTCGGCATGAGCCATCACAGAAACGTTAAGCGCGAGTAAAGTTAATCCAATCAGGCGTAATTTTCGCATCAGGTCATCGTTTTTGTCATAAAAGTGGAACGATAGTAGTGGCAACAGTCTGACGACGCAAAGCATTCTGCATCAATCGGAATCATCCAGGTCGCGCCAGCCGCATCGCCAAACTTTTATCCCGGTCAAACTGCGCGTTGCATGGCATTTTGACGCAAAATACTATCTACTGACAAAAAAGAACGCGGGAAGTTCGCCGCAGTGGCACTTCGGACAACGCAACCATAAGAAGTTTAGTCATGGCTCAAGAAATCGAATTAAAGTTTATTGTTTGTAGTGAGGGCGTAGAGACGCTGCGCCAGCACCTTAGCACCCTGACCACGGAGCATCACCCCGCCGGGGAGTTGCTCAATATCTACTACGAAACCGCCGACAACTGGCTGCGCAGTCATGACATGGGCCTGCGTATTCGTGGCGTTCAGGGGCGTTATGAAATGACCATGAAGATCGCCGGCCGGGTGGTGGGCGGGCTGCATCAGCGTCCGGAATACAATATTGAACTCGATAAGCCCGAGCTGGCGCTCGACCGCTTCCCGGCGGAAGTCTGGCCTGACGGTGAACTGCCCGCCGATCTGGCAAGCCGCGTCCAGCCGCTGTTCAGTACCAACTTCGAACGCGAAAAATGGCTGATTAATGAAGGCGACAGCCGTATTGAAGTTGCGCTCGATCGCGGTGAAGTGAAAGCGGGCGAGCATCATGAACCAATTTGCGAGCTGGAGCTGGAACTGCTCTCCGGGCGGACGGAAGATGTCCTGAAACTGTCGCATCAACTGGTGGGGCTGGCGGTGCTGCGTCAGGGAAGCCTGAGCAAAGCGGCGCGCGGTTATCATCTGGCGCAGGGTAATGCAGAACGCGAAGTTAAACCGCTGAGCGTGCTGCCGCTGGTCGCCAAAGCAAATGTTGAGCAGGGGATGAGCGCCGCGCTGGAGAACGCACTGGCGCACTGGCAGTATCACGAAGAATTGTGGATCCGCGGCAACGACAGCGCGCGCCCGGAAATCATGAACGCCATAGCCCGCATTCGTCACGCGCTGATGCTGTTCGGCGGCCTGGTGCCACGCAAAGCCAGCGCGCGCCTGCGCGATCAGCTCACGCTGGCGGAAGCGACGCTGGCTTCTGCGGTGTCGGCGCAGACGGCGGCTTATGACGTGCAAACCGCGCAGGCGAAGCTGACGCTCACTGAATGGCTGGTGATGCGCGGCTGGCAGCCGTTCATCGACGAAAAAACGCAGCCTAAACTGGCCGACTCCTGCAAACGTTTTGCCGACGTACAACTTTCACGCGTGGCGGCAGAACTCAAAAAAGCTTTCGCGCACCCGCTGGGTGATCGTTATGCCGATCAACTGCCGCGTCTCGCCCGGGATCTCGACAGCGTGATGCTGCTGGCAGGCTATTACCCTGATGCCGCTGTACAGGCGTGGCTGGAGCCCTGGCAGGGACTGAGCCAGTCGATCGCCCATCGTCAGCGCAACGACATTGAACTCTTTCGCAATGAAGCGCTAAACGCAGAACCGTTCTGGCTGCACAGCGGAAAACGATAACCAGGCAGGATACCTTTTATGATGCCGCTCTCTTCGCAGTTACAGCAGCACTGGCAGACCGTCGTGGACAGGCTGCCGGAAGATTTCCCCGTCGCCACGCTCAGCCTGCAGGCGCAGGCCGTGCTGGTGTTCAGTGATTTTGTGCAGGACAGTCTGGCGGCGCATCCCGACTGGCTGATGAGCCTGGAAAGCACGCCGCCGCAGGCGGGGGAAGAGGCGCACTATGCCACCTGGCTGCGTGAGGCGCTGGCCGCCGTTCAGGATGAAACTGCGCTGATGCGTGAGCTGCGGCTGTTTCGTCGCCGCATCATGGTGCGTATCGCCTGGATGCAAACCCTGTCGCTGGTGAACGAAGAAAAGACGTTACAACAGCTGAGTACACTCGCCGAAACGCTGATCATCGCGTCGCGCGACTGGCTGTACGACGCCTGTTGTCGCGAATGGGGAACGCCCTGCAATGCTGATGGCGTGCCGCAGCCGTTGCTGATCCTCGGGATGGGCAAACTTGGGGGCGGCGAGCTGAATTTTTCCTCGGATATCGATCTGATTTTTGCCTGGCCCGAGCACGGCTCGACCCGTGGCGGACGGCGTGAACTGGATAACGCGCAGTTTTTCACTCGTCTCGGACAACGGCTGATCAAAGTGCTCGACCAGCCAACGCAGGACGGCTTTGTGTATCGCGTTGATATGCGGCTGCGTCCGTTCGGCGACAGCGGCCCGCTGGTGCTGAGCTTTGCCGCGTTTGAAGATTACTATCAGGAGCAGGGGCGCGACTGGGAGCGTTACGCGATGGTCAAAGCGCGTCCGATGGGTGATGCCGATGACGTGAATGCCAGCGAGTTACGGGCGATGCTGCGGCCGTTTGTCTTCCGCCGCTACATCGATTTCAGCGTGATCCAGTCGCTGCGTAATATGAAAGGGATGATTGCCCGCGAGGTGCGCCGTCGCGGCCTGAAAGACAACATCAAGCTGGGCGCGGGTGGGATCCGCGAAATCGAGTTTGTCGTGCAGGTATTCCAGTTAATCCGCGGCGGCCGCGAACCATCGTTACAGTCGCGTTCGTTACTGGCGACGCTGGAGGCCATCGACGCGCTGCACCTGTTGCCGGAAGGCGATGCGGACCAGTTGCGCGTGGCCTATCTGTTCCTGCGCCGCCTGGAAAACCTGCTGCAAAGCATTAATGACGAACAAACCCAGACCTTACCGGCCGATGATCTGAACCGGGCGCGACTGGCGTGGGGCATGCATTTCCCGGACTGGGCCACGCTGGAAGCGCAACTGACCGCCCATATGACCGCTGTTCGCCGTATCTTCAACGAGCTGATTGGCGATGACGAAACGCCGTCGCAGGAAGAGGCGATCTCGGAACTGTGGCGCGAGTTGTGGCAGGACGCGTTGCAGGAAGAGGATACCACGCCAGTGCTGGCGCATCTGTCTGACAGCGATCGCCATCAGGTGGTGGCATTGATCGCGGATTTCCGTAAAGAACTCGACCGGCGTTCAATTGGCCCGCGTGGACGGCAGGTGCTGGATCAACTGATGCCGCATCTGCTGAGTGAAATATGCAGCCGTGACGACGCGCCGGTACCGCTGGCGCGTATTACGCCGTTGCTGACTGGCATTGTCACGCGTACCACGTATCTTGAGCTACTGAGCGAGTTCCCCGGCGCGCTCAAGCATTTGATTTCGCTCTGCGCTGCCTCGCCGATGGTCGCCAGCCAGCTGGCGCGTTATCCGTTGCTGCTGGATGAACTGCTCGACCCCGGCACGCTGTATCAACCGACTGCCACTGACGCTTATCGCGACGATCTGCGCCAGTATCTGCTGCGGGTGCCGGAAGAGGATGAAGAGCAACAGCTGGAGGCGTTGCGCCAGTTCAAACAGGCGCAATTGCTGCGTGTGGCGGCGGCCGACATCGCCGGGACGCTGCCGGTGATGAAAGTGAGTGATCACTTAACCTGGCTGGCGGAAGCGATGATCGACGCTGTTGTGCATCAGGCCTGGATACAAATGGTGGCGCGTTACGGGCAACCGACGCACCTGCATGACCGCGAAGGCCGCGGTTTTGCCGTGGTGGGTTACGGCAAGCTCGGCGGCTGGGAACTGGGCTACAGCTCAGATCTCGATCTGGTATTTCTGCATGATTGCCCGGCGGACGTAATGACCGATGGCGAGCGGGAAATCGATGGCCGTCAGTTCTATCTGCGACTGGCACAACGCATCATGCATCTTTTCAGCACCCGCACGTCGTCAGGCATTCTGTACGAAGTGGACGCTCGCTTACGTCCGTCCGGCGAGGCAGGCATGCTGGTGACGACCACCGACGCCTTTGCTGATTATCAGAAAAATGAAGCCTGGACCTGGGAACATCAGGCGCTGGTTCGCGCCCGCGTGGTGTACGGCGATCCAGGGTTACACGCGCAGTTTGATGCGATTCGTAAGGCAGTGCTCACGACCGAACGTGACGGCGAAAAGCTGCAAACTGATGTTCGCGAGATGCGCGAGAAAATGCGTGCTCATCTCGGTAATAAACACCGCGATCGCTTTGATATTAAAGCCGATGCCGGTGGCATTACCGACATTGAGTTTATTACACAGTACCTGGTGCTGCGCTATGCTCATCTGAAGCCGAAACTGACGCGCTGGTCCGATAATGTACGCATCCTTGAGCTGCTGGCGCAGAACGACATCATGGATGAAGACGAAGCGATGGCGCTCACGCGGGCCTACACCACGCTGCGCGATGAACTGCATCATCTGGCGCTACAGGAATCCGCAGGTCACGTGGCACAGGATGCCTTTGGCGAGGAACGCGCGCGCGTCAGCGCCAGCTGGCAGAAGTGGCTGGTGGAGTCGTGCGGTTCAAAGTAAGTGGTGGTATCATCGCGCGCAAATTGTGAATCTTTCAGGAGTCAGGAATGAAAGTAACGCTGCCAGAGTTCGAACGTGCAGGCGTCATGGTCGTCGGGGATGTGATGCTGGATCGCTACTGGTATGGGCCGACCAGCCGTATTTCACCAGAAGCGCCGGTCCCGGTCGTGAAAGTCGACACTATCGAAGAGCGCCCGGGTGGTGCTGCGAACGTGGCGATGAACATCGCTTCGCTCGGTGCTGGCGCGCGTCTGGTCGGGCTGACCGGGATTGACGATGCGGCTCGCGCCCTTAGTAAGGCGCTGGCGGACGTCAACGTGAAGTGCGATTTCGTTACTGTTCCGACACATCCTACTATTACCAAACTGCGCGTGCTGTCGCGCAACCAGCAGTTGATCCGTCTCGATTTCGAAGAAGGGTTTGCGGATGTTGACCCGCAGCCGATGCATGAGCGTATCCAGCAGGCGCTGGGCAGTATTGGCGCGCTGGTGCTCTCTGACTATGCCAAAGGGGCGCTGAGCAGCGTCCAGTCGATGATTCAGCTGGCGCGTAAAGCGGGCGTTCCGGTGTTGATCGACCCGAAAGGCGCTGAATTTGAACGTTATCGCGGCGCGACGTTGCTGACGCCGAACCTGTCTGAGTTCGAAGCGGTGGTCGGCAAGTGCAAAGACGAAGCGCAAATCGTTGAGCGCGGCATGAAGCTGATTGCCGATTTTGAACTGTCTGCGTTGCTGGTGACCCGTTCTGAGCAGGGCATGACACTGCTGCAGCCGGGCAAAGAAGCACTGCATATGCCAACGCAGGCGCAGGAAGTGTATGACGTCACCGGCGCAGGCGACACGGTGATTGGCGTGCTGGCGGCGACGCTGGCGGCAGGAAAAACCCTTGAAGAAGCGTGCTACTTTGCCAATGCGGCGGCGGGCGTCGTGGTGGGTAAACTCGGTACCTCGACGGTTTCGCCGATCGAACTGGAAAACGCGGTGCGGGGTCGCGCTGATACCGGTTTTGGCGTAATGACCGAAGACGAACTGAAGCAGGCGGTTATCGCGGCGCGCAAACGCGGCGAGAAAGTGGTGATGACCAACGGCGTCTTTGACATTCTGCATGCCGGTCACGTCTCTTATCTGACGAATGCCCGTAAGCTCGGTGATCGTCTGATTGTGGCGGTGAACAGCGATGCTTCCACTAAACGCCTGAAAGGCGAAAGCCGCCCGGTTAACCCGCTGGAACAGCGGATGATCGTGTTGGGCGCGCTGGAATCGGTCGATTGGGTGGTCTCTTTCGAAGAAGATACGCCGCAGCGCCTGATTGCCGGGATCCTGCCGGATTTGTTGGTAAAAGGCGGCGACTACAAGCCGGAACAGATCGCCGGCAGCGAAGAAGTCTGGGCCAACGGCGGTGAAGTGATGGTACTGAACTTCGAAGACGGCTGCTCCACCACCAATATCATCAAGAAAATTCAGAAAGACAGCGGTAAGTAACGCCGCTGGCAAGGCGGTAAATCGCTAAACACAAGCGCTGGTCATCAACAAACCGTGGTGAATGTGTGGGTTTATGACACAGCGCATAAATTAGCGAATGAATGAGCACGTTTTGCGTACATTTAGCCTAAAGTAAAGATAAATACTGGAAGCAGGAAAAAGCATATAGCCGACTCAGAAACGCATTGACTGAAGGAGTATGCCGATGAACCAAAACGAACTCTACATTTTGAACAATTTCGATTTTATCGCACGTAGCTTTGCCAGAATGCACTCGCTAGGCCAGTCGGTTGATCTCGAAGCAGTCACCGGGAATATGGATGAAGCGCAGCGGGAGTGGTTTTACATTCGCTACGAATTTTACTGCCAGCAGGCGATGAGAGTGAGATCGCCTGAGGTAGAGCATTAAAATAACAACGGGCCGAAAGGCCCGTTATTGTTTTTAGTCCTGTTGTTCCACCGGTGGTGTGACGGCTGCTGGCGCGCTGGTGCGATTTTCCAGCTCGCTGAGGCGTTGTTCCAGCAGCGCCAGTTTTTCACGCGTACGCAGCAGTACCTGCGTTTGCACGTCAAATTCTTCGCGACTCACCAAATCCAGCCGGGTCAACTGCGACTGCAGCACCTGACGGATTTTCTTTTCCACGTCGTCACCAAAGTCACGCAGTCCTTTCGGCATCGATTCGTGTACCTGGCGGGCGATTTGCTCAATTTTCTTCGGGTCAATCATCGTAGTTTCCCTGATCGTCTCTGTTCTGATGTTCATTGTAGTGCCTGAACGGAAGTCGATAAACCAGAAATACAAATGTTTGGTCTCAATGCATTGCCCGGGATAGTCAATCGCGTTATAGTTATCTCGCTTATTCTCAGGGCGGGGCGAAATTCCCCACCGGCGGTAAATCAGCTTACGCTGAAAGCCCGCGAGCGCTCCTGAACCTTCAGGAGGTCAGCAGATCCGGTGTAATTCCGGGGCCGACGGTTAGAGTCCGGATGGGAGAGAGTAACGATCCAGTCGGGTTTGCGCCCGCTCACGTTATTTTTTTGCCGCTTGTACGGTACTCCTAAGACTGCCCTGATTCTGGTAACCACAAATTTAATGAGGTTTTTATTACCATGAATCAGACGCTACTTTCCTCTTTTGGCACGCCATTCGAACGTGTGGAAAACGCACTGGCCGCACTGCGCGAAGGCCGCGGTGTAATGGTGCTGGATGATGAAGATCGTGAAAACGAAGGTGACATGATTTTCGCCGCAGAAACCATGACCGTTGAACAAATGGCGCTGACCATTCGTCACGGCAGTGGCATCGTTTGTCTGTGCCTGACCGAAGATCGTCGCAAACAGCTCGATCTGCCGATGATGGTTGAGAACAACACCAGTGCTTACGGCACCGGTTTTACCGTTACCATCGAAGCTGCTGAAGGCGTTACCACCGGGGTTTCGGCCGCTGATCGCGTGACTACTGTCCGCGCGGCGATTGCTGATGGCGCGAAGCCATCCGACCTCAACCGTCCTGGTCACGTGTTCCCGCTGCGCGCGCAACCGGGTGGCGTGCTGACCCGTGGCGGTCACACCGAAGCCACTATTGATCTGGTGACGCTGGCAGGTTTCAAGCCAGCAGGCGTGCTGTGTGAACTGACCAACGATGACGGCTCAATGGCGCGCGCGCCGGAGTGCATCAAGTTTGCTGGCGAGCACGATATGGCTGTTGTGACTATCGAAGACTTGGTGGCTTACCGCCAAAAGCACGAACGTAAAGCCAGCTGAAATTAACGCTGCTGCATATGCGAGAAGCCGGGAGATGTCCCGGCTTTTTTGCGTCTAGTGTCTAGTGATAGTTGACCTTGATGGTGACCGTTTTACTGAATGGCCCGACGGCAATCTCCTGCGACGGGTTTTTCGTCAGCTCGGCGGTATAGTCATGGGTAAAACGCTCTTCCATTCCCGCCACAAACGTTTCAAACGCCTGGTACTCATTAAAACGGGTATCGATGTGAGTGGTATCGTCCGCGATGCGTAGCAGAAGACCATTTCCCATATCCAGATGCGTGGCGTCATACAGCGCGCCATCGTTGTCGTAAAAGCTGGTTTCGACGTCAAAGGATTGCGTACAGCCTGCGGCCAGATCTTTGGTGGCGGATAAGTGGAATGATTGCGTTGCCGGTGTGGTTTGTAATGATCTTCGCGAAAGGACGCCGAAATCGACAACCTGATTCTGCGGCTCAAGGCTGATGTCCACACTGCAATCGAGAAAAGTGATGTTGTCGAGGCCATCAATGTTAAAACGCAGGTTTTTCGCGCCGTCCATCAGGTTTGCTCCCCCTTCACCGTCAAACTGCACAACGTTTATTTTCCCGAAATCAAACTGTTGATCCTGATCCGCAGGTACCGTTTTAAGCTGAATGAAAAGGCGAAAGCGCGCGTTGAATGTGACATTTTTCTGTGGTGTCACCCCGTTACAATTTGGGGAATAAACGCCACCGTTACTCTTGTCGAGGCAGGCTCCGGTTGGAATGCCGATATCGGATCCCGTGTAATCAACGCCATTGTAGGTGACGCCAAAGGTAAAGTAAGGGTTATCAAGGACATCAACATTGTTCGTCGCACTTAGCATGAGCCAGGCAAAGAGTGATTCAGAGGGTTTTGTGGGAGACCAGCTCTGGGCGTTATCGCAATATACCGTGATGTTGATATCCCGGCTTTCCCAGATCTTACTTCCCAGCGGGGCATCAACGGGCACCATGAAGGGCGGCAACGTGACGGTATAATCAGTAGGGCCGCCGAGTACGCGCTGATAGCAGTCAACAGCCCAGGTGGGGGCGGCGAATAACGTCACCAGCAGCGTGAACAAAAGAGCAAGCGTACGCATGGTTAATCCTTTTGTGCAGGCTGGCTGCTGCATTCGCGCTGAACGGCGTTGCAGCTGATTTTAAATAAATTCAACCCGCCGAAATCACCGATGTAACCGACCTGAAACTGCGACGGTAGATCCTTCACCGGCAAAGTTTGCTCGCTGAAGGGAACGAGCATGAGGCTGGTGGTGCCTTTCAGCAGCGTTTTTCCGTCAATACCGACGTAGCCGATGGTCATATGGTAGGGCGTGCTGTTCATAAAATGCAGCCCGTTTTCGGTCCGTGAGAGTTTGATAGATTTCCAGGGCAGTGGTTGCCCGGAATTGAGGCGAATGGCCTTTGGCCGCCAGAACAGTTTCAGGCGGCTTTGCATCGCAATCTGCACGACGTTCTGCCCTTCGCTGCGCGGTGGGATCTCTCTGACGTTGTAATAAAATAAGGATTCCCGGTCAGATGGCAGCCTGGCAAGCGCGGGCAATCCCATCAGCCTGACCTGTGTCTGTTCGCCCGGCTCAAGCCGCACCAGCGGCGGGACGGTGGAGATATAATCACGATTTTTCACCCCGGTCTGGTCTTCAATCCAGGATTGCGCGAGATAGGGGAGCGTCGGACTTTTATTGCTCAGACGCAGGGAGATACTTTTGTCGCCCTGATTGAGAATCAGCCGGGTGCGATCGGGCAAAATGGCCGCGTGCGTCAGGCTGGTGGCTGACAATAAAAGGACCATCCCTTTCGAGATATCAGTCGGTTTCATGCTTTTCTCTGGTCTGGTGAGTGTATCGACACGGCAGAATGAGTGCGCTGTCGAGATTGCTGTGGTTGGGCGGAATAATCTCGCAGGTGTGTTCGCCCCAGTTCACGCTGAGCACACTGTTTTCCTGGAGTCCGCTGAGGTACACAAAACCGTCGTCCGCAATCAGGCCGACGTCTTTGCGGGTTTTGCTGTCGATGACGGAAACGCCAAGTGGCGGAAACGTACCATTTTCCAGCCTGACCACGCCCATGATCTGATACCCCTGACTGGCGTTAAGCGCTTTATAACCGATGGCGCCTTCTGTCAGCGTGGTACGGAACACCGGGCTGTTGATATCCACGCCTTCCGGTAGTGTATTGCTGTTAACCTGAACGGTGGCGGTCTGGTAATTGCTGAGCGACGGGATCACCGCGATGCCAAAGGCATTAGTGACGCTGCGTCCGCGGCTCAACTCAACGCCAGAAACGCCATTAGCGTCGACCATCATGCGGGCGTTATTCCCGCTGGGGCGATCATGCATTGCCACGCCATAACGAGTGGCGGTGATCGCGCTGTTCCAGCCCAGATTCATTGAAGAATAGTGATTCGGTTGCACGCTGGCGGCGAGGCTCAGACGACCGGGTGTCGCGTAGTGCTGATAGCTTCCCCGTAATGCCGGTTCGCCGTCGCTGAGTTGATCGTTATCGGCAGAAACGGAGAGGTTCCAGGTATTATCGCGGTCGGAGGAATCAAAATACGACAGCGACTGCGTGGTGTTATCACCGTAGCGCTGCTGGTTGTAAGCCAGATTACGTCCCGCACTCAACGGCACGGAGAGAGAGAAATAGTACTGATTTTCGTCAGTATCATCCCAGCGGGTGCGAGTAACAGCCAGTGAGGCGGAGAGCCCTTTCAGCTCGCCAATGGCAAAGCTGTGGTTGAGAGAAAGTGAGTAGCTGGTGTTGCTGGTGGCATTCCAGTAGGTATTGCGGCTGATATTCAGCCAGGCGCTCATGTCCCACGGTGCGATGGCCTGGCTGAACGACAGCACGTAGCTCTCTTTTTCGTTATCGCTGCCGTCATCGCCTTCGCGATAGTCGAGGTACTCATTCATCGACACATAATTTTTGTCAGAGAAACGGTAACCAGCGAAGGTGATCTGGCTGTCGGTAGCGTCAAAACGGCGGGCGTAGTTCATACGGTAGCTATAACCATGCTGGCTGTTATTGCCGGTTTCTTGCGTCAGATTGGCCTGTGACCGCGTGACGTCAAAAGAGACTGCGCCCAGCACGTTGAGGTTAAAGCCAATACCCGAGGTAAAGGCCTGATAGTCATCTGCCGTCAGAATGGCGCCGCCGTACAGTGAGGTGGTGCTCAGCCAGCCCCATGAAAATTCCCCGGTCCAGAACAGCGGGTTATGTACATCGTTATGGCTGTTTGAGGTGGGTTTCCCGGCAGAGGTTTTGTACCGTAACTGACCCTGGCGGGTAAGAAATGGCACGGACGCCGAGCCGACCTGAAAGGTGCTGGTTCGGCCATCTTCTTCTTCGATGGTGACATCCATTTGCCCCTGCAACGTGTCGACCATATCCGAAATAGTAAACGGCCCTGGCGTGACGGTGGTCTGGTAGAGCACGCGGCCATTCTGCGAAACGGTGACTTTGGCGTTGGTCTGCGCGATGCCGGAGATTTGCGGCGCATAGCCTTGTAGGTCCGGCGGCAGCATGCTCTCATCGCTTTCGAGCGTTGTCCCAGTGAAGTGAAAGGTATCGAAAATATCGGAGCTAAGATCGTACTGGCCGAGGGTAAATTTTGACGCCAGCGACGGTAACGGGCGAAAGAGATAGGTGCGTGCCAGGCGACTCTCGGTGTCAGTGCTGTTTCCGCTGATAAAATTCTGGTTGTACTGATAGTCAGAACGCAGACGCCATGCCCCCAGGTTGATGCCTGCCGTGCCATAAGCGCTAAAGCTTTGCGTGCTGTCGCCGTCGTGAGGCGAGTACTGACTGGCATAAATGTTGTAATCGAGAAGCGCGCCATTAACCCCATCGTCCCAGTATTCCGGCGGGGTCCAGTTTTTCGCGTGATATTTCATCCAGGATTGCGGCACGGTTAGCGTCAGGCGCATTGTGGATTTATCGAGTTTTGCGCTGAACTCCGGTTTATCGATGATATCCAGGCATTGTGTCTGACCGCGGTTGTTGAGCTGACGGACAAAAGCGTCGTCAAAACCCCACTGCAACAGCTCGTCAGTGGTGAGGCAAAGTCGCGAGCCGTTTTCCGCAGTGGTTGCCTGCCATTCGACGTTCCAGTCGCCGGGTAAGGTGTTTTTATTCAGCGTGATTTGCACCAGATAGCGTCCGGGCGAGATGTAGTCTTTCTTTTCGAACTGGCTGAGATCGACGTTCTGGCGATCATCGGCATCAAGGGCGTCAGTATTAAACTCCACGGCAAGGGAAACGGCAGGAGTACCCGAAAAAATAAACAGGATAAATAAACTGTTTTTGACAAAAGTCGTTAATCCAGTGATCAACGAAAAAAGGAATCTGCGCATGAGTCCATTCTTTTGAGAGGGTATCCTGAAAGCCGGCAAACAAGTCGCCGGCCATTCCGGTAACGTCAAAATGTATTATTCGTAATTAAGAATATAATTGGCGATGGCATTCACATTGCCCGGCGTTGCATCCCCGGTGGCATCCGGCGTTTTTTCCATGCGGGCTTTGAAGTTTAATTCCTGATAGGAATTAAGATTAGGGAAAGTCACCGCAACGGCTTCGCCAAGCGTGATCTTTTCATTACCTTCATCAAGAATACGAACACCCACGTTTGTTGCGCCGCCTTCGTTATCTTCTGCGCTGTTTTTCATCAGGCTGGAGTCGGTGGCGTTCACATTAGCGGAGGAAAACGTAACGTCAACTTTATTGGTCGTGACAGTTTGCCCGTCGACCTCTTTTGACAGGATGCAGTCCTGAAGATGAATAGTAAAGTCAGTGGCTAACGACATTTTATCGCTGTTGAGCACGCTGGTGGCGACTTCACCGAGATCCACTTGCAGATCTTCATCGCCTGGCTGAATGGAACACGGAGATTCGATAACCCATCCAGAAAACGTCACCTGGCCTGAACCTTGCTCCGGGACATCGGGTGCAGCGAAAGCGGTACCGGAGAGGAGTGCCGACGTTAATGCTACGGCTAATATTTTCCTGAACATTCAGAGTAATCCTTTGTATGTTAATAAGAAAAACAGTAATAACGACGTCGCAAGAAGCGATGCGACAACATTATTCAGGCGAAGAATAGCACTGTTGAAAAGGTTGTCTTTTTAGTTTTTCTAAGCAAGGGATGTAGTAATATTAATATTATATTTGATGTGAATGAGCGAGGTTAACGTCGCGGTAGGAAAATGTGAGTAAGTTATTATTCACTTCTTCTGCTGTGAGCGTTAAATAAAAATGTCAGCAGATATATATGGCAGTATATCGTTAAGGTAATAGGTTGAAGGTATTTATAACGTTAATATTCCTGGTTTGCTATGCTCTCATAATGATAAATAAAGGGCAGTGGTGAAATTAAATTAAACACTTTAATATTAAATGACATGCAAAAGGCGCTGCGGAAAGGCTCGCAGCGCCATGACGTTTAGCCAATACCCATTGCCTGGAGCGCCACAAGGCTCATTCCCATCACCGACATACCGCATAACACACCGTAGCTCGGGTTGTTGTGAGGATCGATCTCTTTCGCCAGCGGCATCAGTTCATCAACAGACAGCGCTACCATAATACCTGCCACAGCGGCCATGATGGCGGCCATCACCACCGGCGAAACCAGACTTCCGAGGATGAGCCACGCCAGCACGCCGCCGAGAATTTCAGCCATTCCCGAAACACCTGCCCAGAACACGGCTTTGCGACGGGAACCGGTCGCGGCATACACCGGTCCAGCGACGGCAAGACCTTCAGGAATATTGTGCAATGCCACTGCGAAGGCGATGCCGATACCCAGTTCGAGGTTATTACTGGCGGTAACGAAGGTGGCAATCCCTTCCGGGAAGTTATGCAGACTGATACCCAGCGTCAGCAACACAGCAGTACGGCGCAGGTTGCGCGGCATCACGGCTTTATCGCCGTGCATGAGATCCTGTGGATGCGCGTGCGGCAGAATGCGATCGAGCCCGAAATAACCGAGCAGACCTATAATGAACATGCTGTAGCCCAGCATTGGCGACATGTTTTCCGTCGCCAGCGCTGCCGGAAGCATCTCCATCAGCGAAATAAGCAGCATGATCCCGGCGGCAAAGCCCAGGGAAAATGCCAGCAGGCGATTGGACGGCTTCTGGCCGAGTACACCAAGCAGGGCGCCAATAAAAGTCGCGGCGCCGGCTAAAAGGGTCAGGATGAGTGGTACTGACATTTCATTCTCCTGCGACAACATCCGTTCGTTCAAACTATTTGATGAAGATCATCACGCTTATCTGAGTTTATCCTTCCCGGAAAAGGGGTAATGTGGCGTCATTACATTGAACTCCCTGCAAAGGATAACATCATGTCTCGTACCCGAATGCCAGCGCTGTTTCTTGGTCACGGCAGCCCGATGAACGTGCTGGAAGATAACCGCTATACCCGCGCCTGGCAACGTCTGGGTGAGGAATTGCCGCGCCCGAAAGCGATCGTCGTGGTCTCTGCGCACTGGTTCACGCGCGGTACTGGCGTTACCGCGATGGAAACCCCGAAAACGATCCACGATTTCGGTGGCTTCCCGCAGGCGTTGTACGACACGCATTATCCGGCACCTGGCTCGCCTGAACTGGCTGAACGACTGGTTTCGTTGCTGGCACCGGTTCCCGTCGCGCTCGATAAAGAAGCCTGGGGTTTTGACCATGGCTCCTGGGGGGTGCTGATCAAGATGTACCCGAACGCCGACATTCCGATGGTGCAGCTTAGTATTGACAGCACGAAACCGGCCGCCTGGCATATGGAGATGGGACGCAAACTGGCGACGCTGCGTGATGAGGGCATCATGCTGGTGGCGAGCGGCAATGTGGTGCATAACCTGCGCACGGCACGCTGGCATGGCGACAGCTCGCCGTATCCGTGGGCCACGTCGTTTAACGACTACGTGAAGGCCAACCTCGACTGGCAAGGGCCGGTGGAACAGCATCCATTGGTCAATTACATGGCGCATGAAAGCGGTTCTCTCTCTAACCCGACGCCAGATCACTTCCTGCCGCTGCTGTATGTGCTTGGCGCGTGGGATGGTGAAGAACCCATCACGATCCCGGTGGACGGTCTCGAGATGGGCGCATTAAGCATGTTGTCTGTGCAAATTGGCTGATGGTTATTCGACAAAAATGTGGGGATAGAAGCGTGAAAGATCCTGGGTGATCAGCGCTCTGTCCTCACGAATGCCGATCCCGGCTGGCTGATCGTTGATAAGCCAGCTGCCGATCAACGTATAGCTGTCGCCAAATTTCGGTAACTGCCAGAACTGCTGGACGATCATTCCCTCTTCACCGTACGGACCTTCTACTGCTTCAAGCACATTGCCGTTTTCGACGATCGACACATTGGCCCCTTCGCGAGAGAAGATGGGCTTGACGACGTATTTGTCCATCGGCGGATGGTCATCTTCGGCAAAATACGCGGGCAGCAGATTCGGGTGGTCGGGGAACATTTCCCACAACAACGGCAGTAGCGCTTTGTTGGAGATGATGCTTTTCCATGCGGGTTCCAGCCAGCGTACACCAGCGTCTTCCAGTTTGGTGGAGAACATCTCGCGCAGCATAAACTCCCACGGGTAGAGCTTGAACAGGTTACCAATCACCTGATCCTGAAGGTCAGTAAACTGGCCTTTTTCACCCAGTCCGATGTCATCAACGTAAAGGAATTCTGTCGCGACGCCCGCTTCGTTAGCGCAATCCTGCAGATATTGCACGGTACCACGATCTTCCACGGTATCGCGGCAGCAGGTCATGTGCAGCAACTGGAAACCAAATTGTTCACGCAACTCGGCAAAGCGCTCAATGAGCTTTTCCTGCAGGCTGTTGAACTGATCGCTCCCGGTGGGCAGATTCCCGGCATTGATTTGATCTTCCAGCCAGATCCACTGGAAAAATGCCGCTTCATACAGCGAGGTGGGGGTGTCAGCGTTGTTCTCAAGCAGCTTCGGTTCACCTACGCCATCCCACGCCAGATCCAGGCGGGAATAGAGCGAGGGCTGCTGGGTTTGCCATGACTGGCGGACAAACCCCCAGGTATGTTTGGGAATGCGGAACTTCGTCATCAGCGCATCGCTGGCGATCACTTTCCCGACCACCTGCAGACACATCTGATGCAGCTCAGCAGTCACGTCTTCCAGCTTTTCCACCTGCGCCAGCGTGAGTTTGTAATAGGCTTCTTCACACCAGTACGGCTCGCCGTACATGGTATGAAAATTGAAACCGAACTCAGTGGCTTTCTCACGCCAGTCCGGACGCTCGATGATACTGACTCTTTCCATGTCGCTTAGCCGCCCATTGAACGTGAGGACGTGCCGGACGCGCTGCGCTGCATGGTCGCCTGTTTCGCGACGGATTCGCCAAAGCCGCCACGGGTGACCGTGGAGGTGGTGGCCGGTTTCGGCGCCATGGCGGTTTTCGGCACGGTCATCGTACGGCCTGGTTGTGCAGCACCATAGTTTTTGCCACCGGCATCGGTGTATTTACCGTACGCCGGGCTGGCCGGGTTTCGCGAACTGAACAGCGGTTGCTGCTGGAAACCTGCGCCGCCGCTCATCAGGCGGCCCATCATGTAACCCGCCATCAGCGGCATCCAGAAGCTGCCGCTGCTTTGTGCCTGCGCCTGGTTTTCCGGCGCCATGCCTGCCTGTGCAGGCGTTTGCTGGCACTGGCCTTCGCCGAATTCAGCGACGCAGTCTTCGCGAGTGGCGTATTTCGGCGCTGTACGCTCCGCTTCTTTCAGGGCGTTAGTGTACGCCGTGGTACATTCCGCGCTCTTGCCCGGGTTTGCTGCTGAGCAGTCGTCCGCGTTTTGATACAGTGAAACCGTCTCGTCGGTTTTTTCGCAGCCTGCCAGCAGAAAAACAGCCGTAACAGCCAGCGCGACGGGCGTCAGATGACGTGCGCCCCAGCTTTTGCGGAATGACGCATGATTGATAATTTTTGTCCGTTTCATTTTTGTCTTCCAGGACCCAGTGGTAGTGGTCAAGGATAGAGGATGAGTGGTTGAAATTGAAGCGACAGGTATGGCAGAGAGGAGATCTTTACGTTGCCTTACATACACCCGGCGCACAAGCGGCGCCGGGTACAGGCAAGATTAATTGCGGAACGGGTTTGCCGTCTTGCTGCTGGACGTCGTGCGCGTAGCGGCAGGCTGTGCCGCTGGCGCTGCGTTGTCGGCACTATAGCCGTCAGCGCTGGCGTCCTGCTGCGGGTTTTCCGGCGCCACCGATTCCGGGGTGGTGGAGATCGGTTTACCCAACGCACTGTTCAGTGAAACCAGATCCTGCTCATTCAGCGTACCGAGCGCGGATTTGATATTCAGCTGGTTAATCAGGTAGTTATAACGCGCACTGGAGAGCTGCTGCTTCGCGTTATACAGCGTGGTGGTGGCGTCCAGCACATCAACGATCGTACGGGTACCCACCGAGTAACCGGCTTCCATCGCATCTAACGAGCTCTGGGCAGAAACCACAGCCTGTTTGTAGGCGTTGATGCTGCTGATAGAGGCGTTAATGTTATTGAAGGAAGAACGCACAGTCTGCACAACGCTGCGGTGCGCGCTTTCCAGTTGCTCGCTGGCGCCGACAAAGTTGTACTGCGCCTGTTTCACCTGAGAGTTAACCATTCCACCCTGATACAGCGGCAGAGAGAAATTCAGGCCGATTTTATTCTGACCGATGTTGCTGTCGTCATAACGGGAGGCGTTAGCGCCACCGGTGCTGGAACCGCTGTAGGAGGTGTCAGACACCGCAGTAGAGGCGCTTAAGCTCAGGGTTGGCAAATGGCCGTCCTGGGCGAGGCGAATCTGCTCACGCGCCAGATCCTGGCTTAAACGAGCCTGCAGCAGCGACAGGTTGCGGTTTTCCGCTTCCTTCAGCAGCGCGTTGACAGCGTTCGGCTTGTCGGTTTTGAAGCTATCGACGTTCAGGGATGCCAGTTCCGGGTAGTAATTACCGGTTACCTGACGCAGCTGTTCAACGGCATTGTCGAGGTTGTTACGGGCAGTGACTTCGTTGGCCAGCACGTTATCGTACTGTGAACGGGCGTTCTGCACGTCGGTGATGGCAACCAGGCCCACATTAAAGCGCTGAGTGGTTTGATCCAACTGGCGGTAAATCGCCTGTTTCTGCGCTTCAGTGTAGGAGAGTGAATCAATGGCGCTCAGGACGTTGAAATAGGCCGTCGCGGTGTTCAGGATAAGCGTCTGCTGGTCAGTCTGATAAGTGACATCCTGAATGCCGGCTGATTTTTCCTGCAGCGAGAGCTGACGCCATTTCGACATATCAAACAGCGTCTGGGTCAGTGACAGAGATGCACTGGTCGCGTTAGAGTTAACGCCATTTTGATCACGGTAACCGTTGCTGTACTCATAGTCCGCACCAAGGCCCAGTTGAGGAAGCAGTGGGCTGCGCGCTTCGTTAATCTTCTCGAATGCAGCATCGCGATCGGCTGCTGATTTACGCAGGTCAGGGTTGCTGACACGTGCCTGCTGATACACTTGAAGCAAGTTATCCGCCTGGCTCATTGCGCTGAAACCAGACAGGCTCAGGCCGATAAGGATAGGGAGCAATTTCTTCATTTGCATTCCTTGTTGTGAAGCATTTAGCGCTGATCTAATTCAAAAAAAATGTTCGCCGATTGTACCAGAGTCTGCCATTCGAAAAAGTTGGCGTAATGTGCCATCTGGCGTTAATTTGCACCAATCTATCATATGGTCAGTAAAACAGTAGCCAAACTGACTTTAAATCCACAATTTCACCACAATCACTGGCAGGACCGAATAATGACTCAGCCTCATGAACAGGCCGTTACCTTCTCCAAAAAAGATGTAGAAATTATTGCACGTGAATCGCTTTACCGCGGTTTTTTTTCGCTTGATCTTTACCGCTTTCGCCATCGTTTGTTTAATGGCGAAATGAGCGGCGAAGTGACGCGAGAAATTTTTGAGCGCGGTCATGCGGCAGTCTTGCTACCCTTTGACCCAGTACGTGATGAAGTGGTGCTCGTCGAGCAAATCCGAATTGCGGCGTATGACTCCAGTGAGACGCCGTGGCTGCTGGAGATGGTTGCCGGTATGATAGAAGAGGGCGAAACGGTGGAAGATGTCGCCCGCCGCGAAGCGGTCGAAGAGGCCGGACTGATTGTTGGCCGTACCCGCCCGGTACTGAGTTATCTGGCAAGTCCGGGGGGAACCAGCGAGCGCCTGTCTATTTTAGTGGGCGAAGTGGACGCCTCAACCGCGAGTGGAATTCACGGTCTGGCTGATGAAAACGAAGACATTCGGGTTCATGTGGTAAGCCGGGAACAGGCTTACCAGTGGGTAGAAGAGGGGAAAATCGACAACGCAGCGTCTGTCATCGCTCTGCAATGGCTGCAACTGCATTATCAGGCTTTACGAAACGAGTGGAAATAATGAAGCGTTATACACCTGACTTTCCAGAAATGATGCGCTTGTGCGAGACTAATTTTGCACATTTGCGCCGCCTGCTGCCTCGTACAGACGCACCCGGCGAAACGGTGAGCTATCAGGTGGCGAATGCGCAATATCGGTTAACGATAACCGAGACCACCCGCTACACTACATTGGTGGAAATTGAACAGACGGCGCCCGCGATAAGCTACTGGAGCCTGCCGTCAATGACCGTGCGGCTTTATCATGATGCGATGGTGGCTGAAGTGTGTTCAAGCCAGCAGATCTTTCGCTTCAAAGCACGGTATGATTACCCGAATAAGAAGTTGCATCAACGCGACGAAAAGCATCAAATCAATCAGTTTCTCGCTGATTGGCTGCGATATTGTTTAGCACATGGAGCGATGGCGATTCCGGTTTACTAAGCGTCGTGAAACCTAAGGACACCATTTGGAAAGCCTGTTAAACCTTCCTCTGGCTGGTGGGGCCAGGGTCAGGATATTACAAATTACAGATACTCACCTGTTTGCTGAGAAACATGAAACGCTGTTGGGAGTGAATACCTGGGAAAGTTACCAGGCGGTACTGGAGGCTATCCGCGCCTCACAGCGTGAATGTGACCTGATTGTAGCAACAGGGGATTTGGCGCAGGATCACTCTTCCGCGGCCTACCAGCTTTTTGCTGAAGGCATCGCGGGCTTTGCCGCACCTTGTGTCTGGTTGCCGGGGAATCATGATTTCCAGCCGGCGATGTACAGCACCTTACAGGATGCCGGAATCTCTCCCGCAAAGCGCGTACTGGTGGGCGACCACTGGCAGATCCTCATGCTCGACAGCCAGGTATTTGGTGTCCCGCATGGCGAACTGAGCGACTTCCAGCTCGAATGGCTGGAGCACAAACTTGCGGAATCCGTCGATCGCTACACGTTGCTGTTGCTGCATCATCATCCGCTGGCGTCAGGTTGCAGCTGGCTTGATCAACACAGTCTACGCAATGCCGGGGCGCTGGATCAGGTGCTTAGCGCGTATCCGCGCGTCAAAAATCTGCTCTGCGGGCATATTCATCAGGAAATGGACGTTGACTGGAACGGGCGGCGAATGATGGCAACACCATCGACCTGCGTGCAGTTTAAACCGCACTGCGCCAATTTTACGCTCGACACTATCGCGCCGGGCTGGCGCTGGATCGAGCTGTATCCTGACGGCTCGTTGACCACGGAAGTTTGTCGACTCGAAGCGGCGCAGTTCCGTCCTGATACCGCTTCGGAAGGGTATTAAGGTTTCGCATGTCTACGCTTCTTTACTTGCACGGTTTCAACAGCTCGCCTCGCTCAGAGAAAGCGGCGGCCATGAAAAACTGGCTGGCGCAGGCGCATCCGGAAATAAATATGGTGGTCCCGCAACTGCCAGCGTTTCCGGCGGAAGCGGCTGAACTGCTGGAAGGATTAGTGCTGGAGCTCGGCGGCGAACCGCTGGGGGTGGTTGGTTCATCGCTCGGCGGCTATTACGCCACCTGGCTGTCGCAATGCTTTATGCTGCCCGCTGTAGTGGTTAATCCGGCGATTAAACCCTTTGAACTCTTGCTAAACTATCTCGGTCAGAATGAGAATCCCTACACCGGTGAACAATATGTGCTAGAGTCACGCCATATTTACGATCTCAAAGTGATGCAGATCGACCCGCTGGAAGCGCCGGATCTTATCTGGTTGCTGCAACAGACGGGTGACGAAGTGCTTGATTACCGCCAGGCTGTTGAGTATTACGCCTCCTGCCGTCAGACGGTGGAGGAGGGCGGTAACCACGCATTTATTGGCTTCGAAGATCACTTCACACAGATTATCGATTTCCTGGGTTTGCACTGAGCAAACTGAACTATCTACGAACAGATCATGACGCAATCTTCATATAACGCTGATGCCATTGAGGTACTCACCGGGCTAGAGCCGGTCCGCCGCCGCCCGGGGATGTATACCGACACCACTCGCCCTAACCATTTAGGGCAGGAAGTCATTGATAACAGCGTGGACGAAGCGCTGGCGGGCCACGCGAAACGCGTGGAAGTTATTCTGCATGCCGATCAGTCGCTGGAAGTCATCGACGACGGTCGCGGCATGCCGGTGGATATCCACCCGGAAGAAGGTGTTCCGGCGGTGGAGCTGATCCTCTGTCGGCTGCATGCGGGGGGCAAGTTCTCCAACAAAAACTACCAGTTTTCCGGCGGCCTTCACGGCGTGGGGATCTCCGTGGTGAACGCCCTGTCAAAACGCGTTGAAGTGAACGTGCGCCGTGACGCGCAGGTCTACAGCATCGCCTTTGAAAACGGTGAGAAGGTGGAGGATCTCCACATCACCGGTACCTGCGGCAAGCGCAACACCGGCACCAGTGTGCATTTCTGGCCGGACGAAAGCTTCTTCGACATCCCTCGCTTTTCCGTTTCCCGCCTCACACATCTGCTGAAAGCCAAAGCGGTGCTGTGCCCGGGCGTCGAAATCGTTTTCAAAGATAACGTCAACAACACCGAGCAAACCTGGCGCTATGAAGACGGTCTGAACGACTATCTGAGCGAAGCGGTTAACGGTCTGCCGCTGCTGCCTGAAAAGCCGTTTGTCGGTAATTTTGAAGGCGACACCGAAGCCGTGGACTGGGCGTTGCTATGGCTGCCGGAAGGCGGCGAGCTGCTGACCGAAAGCTACGTCAACCTGATCCCAACCCTGCAGGGCGGTACGCACGTCAACGGTCTGCGTCAGGGGCTGCTGGATGCGATGCGCGAATTCTGCGAATACCGCAATATTCTGCCACGCGGCGTGAAGCTGTCGGCGGAAGATATCTGGGATCGCTGCGCTTATGTGCTGTCAGTGAAAATGCAGGATCCGCAGTTCGCCGGGCAGACGAAAGAGCGTCTCTCTTCGCGTCAGTGCGCGGCGTTTGTTTCCGGCGTGGTGAAAGATGCCTTCAGCCTGTGGCTGAACCAGAACGTGCAGTCCGCAGAGCTGCTGGCCGAAATGGCGATCTCCAGCGCCCAGCGCCGTCTGCGTGCGGCGAAGAAAGTGGTGCGTAAAAAACTGACCAGCGGCCCGGCGCTGCCTGGTAAACTGGCGGATTGCACCGCACAGGATCTCAATCGCACCGAACTGTTCCTGGTGGAAGGGGACTCCGCAGGCGGTTCCGCCAAGCAGGCGCGCGATCGTGAATATCAGGCGATCATGCCGCTGAAGGGTAAGATCCTGAATACGTGGGAAGTCTCTTCTGATGAAGTGCTGGCCTCGCAGGAGGTTCACGACATTTCTGTGGCAATCGGCATTGATCCGGACAGCGATGATCTCAGCCAACTGCGCTACGGTAAAATTTGTATCCTCGCGGATGCGGACTCCGACGGCCTGCACATCGCCACGCTGCTGTGCGCGCTGTTTGTGCGGCACTTCCGCACGCTGGTGAAAGAGGGGCACGTTTACGTCGCACTGCCGCCGCTCTACCGAATCGATCTCGGCAAAGAGGTTTATTACGCGCTGACGGAAGAAGAGAAAGCGGGTGTACTCGAACAGCTCAAACGCAAAAAGGGCAAACCGAACGTGCAGCGCTTTAAAGGGCTGGGCGAGATGAACCCGATGCAGTTGCGTGAAACCACGCTCGATCCGAACACCCGCCGTCTGGTGCAGTTAATCATTACCGATGAAGATGAACAGCAGACCACCGCCATGATGGATATGCTGCTGGCCAAAAAACGGTCGGAAGATCGTCGTAACTGGCTGCAGGAAAAAGGCGATATGGCGGATATCGAAGCGTAATAAAAGGCCCGGTGGCGCTGACGCTTACCGGGCCTGTAAAACCGTAAGCCGGGCAAACGCAGTGCCGCCCGGCAATACACAAGGGTTAAACCCCGTTCTCCAGAATGCGAATATGGCTTTCGAGCACACTCGCTTTTACTGCTTCGCTCCACGCTTTCATGTGCGGGGTCTGCAGATGCGCTTCGAGATGCGCCACGGTTTCCCACAACTCCACCATCACGATAGAATCCGGCGCGGTCGCCTGAAAGCTGACACCCGCCGCGTGATCGACCATCGGCGCATAGCCGTGACAGCCTTCTTCTTTTAACACGGTCGGAATAATTTTCGCGAACTCATCCAGCACTGCCTGACGATGGTGTTGCCCGGGACGGGTGCGGATTTCTGCAATCACTGTCAACATGGTTAACTCAACTCCTTTGTTTTACCTGCGTCTAGTTAACCAAAAATCTCCGCCAGATGCTTGCGATATTCTGCGATATACGTGGGGACATCCGGCATTTTGATCACGTCGTGAACGATAAACGTCGGCAATGCTTCCATTCCCAGGAATTGATTGGCTTTGTGGAACGGCAGGTAAACACCGTCAACACCAACACCGTGGAAGAACTGCGCTTCATCAGAGAACGCTTCTGCAGGCGCGTTCCAGGTGAGCGACAGCATGTATTTTTTGCCCTGAATCAGACCGCCGGAACCGTATTTTTTGCTGGCATCGGAACGGGTACGGCCATCGCTGGCATACAGAGAACCATGACCTTCGGTAAAGACATCATCGATGTACTTTTTGACCGTCCACGGTGCGCCCATCCACCATCCCGGCATCTGCCAGATAATGACGTCAGCCCAGAGGAACTTCTGTACTTCTTCTTTGATGTCGTAGTCGCTGTCAGCACGAACGACTTTAACATCATGTCCGGCATCGCGGAGCGCGCCATCCGCGACCTCGGTCAGGGTGTCATTTAACTGGCCGTTGGAATGGGCGAATTTTTTCGCACCGTTGATAATCAAAATGTTGCTCATGTCTTGTCCCCAATGTAACGAGTTTGGCAGTGATAATACGCGAACTAACGAAAGGGAAAAATGAGCAAAATGTGCAAAGTCTTTTGCTCAAAGCGCAATAATTAAACGTTTTACCACCACACGCGCGCGATGAACCCCCCTTCCGGCGCGTTGCCAAAGGTGACCGACATCTGATGCAGGGCGGCAATGCGGCGAACGATAGACAACCCAAGCCCGCTGCCGGTTTGATCTTGTCCCGGCGGGCGGTAAAAGCGTTCGCCAATGCGCGCCAGCGCTTCTTCACTGACACCGGGGCCGTTATCCCGAACGGTAAACTGACGAGCGCTCAACGTCACATCAACCTGGCTACCGCGGGGGCTGTAACGAATGGCGTTATCAAGCAGATTTCGTACCAGCAGGCTGAGCAACAGCGGCTGCCCGGCATGCACCACGCCCTGCGCTTCCATGTGCAGACGCACGTCGATACCGGCGGACTGTGCGGAAGGGTAAATATCAATCACTGCCGATTGCAGCAGATCTTCCATCGGGATCGGTGCGATGTCATCGGGCTGTGACAGTGAGTCCAGGCGCGACAGCGTCAGCAGTTGTTCGACCAGCCTTGACGCGCGATCAATGCCGGTGTGCAACTGAGCGAGCGCCTTTTCCCGTGTTTCGGGATCGTCCACCGAGAGTTGCGCCACTTCGGTCTGGACTTTCAGCGCTGTCAGCGGGCTGCGCAGTTCATGCGCTGCATCAGAGGTGAAACGGCGTTCGCGCACCACCATGTTATGTGTACGCTGAAACAGCTGATTCAGCGCATCCACCAGTGGTCGCACCTCGCTGGGCACGCCGTCTGTGCCGATGGGCTCAGCGGATTCCGGCGAACGCACCTGCAACGAACGGGTGATCCTTTTTAGCGGCGACAGTTCACGGCTCAGCAATACAAACAGCAGAATGAGCATCAGCGGCAACGCTATCAGCCAGGGCGTCAGCTGCGAGGTGATGATATCCAGCGCCATTTCCTGGCGGTAATCCCATTCCTGACCGACGGCGATGCGGTATTGCCCGTCGCGCGTCGTCAGCCAGAGAAAGCGCCACGCGTCGTCATCGTCCTTCAGTTGACTATCATCGAAGCCATCGCGGCGATAGTTATAAGAAATGTCGCGCCCGTTTTCGCCATCATCGAGCAGGCGTTTACCGTCGGCGGTGAAAATGGCAAACGCCAGCGCGTCATCATCCAGATGACCGTGTTTGATCTTTTTACGCTCCGCCACCGTCGGGGTAAGTGAATGCACACTCGCAAAATCCATCGCGCTGAGGCGTTTGGCGAACAGCATTTGCTGGGTGTCGAACAGCTTGTCGAGTTTTTCCGAGGTTTGCTGCCAGGCGAAAAAGCTGGCGCAACCCCAGGCTATGAGCGTCAGCAGGAAAAACAGCAGAGTCAGCCGCAGACGGAGGCTGAGCTGGCGAATGAGCGTCATACATCACCTAAGGTGTAGCCGATGCCGTGCACCGTGCGAATAAAATCAGAACCGAGCTTGCGGCGAAGATGGTGGACATGGACTTCCACGGCATTGCTGGAGACGTCGTCGTCCCAGTTATACAGCTTCTCTTCAATCAGCTTACGCGGCAGCACGCGCCCGGTGTTACGCAGCAGCAACTCCAGCAGGGCAAACTCTTTCGGTTTGAGCGCCAGCGGCTCGCCGGATAACGTCGCCGTCAGTTTGCCAGGGTCAAGCGTTACCGCGCCGTGGCGCAATTCATTACTCGACTGGCCGTGCGAACGGCGAATCAGCGCTTCGAGGCGTGCTGCCACCTCAATCAGTGCAAAGGGTTTGCACAAATAGTCATCAGCGCCGAGGCGTAACCCTTCCACGCGCTGCGACAGCGCATCGCGGGCGGTGAGGATCAGTACCGGCTCGCTGTGGCCTTTGTTGCGCCATTCGCGCAGGATATCCAGCCCGTCAATGCCGGGCAGGGAGAGATCAAGGATCACCGCATCGTAAGGCGCGGCATAAAGTGCGGCTTTTCCTTCGTCGCCGCGGGTGAACCAGTCGAGGCTAAAGCCCATTTTGCTCAGGCCCGCTTTCAGGCCATCGCCGATAAGCTTGTCGTCTTCTACCAGTAAAATGCGCATAAGATCGTCCTTGTGAAGCGTTACTACCTTCAGTAAACCCGCCATAACCGTCGCTGTACAGCAGAAAAATTTCTTTTTTTCTCTTAAGAAGTTGTTAAGTTTTACCTTGTGTAATGGACACCACAGAGATGAGAAAGGAGAGTAGAAATGAAAAAATTAGCGGCTATGACAGCCATTCTGGCTCTGATGTCTGCCCCGGTATTTGCGGCGACTCAGGGAGGCTTTAGCGGTCCGGGCGCGACACAAACCCAGGGCGGCGGATTCCAGGGGCCAGACGGCTCCGTCACCACCGTTGAAAACGCCAAATCCCTGCGTGATGACACCTGGGTGACGCTGCGCGGCAACATCGTTGAGCGTATTTCTGATGATCTGTATGTCTTCAAAGACGCCAGCGGGACGATTAACGTCGATATCGATCACAAGCGCTGGAACGGCGTGACCGTCACCCCGCAGGATAAGGTTGAGATCCGCGGCGAAGTCGATAAAGACTGGAACTCGGTGGAAATCGACGTCAAACAGATCAGCAAAACGAACTAAGTTATTTCGTTAACGCAGCACCCTTTTCCATCCGGGCGAGAGATCGCCCGGATGTCTGTTATTTTCACGCCAGACGCCCCTGTGACTCGGCGCGCCAGATAGGGTATTATCGCGGGTAGTTTTGCCGCCTGCACCAGACCGGCGCATATATTAAGGAATCACAGTTAATGAGCGATATGGCAGAGCGCCTTGCGCTGCATGAATTTACGGAAAACGCCTACCTCAATTACTCCATGTACGTCATCATGGATCGCGCGTTGCCGTTCATTGGTGATGGCCTGAAGCCGGTTCAACGTCGCATCGTGTATGCGATGTCTGAGCTGGGTTTGAGCGCCAGCGCCAAGTTTAAAAAATCCGCCCGTACCGTCGGTGACGTGCTCGGTAAATACCATCCGCATGGCGACAGCGCCTGTTATGAAGCGATGGTGCTGATGGCGCAGCCGTTCTCCTACCGCTACCCGCTGGTTGACGGGCAGGGAAACTGGGGGGCGCCGGATGATCCGAAGTCCTTCGCCGCCATGCGTTATACCGAATCCCGTTTGTCGAAATACGCCGAAGTGCTGCTGGGCGAGCTGGGGCAGGGAACCGTTGACTGGGTGCCGAACTTTGACGGCACGCTGCAGGAGCCGAAAATGCTGCCTGCGCGTCTGCCGAACATCCTGCTGAACGGTACCACCGGCATCGCTGTCGGGATGGCGACAGACATTCCGCCGCACAACCTGCGCGAAGTCGCCAGTGCGGCGATTACCCTTATCGAGAAACCGAAAACCTCGCTGGACGAACTGCTGGATATCGTGCACGGGCCGGACTACCCGACGGAAGCGGAAATCATTACCCCGCGTGCCGAAATCCGCAAAATCTACCAGAACGGTCGTGGTTCCGTGCGCATGCGCGCAGTGTGGAAAAAAGAGGACGGCGCGGTGGTGATTACCGCACTGCCGCACCAGGTTTCCGGCGCCCGCGTGCTGGAGCAAATCGCCAGCCAGATGCGCAATAAAAAATTGCCAATGGTTGACGATCTGCGCGACGAGTCAGACCACGAAAACCCGACGCGTCTGGTGATTGTGCCACGCTCCAACCGTGTCGACATGGAGCAGGTGATGAACCATCTGTTCGCCACGACGGATCTGGAAAAAAGCTACCGCATCAACCTCAACATGATCGGTCTGGATGGTCGCCCGGCGGTGAAAAACCTGCTGGAGATCCTCACTGAATGGCTGGCGTTCCGTCGCGATACCGTGACCCGCCGCCTCAACTATCGTCTGGAACGTGTGCTGCGCCGCCTGCATATCCTTGAAGGTTTGCTGATCGCGTTCCTCAACATCGACGAAGTGATCCATATCATTCGCAGTGAAGACGAGCCGAAGCCGGTGCTGATGTCGCGGTTCGGCATCAGCGAAACCCAGGCTGAAGCGATCCTCGAACTGAAACTGCGCCATCTCGCCAAACTGGAAGAGATGAAGATTCGCGGTGAGCAGAGCGATCTGGAAAAAGAGCGCGATCAGATTCAGGCGATTCTCGCCTCCGAACGCAAAATGAATACCCTGCTGAAGAAAGAGTTGCAGGCAGATGCTGAAGCCTACGGCGATGATCGTCGTTCTCCGCTGCACGAGCGTGAAGAAGCGAAGGCGATGAACGAGCACGACATGCTGCCGTCAGAGCCGGTGACCATCGTCCTGTCGCAGATGGGCTGGGTACGCAGCGCGAAAGGTCATGACATTGACGCGCAGGGGCTGAGTTATAAATCCGGCGACAACTGGAAAGCTTCAGTGAAAGGCAAGAGCAGCCAGCCAGTGGTGTTTATTGATACCACCGGTCGCAGCTACGCTATTGACCCGATTACGCTGCCGTCGGCGCGTGGTCAGGGCGAGCCGCTGACCGGCAAGCTGACGCTGCCGCCGGGCGCGACCGTCGAGCATATGCTGATGGAAGGGGATGACCAAAAACTGCTGATGGCGTCTGACGCCGGTTACGGTTTTGTCTGTACCTTTAACGATCTGGTGGCGCGTAACCGTGCCGGTAAAGCGGTGATTTCTCTGCCGGAAAACGCGCAGGTGATGCCGCCGGTGGTCATTGAAAATGACGCCGACATGCTGCTGGCGATCACTACCGCCGGTCGTATGCTGATGTTCCCGGTCAGCGACCTTCCTGAGCTGTCGAAAGGCAAGGGCAATAAAATCATTAACATCGCTTCGGCAGATGCCGCCAAAGGTCTCGACAGCCTGGCGCACCTCTATTTAGTGCCGCCGCAAAGCACACTGACCATTCATGTCGGCAAACGTAAGATCAAGCTGCGTCCGGAAGAGTTGCAGAAAGTCACTGGCGAACGCGGGCGCCGCGGCACGCTGATGCGCGGTCTGCAAAAAATCGATCGCATTGACATCGACTCACCGAAGCGCCCTGACGCTGGCGATAGCGAAGAGTAAAAACAAACGCCCCGACTTTTGAGGGGCGTGTTAGAATTTGCGGTAAGACCCGAGGGCCTGGGTTTCAGAGGATGTTATGTTATTAATTTTTCGATTAATCATCGTCGTGATCTACTGCATTCTGGTATGCATTTTTGGCTGCATTTACTGTCTGTTCAGCCCACGCAATCCCAAACACGTTGCGACGTTTGGTCATATGTTTGGCCGACTTGCGCCGCTTTTTGGTCTGAAGGTGGAACTGCGTAAACCCGCCGATGCGGAAAGTTACGGTAATGCGATTTACATTGCCAACCACCAGAACAACTACGACATGGTGACGGCATCAAGCATTGTTCAGCCGCCAACGGTCACCGTCGGGAAAAAAAGCCTGTTGTGGATCCCGTTTTTTGGTCAGTTGTACTGGCTGACGGGCAACCTGCTGATTGACCGCAACAACCGGGCGAAAGCGCACGGCACCATTGCTGAAGTGGTCAAAAACTTCAAAAAACGCAGGATTTCATTCTGGATGTTTCCGGAAGGAACGCGCAGCCGTGGCCGCGGTTTGCTGCCGTTTAAAACCGGCGCTTTCCACGCCGCACTGGCGGCGGGCGTTCCCATTATTCCTGTGTGCGTTTCCAATACTTCTAATAAAATTAACCTCAACCGCCTGAATAACGGTCTGGTGATTGTTGAGATGCTCCCGCCCATCGATACCAGCAAATGGGGCAAAGATCAGGTTCGCGCTCTGTCCACCCATTGCCGTGAGGTGATGGCGGCGAAGATTGCCGAGCTTGATCAGGAAGTTGCGCAGCGGGAAGCGAGCGGTAAACGCTAATCGGCGGGAAACGAATTCCCTCCTTCTGTTTTGTCAGTATTTCATGGAGTCTCTATGTCACTCAGTCGGCGTCAGTTTATTCAGGCCTCGGGGCTGGCACTGTGTGCCGGTGCCGTGCCGCTGAGGGCAAACGCCGCGGGCCAGCAGCAGGCATTGCCGGTCCCGCCGTTGGTGGAGTCCCGTCATGGTCAGCCGATCTTCTTAACCCTGCAACGCGCCCACTGGTCGTTTACCCAGGGTACGCGCGCGCCGGTCTGGGGCATCAATGGCCGTTATCTCGGGCCGACGATTCGCGTCTGGAACGGGGATGACGCCAAGCTGATTTACAGCAACCGCCTGTCGGAAAACGTGGCGATGACGATCAGCGGGCTACAGGTACCGGGACCGCTCATCGGCGGCGCGGCGCGCATGATGTCGCCGAATGCTGACTGGGCGCCAGTGCTGCCGATTCGCCAGAGCGCGGCGACGTTGTGGTATCACGCCAACACGCCAAACCATATGGCGCAGCAGGTTTACAACGGTCTTGCGGGCATGTGGCTGGTGGAAGACGAAGTGAGTAAGTCCTTACCCATTCCGAACCATTACGGCGTCGATGACTTCCCGGTGATTATTCAGGACAAGCGTCTCGACAACTTCGGCACACCGGAATACAGCGAACCCGGTAACGGCGGTTTTGTCGGCGATACGCTGCTGGTGAACGGCGTGCAAAGTCCGTACGTCGAGGTTTCCCGCGGCTGGGTGCGTTTACGCCTGCTGAATGCCTCGAACGCGCGCCGCTATCAGTTGCAAATGAGTGACGGTCGCCCGTTGCATGTGATTTCCGGCGATCAGGGCTTTTTACCGGCGCTGGTGTCCGTGAAACAGCTGTCGCTGGCACCCGGCGAGCGCCGTGAAGTGCTGGTGGATATGACCAATGGCGATGAAGTGTCGATTACCTGCGGTGAAGCCGCAGGCATCGTTGATCGTATTCGCGGCTTCTTTGAGCCGTCGAGCATTCTGATTTCAACCTTAGTACTGACGCTGCGCCCGACCGGGCTGTTGCCGCTGGTGACCGATAGCCTGCCGATGCGGCTACTGCCAACGGAAATCATGTCCGGCACGCCGATTCGCAGCCGCGATATTACGCTGGGCGAAGATCCGGGCATTAACGGCCAGTTGTGGGATCCGAAGCGCATCGATATTACCGCACAGCAGGGAACCTGGGAGCGCTGGACGGTACGCGCCGACCTGCCGCAGTCATTCCACATTGAAGGCGTGATGTTCCAGATCCGCAACGTGAACGGTGCGATGCCGTTTCCGGAAGACCGCGGCTGGAAAGATACCGTGTGGGTCGACGGTCAGGTTGAGTTGCTGGTCTATTATGGCCAGCCGTCATGGCCGCATTTCCCGTTCCAGTTCGCGAGCCAGACGCTGGAAATGGCCGATCGCGGTTCGATTGGGCAGATGCTGGTGAATCCGGCACCGTAAATCGCCCGCCAGTCACGTAGGCCCGGTAAGCGCAGCGCCACCGGGCATTACCTGGCCCCGCACAATACCCCTTCATTTCCCACAATGATCCAGCGTATAATCCCCGCCCTTTTGTTTGTTTTTTCTTCGGAAGCATTATGAGCGCAATTTCCCTGATCCAGCCGGATCGCGACCTCTTTTCCTGGCCCCAGTACTGGGCGGCCTGTTTTGGCCCCGCGCCCTTTATGCCGATGTCCCGGGAGGAGATGGATCTGCTTGGCTGGGACAGTTGCGACATCGTACTGGTGACGGGCGACGCCTACGTTGATCATCCGAGCTTCGGCATGGCGATCTGCGGTCGGATGCTGGAAGCGCAGGGTTTTCGCGTGGGGATCATTGCGCAGCCGGACTGGAACAGCAAAGAAGACTTCATGCGTCTCGGCAAACCGAACCTGTTTTTCGGCGTGACCGCCGGCAACATGGATTCCATGATCAACCGCTACACCGCCGACCGCAAATTGCGCCATGACGACGCCTATACGCCGGACAACGTGGCGGGCAAACGTCCTGACCGCGCGACGCTGGTTTATACCCAGCGCTGTAAAGAGGCGTGGAAAGATGTACCGGTGATCCTCGGCGGCATCGAAGCCAGCCTGCGCCGTACCGCGCATTATGATTACTGGTCTGATACCGTGCGCCGTTCCGTGCTGGTGGATTCCAAAGCCGACATGCTGATTTTTGGCAACGGTGAGCGTCCGTTGGTGGAGGTCGCGCACCGTCTGTCACAGGGCGAGCCGGTGGAGCAGATCCGCGACGTGCGCAACACCGCGATTATGGTGAAAGAGGCGCTGCCGGGCTGGAGCGGCGTGGATTCGCGGATCATTGATATGCCGGGCAAAATCGACCCGATTCCGCATCCGTACGGTGAAGATCTGCCGTGTGCGGATAACAAACCGGTCGAACCGAAGAAAACCGAAGCGAAAGCCATTGTCGTTCAGCCGCCGCGTCCGAAGCCGTGGGAGAAAACCTACGTGTTGCTGCCGTCGTTTGAGAAGGTCAAAAGCGACAAAGTGCTTTACGCTCACGCCTCCCGTATTCTGCACCATGAAACCAACCCGGGCTGCGCCCGCGCGCTGATGCAGAAGCACGGCGACCGCTATATCTGGATCAACCCGCCGGCCATTCCGCTGTCGACCGAAGAGATGGACAGTGTGTTTGCCCTGCCGTACAAGCGTGTACCGCATCCGGCGTATGGCAACAGCCGCATCCCGGCGTACGAGATGATCCGTTTCTCGATCAACATCATGCGCGGTTGCTTTGGCGGCTGTTCGTTCTGCTCGATCACCGAACATGAAGGGCGCATCATCCAGAGCCGCTCTGAAGATTCGATCATCAATGAGATCGAAGCCATTCGCGACACAGTTCCGGGCTTTACCGGCGTGATTTCCGACCTTGGCGGCCCGACTGCGAACATGTATATGCTGCGCTGTAAGTCGCCGCGTGCCGAACAGACCTGTCGTCGCCTGTCATGCGTCTATCCGGACATCTGTCAGCATATGGACACCAACCATGAGCCGACGATCAATCTCTATCGCCGCGCCCGAGATCTGAAAGGCATTAAAAAAATCCTCATCGCCTCTGGCGTGCGTTATGACATCGCCGTGGAAGATCCGCGTTATATCAAAGAGCTGGCGACACACCATGTGGGCGGTTATCTGAAGATTGCCCCGGAGCACACCGAAGAAGGGCCGTTGTCGAAGATGATGAAGCCGGGAATGGGAAGCTATCAGCGCTTTAAAGAGCTGTTTGATACTTATTCGAAGCAAGCAGGCAAAGAGCAGTATCTGATCCCGTACTTTATTTCCGCACACCCTGGAACGCGTGATGAAGACATGGTGAATCTGGCGCTGTGGCTGAAGAAACACCGTTTCCGCCTCGACCAGGTGCAGAACTTCTATCCGTCGCCGCTGGCGAACTCAACTACCATGTATCACACCGGCAAAAACCCGCTGGCGAAGATTGGCTACAAGAGTGAAGAGGTGGTGGTGCCAAAAGGCGATAAACAACGTCGTCTGCATAAAGCGCTGCTGCGCTATCATGATCCAGCCAACTGGCCGCTGATCCGTCAGGCGCTGGAAGCGATGGGCAAAAAACATCTGATTGGCGGTCGCCGTGATTGCCTGGTGCCGGCACCGACGATTGAAGAGATGCGCGAGGCGCGTCGTCAGAATCGCAACACGCGCCCGGCGCTGACCAAACACACGCCGATGAAACACCAGCGACGCTAACCCTCCAGGCCGGATAAGCGCAAGCGCCATCCGGCTTTTTTTACGCGCTTAGCCGCCAAACTGGTCCGGATCCGGCCCCAGCCGTTTCCCTTGATCCAGCTTCGCAATTTCGCCGAGTTCGTCTTTATCAAGACGGAAATCCCAGACATCAAAGTTTTCCGCGATGCGCGACGGAGTAACCGATTTCGGGATCACAACAAGACCGCTGTCGAGATGCCAGCGAATGACGATCTGCGCCGGGGTTTTGCCGTATTTATCGGCCAGGTCGCGAATGATCTTCTGATCAAACACGCCTTTACCCCCCTGCGCCAGCGGGCTCCAGGATTCGGTCTGGATCTTGTGCGTGGCGTTCCATGAATGCAACTGACGCTGCTGCATCAGTGGATGCAATTCGATCTGGTTGATCACCGGCGTCACGCCGGTTTCGTCGATCAGCCGTTGCAGATGGTTGATCTGGAAATTGCAGACACCGATACTTTTCGCCAGCCCTGATTTTTGTAGCTCAATCATGCCTTCCCAGGCCTCAACGTAATGGTCGATAGCCGGTACCGGCCAGTGCATCAGGTATAAGTCGACATGTTCAAGCTGCAGTTTTTTCAGGCTTTCCTGCAGCGCTTCACGGGGGCGTTTCTGATCGTCATTCCACAGTTTGGTGGTGATGAACAACTCGTCGCGCGGCACGCTGGCGGTCTTTAGCGCTTTGCCTACGCCATCCTCGTTTTGATATGCCGCGGCGGTATCGATAGAACGATAGCCCACTTCCAGCGCTTTATGAATGGCGCTGACGACCTCCTCGTTACCTGCTTTCCACACGCCGAGACCCAGCTGCGGCATTACGTTGCCGTCCTGTAGTTTGATTACGGTTGGATGTGTCATGCATTCCTCCTTTTAGGTGTCTCCCCGGAACAATGCCCCGGGGAGGTGTAGGATTAAGTCTGGACGAAATATGCAAAAACGAAAGGAAAAGCGGTAAACCTTAGCGTGCGGCCTCGTAAATACGGCGGCTGACGTCGAGGGTAATATCTTGTTTTTCGCCAAGTCTGGTCATGTGGTGTGCTTCCAGTTTTGCCAGCAGCGCCGGGATGGAGCTGCCATCCAGACCATAGTCGGACAAGTGCGTCGGTACGCCGAGCTGCTCGAAGAAATTACGCGTCGCGGCGATAGCGGCGTCGATGCGTTCTTCTTCAGAACCGTCGGTGATATTCCATACGCGCTCACCATACTGCAGCAGTTTGGCGCGCTTAGCGTCACGTTTTTCGTTCCACAGCGCAGGCAGAACAATCGCCAGCGTCTGGGCGTGATCCAGCCCGTGCATTGCAGTCAGTTCATGGCCGAGCATGTGTGTCGCCCAGTCCTGCGGCACGCCAGCACCGATTAACCCGTTCAACGCCTGAGTGGCCGCCCACATCACGTTAGCGCGCACATCGTAGTTTTCCGGTTCTGCCAGCGCTTTCGGACCTTCTTCGACCAGGGTCTGCAGAATGCCTTCAGCAAAGCGATCCTGAATTTTGGCGTTCACCGGATAGGTCACATACTGTTCAACGGTATGGACGAAGGCATCAACCACGCCGTTAGCGACCTGACGCGGCGGCAGGGTGTAGGTATAAACCGGATCGAGGATCGCAAACACCGGCTGTACGTGCGGGTTTTTAAACGCCTGCTTATCACCGGTGGTTTTACGCGAGATCACCGCGCCGTTGTTTGATTCAGAGCCGGTGGCGGGCAGCGTCAGTACCGAACCCATCGGGATAGCACTGTGGATCTCGCTACCGCGGGTTTCGAGGATCTGCCACGGATCAACGCCGTCAGCGTAATGCGCTGCCGCCGCGATAAATTTAGTACCATCAAGCACGGAACCGCCGCCGACAGCCAGCAGGAAAGTGACTTTCTCGTCGCGGGCGATGTTCACGGCTTTCATCAGCGTTTCGTAAGACGGGTTAGGTTCGATACCGCCGAACTCCAGCACATCCAGACCTTTCAGCGCGCTCAGCACCTGATCCAGCACGCCGGTTTTTTTCACACTGCCGCCGCCGTAGGTGATCAGCACGCGAGCGTCAGCCGGGATTTGAGCGCGAAGATCAGTAATCACGCCTTTACCAAACAGAATGCGGGTGGGGGTATGAAGGTTAAAATTATTCATTGCTCGTTCCCTTAACAGAGAGTGAAAAATGGCAGCGCAGAGCCTCTGCCTGATGAGGATTATTGTGGTCTTGTGCCTCCGGACCCTCAATGCACATTTCTGCCGATGTCTTGCCCATTTCTCCAGAGCGCTGGAGAAACCGCACAAGAGTGCGCACAATGTAACGGTCGATAAATCTGCCCGGAGTGACCTGCAATGAATCGTGAAGCCATCTGTCTGCAACTGACGGAACAGATTAAACAACTGATATCTCATCAGGAAAAGCTGAACGACCTGCTGCCTGACGTCCGCCTGCTATACGGTACGCAGCCCGGTACGCGTACGCCGGTGATGTATCAGCCCGGCATCGTATTTCTCTTTTCGGGTCATAAGATTGGCTATATCAATGAGCGAACGTTCCGCTACGACACCAATGAATATCTGTTGTTGACCGTTCCACTGCCTTTTGAGTGCGAAACCTTCGCGACGCCCGATGTACCGCTGGCGGGTATTCGCCTCAATGTTGATATTTTGCAACTCCAGGAATTGCTGATGGACATCGGCGAAGACGATCTTTTCCGCCCGGCGATGGCCGCCAGCGGGATCAACTCTGCCACGCTCTCCGACGATATTCTCTGCGCGGCGGAACGGCTGCTGGATGTGATGGAAAGACCGCTGGATGCGCGCATTCTCGGTAAGCAGATTATCCGCGAGATCCTTTACCATGTGTTGACAGGCCCTTGCGGCGGCGCGTTGCTGGCGGTGGTCAGTCGTCAGACGCATTTCAGCCTGATTAGCCGGGTGCTGAAGCGCATTGAAAGCCAGTACACCGAAAACCTAAGCGTCGATCAACTGGCGGCGGAAGCCAACATGAGCGTCTCGGCGTTTCACCATAATTTCAAATCGGTCACCAGTACCTCGCCCTTGCAGTACCTGAAAACCTATCGTCTGCATCGGGCGCGGATGTTGATCATCCACGATGGCATGAAGGCCAGTGCGGCGGCGATGCGCGTAGGCTATGAAAGCGCGTCGCAGTTCAGTCGGGAATTTAAGCGTTACTTTGGCATGACGCCAGGCGAGGATGCGGCGCGGATTCGCCGGGCGTAAGGCGTTGCCCGGCGGCGTCAGCGATCAGGCGCTGTAGTATTTCTTCTTAATAACCACAATCAGTGTACCGAGCAGCCCGGCCACTAACAGGAAAATTGGCAGGATCATCAGGAAGGTCATCACCTGATCTTCATGGCGTTTCACGAACGGGATCATGCTGAGCGCGTAGCCCAGGCTGGTTACCACGCCTACCCACAGCAGGGCGCTCAGCCAGTTGAAGAACTGGAAGCGGCGGCTCGACAGCCCGGAAATGCCTGCCATGGTCGGTAGCAGGGTGCGTACAAACGCCAGAAAACGCCCGGCAAGCAGCGCCAGCAGGCCATGACGGTCAAACATGCAGGTCGCGCGCTGATGGTATTTCGCGGGGAGTTGCGCCAGCCAGCTTTTTACAATTTGCGTATTGCTGAGCCAGCGTCCCTGGAAATAGCTCAGCCAGCAACCCAGACTGGCCGCGGTGGTCAGAATTACGAGGGTAGGTACAAAGTCCATGACGCCTTTTGCGACAAGCGCCCCTGCCAGTAACAGCAAACTGTCGCCCGGTAAGAAAGAGGCAGGAAGCAAACCGTTTTCCAGAAACAACGTCGCAAACATAACCAGATAAACAACACCCACAACGTGAGGATTCGCCAGTGCAGCAAAGTCGTGCTGCCAGAGAGCGGCGACTATATCTTGAATGACTACCATGAACTTTCCTAAAGAACCGCGCTTATTTTGCTATTGTACTCCTGATGTTCCCCAAACACCTTGATCGCGGGCGCAACAAATACAGACAATTCTGAAGAAATTATCTGTAAATCTGTTCATTCAGGTGCACAGCCTGCGCCACTTTACACGATGCGACTGAACCCCGCCGCTAAATCCGCGATAAGATCGTCAACATTCTCTAAGCCGATGTGCACTCGCACCAGGGTACCGCTGAAATCGACCTCACCGCCGGGGCGCATGTGCGCGATTTGCTCAGGCTGATTGGCGAGGATCAGCGACTCGTAGCCGCCCCAGGAAAAGGCCATGCTGAACAGCTCGAATGGATCGAGATAGGCGGAAAGTTCTGCGTCAGTGAGGCGTTTTTTCAGAACGAATGAGAACAAACCGCTGCTACCTGTAAAATCCCGTTTCCAGTATTCGTGGCCTTTACTGCCTGCAAGTGCAGGATGGTTTACTCGTTCAACCTGCGGGTGGTTTGAGAGCCATTCGGCAATTTTAAGACTGCTTTCGTGATGCTGACGCAAACGCAGCCCGAGGGTACGTAAACCGCGGCTGGTCATGTAGGCGGTATCGGCATCCACCATCTGCCCCATCAGGTAAGCATTTTCCCGCAGACGATCCCAACAGCGGGCGTTGGCGACCGCGGTACCGATCATGCCGTCGGAATGGCCGATCAGGTATTTCGTGGCGGCCTGGATAGAAATATCGATGCCGAACTCCAGCGCCTTAAAAAGAATGCCTGCGGCCCAGGTGTTATCGATCATAATGATCGCCTCAGGGGCCACGCGGCGGACGGCCTGGACAATCGCCGGAACATCGTGAACTTCCATGGTGATCGACCCCGGCGATTCCAGAAACACCACTTTGGTGTTCGGCTTCACCAGTTGCGCGATGTCGGCGCCGATCAGCGGATCAAACCAACAAGTGCTGACGCCGAGCCGGGCAAGCATTTTGGTACAGAAATCCTGGCTGGGTTCGTAGGCGGTGTTGGTCATCAGCACTTCATCACCCTGCTCGACAAACGCCAGAATGGAATTCGCGACCGCTGCCGCGCCGCAGGGGAAGAGGGCGCAACCGGCGCCGCCTTCCAGTTCGCACATCGCTTCCTGCAATGAGAAGTGGGTCAGCGTGCCGCGACGGCCATAAAACAGCTCGCCTTTCGCGCGGTTGCGGGTCGCTTGTTTTTTTGCGTCGACCGTGTCAAAAACCAGAGAAGAGGCGCGCTGAATGACGCTGTTAACCGCGCCCAGCGTGTATTTTTTGCTACGCCCTGCGTTAACCAGCGCGGTGTCGAGGTGCTTGTCTGCCATGTTAATCTGCCTGTTTTTATACGTCTGGACGTCCAGACTACCATGACTGATAAAAGCTGCACCAGTGGTTCACTGATAAAGCAGAATATTTTTCATAGAGAAGAAATGCGCTTTTTTTACTGCGTCAGCGCAAGGAAAAGAAGTGTGATTTACGGCACTATGTAAATACTAATGAGAACGACTATCAATTCGACGACGTTTTGATATTATTAGCTCAGTTTTTTTGTGACAGACATCCTGGAGATGCAGAGTGGGTAATAATTTGATGCAGGCGGATCTCTCCGTTTGGGGTATGTATCATCATGCCGACATCGTGGTTAAGGTCGTGATGATTGGTCTGGTGCTGGCGTCGGTCGTCACCTGGGCCATTTTCTTCAGTAAAAGCGCCGAGCTCCTGTCTCATAAGCGTCGCCTCAAGCGTGAACAAAAGCAACTGAGCGAAGCCCGTTCCCTCGATCAGGCCAGTGAAATCGCTGCCGCTTTCCACGGTAAAAGCCTGAGCACGCTGTTGCTGAACGAAGCACAGAACGAGTTAGAACTGTCCGCCGGTTCGGAAGATAACGAAGGCATTAAAGAGCGTACCGGGTTCCGCCTGGAGCGCCGCGTCGCCGCAGTGAGTCGCCATATGGGGCGCGGCAACGGCTATCTGGCGACCATTGGCGCTATTTCTCCATTCGTCGGTCTGTTTGGCACCGTCTGGGGGATCATGAACAGTTTCATCGGTATCGCTCAGACGCAGACCACCAACCTTGCGGTCGTCGCTCCGGGGATCGCGGAAGCGCTGCTGGCGACGGCGATCGGGCTGTTTGCGGCGATCCCGGCGGTCGTTATCTACAACATTTTTGCTCGTATGATTGGCAGCTATAAAGCGACCCTCGGCGACGTGGCGGCGCAGGTGCTGCTGTTGCAGAGCCGCGATTTAGATCTTAACGCCAGCGGTGTTACGCATCCGGTTCGTACGGCTCAGAAATTACGTGTAGGTTAATGCTTTATGGCGATGCGTCTTAACGAAAATCTGGACGATAACGGTGAAATGCATGAAATCAACGTGACGCCGTTTATCGACGTTATGCTGGTGCTGCTGATCATCTTCATGGTAGCGGCACCGCTCGCCACCGTGGACGTTAAAGTCAATCTTCCGGCGTCCTCCAGCCAGCCGCAGCCGCGTCCGGAAAAACCGATTTATCTGTCAGTGAAAGCGGATAAAACGATGTTCCTCGGCAACGATCCGGTAACGGAAGCGGATATGATCACCACGCTGAACGCAGCGACGGAAGGTAAAAAAGACACCACCATTTTCTTCCGTGCGGATAAAACCGTCGATTATGAAACGATGATGAAAGTGATGGATACACTCCATCAGGCGGGCTATCTGAAGATTGGTCTGGTAGGGCAAGAGGTCACACAAGCGAAGTAATCCGTGTGATGCAGGGTGAGAAGGCTGGTCTGCCAGCCTTTTTTATTTCTTCTTCTTCGGTGTGTCGTCCAGCGCCACATTGTTGACGTTCGCGGTGCGCATCTTGCCTTCTGCCAGTCTGCGCGACAGGCGCAGTGTTGCGGCCTCACGCGCCAGAATGTGCTGGTAGTTGGCTTCGATACGCGCCAGCAGCTTCTCTTTCAGTTCTGGTTTGCGCGCAATGATTTCCTCAATGGCGGCGCCGTAAATCTCTTCTTTCACCTGCCAGGCGTAGATATCGCGGCGGTTTTGCCACTTCATTTTGACCAGTGCGGCGGGAATGGACATCACGGCCTGTGCCGTATGTTCAATGGCGGCGTTTTTTTCGTTAATCAGCACCGTCAGGTTCTGATGGCGAATAATGTCATCGCTGTTTCTGTCGTCTAAAGTCAAATAGACGTTATTATCTTCAACATCTTTCATGTTGATGACTCGTCGAGAAATTTATAAAAAACAGGTGAATCAGTCTCACGGGTTATTAAATTAAGCCAAATTTCATTACCGGATTCATTTATAAATGTCGTTTTTTCAGTAATAATTTGACTTAATTCCTGAGCGTCAATTTCACCTTCCGCTTGTAAATCATTCATGGCTCTGGCAAAAGCTTCAATTTTAATCACACGAAACAAACGGTCTTTAATATGGCGGTCGCGCTCTTCCAGTAACATATTTCGCGACTGGCCGTTATGCGCAACCGTCGCTAAAATATCTTTTTCATGTTTCGCCAGCGTGCTTTTACTTTGTGTTAGATTAGCATTTTTATCTGCTTCCCCGGTTTCCTTCTCCATTGCAGATAAGTGGAAACGAGCCGGGATAAGCGTCTCGGGTATCATTGATGATGTCCTTTTTATTCAACACAATAGAGGGGATGCAGAATTGAGGTTCGTTGACAATATCATGGTGTAATTTTAAAATCAAAAAAAATGGAGCAAACCATGAACAGCATAATTTATTTTGTGATAGCACTGTTATTGCTCACAGCGGTAATTCTTTTCTTAATGCCCGGGAACAATAAAAAGCCGCGAGGCGAAGGGCACACCGGCCCGGAATCTGTGTATCCGATGAGCAAGGAAGAGGGCGAAGATCACTTTTCAGTGCTGATGAATGCTATCACGCCGGTGTGGTACTGGCGGGTTAATCATGAATATATCGATTTCCTGCACGCAACAATTAAAGGGATGAGCATGGCGGAAATAAATGCCGTGCCTGGTTTATTTGATGCCCAGCGGCGCTGTAGCGATCTCAATTCAGCGGTATATAAATATTACGACACGTTAAAAAAACGCTGCCTGAATGGCGAACAGGTTTCTCGTGCCGATCTCGATGTGTTGAACCTGCAGCAATGTTTTCGCGAATTCAGCCTCGATGCCTGGCCTGCGCTGGTGGCGCTGGTCTGGCCGGAGTTTCAACGCCCGTGGATCAATCCGGAAGATATCTGAAAAAACCCCTCTCAGGCGAGAGGGGCTGGTGGTTTACTTATCTGACGATGCCTGCCACAGATTCAACTGCCCGTCCGCGACGTGTTTATCGATCTGCGCCAGTTCCTCAGCGCTGAACGACAGGTCATTCAGCGCCTGAACGTTTTCCTCCAGTTGCTCCGGGCGGCTCGCGCCAATCAGCACCGAGGTCACGCGGTTATCCTTCAGCAGCCAGCTCAGCGCCATTTGCGCCATCGACTGTCCGCGCTGTTGCGCCATGTCGTGCAGCAGGCGCAGGCTCCTGAGGTTGCTTTCGCTCAACATGTTCTCGGTCAGGCCGCGCGCTTTTTTCCCTTCCACCTGCATACGTGAACCATCCGGGATGCCGTTGAGGTATTTCCCGGTCAGCAGCCCCTGCGCCAGCGGCGTAAAGGCGATGCAGCCAACGCCATTGTCCTGCAGCGTGTCGAGCAGCCCGCTGCTGTCCACCCAACGGTTCAACAGATTATAGGATGGCTGGTGGATGAGCACCGGGATCTTCCATTCGCGCAACAACTCCACCATTTTCTGTGTCCGCTCTGGCGAGTAGGACGAGATGCCGACGTACAGCGCTTTACCGCTCAGCACCGCCTGCGCTAATGCTGACGCGGTTTCCTCCATCGGCGTTTTTTCATCAACGCGATGCGAGTAAAAAATATCGACATACTCCAGCCCCATCCGTTTCAGGCTCTGGTCGAGGCTCGCCAGCAGATATTTGCGCGAGCCGCCGGAACCATACGGGCCAGGCCACATGTCATAACCAGCTTTCGTGGAGACGATCAGTTCGTCGCGATAACCGGCAAAATCTTCGCGCAACAGACGGCCAAAGTTTTCTTCAGCGCTGCCCGGTGGTGGGCCATAGTTGTTTGCCAGATCAAAATGCGTAATTCCCAGATCGAAGGCTTTACGCAGCAGAGCGCGCTGGGATTCCAGCGTATTGACGTGGCCGAAACTGTGCCACAGGCCGAGCGACAAGGCGGGTAACTGCAAGCCGCTGTTGCCACAGTAACGATACTGCATCTGCTCGTAGCGGGCAGGATTGGCTAACCAGGCCATGATGTCTCCTTCACTGATTGTTATTTTCGAAACACTGTTTCTATCTTACTCCGTTTGCGACGGCGATCACGTTGCGCCGATCACAACCCGGTGCGACGTATGACAAGAAACTGGCTGGAGAGGGAATAACCGGGCGAGAGCCGCCCGGCTGATGTGTCGATTAAGCCTGACGTTTATCTTCCGTATGGGTGTCAAAATCGCTGGCGTCATGGCGTTCATGCAGTTGTTCGTCCAGCGGGCCATTGGTCCGGTTAACGATGCGTCCACGTTTCACGGCAGGGCGGTTAGCGACATCGTTCGCCCAGCGCAGCACATTTTTATAGCTCTGCGCATCAAGGAATTCCGCCGCATTGTAAACGGAGCCGAGCAGTACGTTGCCATACCATGGCCAGATAGCGATATCAGCGATGGTGTACTCTTCCCCCGCCACATAACGCCCGCGTGCCAGTTGTTTATCCAGCACATCTAACTGACGTTTCGCTTCCATCGCAAAGCGATTGATCGCGTATTCAATTTTCACCGGCGCGTAGCTGTAGAAGTGACCAAAACCGCCGCCGAGGAAAGGAGCCGAGCCCTGCAGCCAGAACAGCCAGTTGAGCGTTTCGGTGCGGGCAGCAGGATCTTTCGGCAAGAAGTGACCGAATTTTTCTGCCAGATAAAGCAGAATGTTGCCGGATTCAAAGACTCGCGTCGGCGGGGTGGTGGAATGGTCGCGCAGTGCCGGAATTTTCGAGTTCGGGTTGACGTCCACGAAGCCGCTGGAGAACTGATCGCCTTCGCCGATGCGAATCAGCCACGCATCATATTCCGCACCAGTGACGCCCAGCGCCAGCAACTCTTCCAGCATGATCGTCACTTTCTGACCGTTCGGCGTGCCGAGCGAATAAAGCTGAAGTGGGTGCTTACCTACAGGGAGTTCTTTTTCGTGCGTAGGGCCGGAGACCGGGCGGTTAATGTTTGCGAACGCGCCGCCGTTGTTTTGTTTCCATTCCCATACTTTTGGAGGTTGGTACGTGTTGTCTGACATGTTAGCCTGCCTTTTTCCTGGGTTGTTGAGGCAGTGTAGCAGGAGTTACGGGAAGGGTTTAACGAACTGAGGCGTTAATGCGCACGCGACGCAGCGGTGCTATTATAGCCTCACTTCTGACCGGTCATGCCTGCGCAATGTTCACAGAAGGAATATGCTCAGGTGGTCTTTTCCTAAGGTTTACACATGAGTACAGGAACACAGAGTAGCGATGCCCCATTCGGAACGCTGTTGGGGTATGCGCCAGGCGGCGTAGCAATTTACTCTTCCAATTACAGCAGTTTAGATCCCGATTTTTCCCACGACGATCCCTCATTTCGTAGCTATATCGGCAACGAATATATGGGCCACAAATGGCAGTGCGTTGAGTTTGCGCGCCGCTTTCTGTATCTGACCTACGGTTTCGTGTTCACCGATGTTGGGATGGCGTATGAGATCTTCTCGTTGCGCTTCCTGCGCGAAGTGGTGAATGACAATCTCCTGCCGCTGAAGGCGTTTGCTAATGGCTCCCGCCGCCCGCCGGTGGCGGGTTCCTTGCTGATCTGGCAAAAAGGCGGTGAGTTTCATCAGACCGGTCACGTCGCGGTGGTGACGCAACTGGTGGGTAATAAGGTGCGTATCGCCGAACAGAACGTGGCGCACCATCCACTGCCGCCGGGGCAGCAATGGACGCGCGAGCTGACGCTTGAAGTGAAAGATGGTGTCTATACCATTCACGACACCTTCGACGACACTGCCATTCTTGGCTGGATGATCCAGACCGACGATGCGCAGTACAGCCTGCCGCAACCGGCAAGCCCGGCCAGACTGATGGCCATCCACGGCGCACGGCTGGAAAATCACGGTCAGTTTGATGGCAAATGGCTTAACGAACAGGATTCGCTCCAGCGCGCCTATGTGCGTGCCAACGGTCATGTGATCAACAAAGATCCGTACCAGTATTTCACCATTTCCGAGACCGGCGAGCAGGAATTGATTAAGGCCACCAACGAACTGCATCTGATGTATCTGCACGCTACCGATAAAGTGCTAAGAGATGACAACCTGCTGGCGTTGTTCGATATCCCGAAAATTCTCTGGCCGCGACTGCGTCTCTCCTGGCAACTCCGGCGCCACCATATGATCACCGGTCGTATGGATTTCTGTATGGATGAGCGTGGGTTGAAGGTGTACGAATACAACGCCGATTCCGCCTCCTGCCATACCGAAGGGGGCGTAATCCTCGAAGAGTGGGCGAAACTGGGCCTTTCGGGTAAAGGCTATAACCCGGCGGAAGATCTGCTTGATGAACTGACCGGCGCGTGGGGCCACAGCCAGGCACGTCCGTTCGTGCACATCATGCAGGACAAGGATCTTGAAGAGGATTACCACGCGCAGTTTATGCAGCGTGCGCTGACTAACGCCGGGTTTGAAAGCAAAATCCTTCATGGCCTCAGTGAACTGCGCTGGGACGATGCCGGGCAGCTTATTGATGACGACGGGCGGCACGTGAACTGCGTCTGGAAAACCTGGGCGTGGGAAACGGCGCTTGAGCAGGTGCGGGAAGTCAGTGAAACGGAATACGCGGCGGTGCCGATTCGTACCGGTCATCCGCAAAATGAGGTGCGCTTAATCGACGTCCTGTTGCGTCCGGAAGTGCTGGTGTTCGAACCGCTGTGGACGGTGATCCCTGGCAACAAAGCGATCCTGCCGGTGCTCTGGTCGCTGTTCCCGGGTCATCGCTATTTGCTGGATACCGATTTCACCGTCACCGAAGCACTGGCGAAAACCGGTTATGCCGTGAAGCCGATCTCCGGTCGCTGCGGCAGCAATATCGATCTGGTCAGCCACGACGATCGTCTGCTCGATCAAAGCTCCGGTAAGTTTGCCGACCGTAAAAATATCTACCAGCAACTGTGGTGTTTGCCGAACGTGGAGGGCAAATACATTCAGGTGTGTACCTTCACCGTGGGCGGCAGCTATGGCGGCACTTGCCTGCGCGGCGACGAGTCGCTGGTGATCAAAAAAGAGAGCGACATCGAACCGTTGATTGTGCTGAAGGATAAGGATTTTCTCTGAACGGTCTGCGCTTCACGCTCACACGCTGCCGTGAAGCGCAGCCAGAAAACGGCTCATCAATGAGGATAACGGCTCGTCAACCCACAAGGCATACAGATCTGCCGGTATGCTCTCCGCCAGCGGCAGGAACACCACACCAGGCCAGTGAATAAGCGCGCTGGTCTCCGGTAACAGCGATACCCCCATCCCTGCGCTCACCAGCGCCAGCGCCGTTTGCGGCTCATACACCTGGTGGGCGATCAATGGGTAAAACCCGGCTTCAACGCAGCGGTCATAAAGCTGCTGTGCAAAATCGCTCTGGCTGAAGGAGAGGGAAATAAAGGGGCGGGCGGCGAGCATTGCCAGGGTCACTTGCGCTTCGTCGCACAACGGATCGCCCTCAGACACAGCAACCAGCATCGATTCACGGGAAATCAGCTGGCAGCGAATGTTTGCTTCCGGCGTGGGGATCACGTTGCGGTTAATAGCCACATCAATGGTTCGCGTGCGTAGCGCTTCAATCTGCTGGTGCTGCGACAGTTCCAGCAGGCTCCATTCCAGGCCGGGGAGGGTTTCCCGGCAATCTTTCAGCCGCGTCAGCAACGTTCCCCACAACGCGCTGCCGACAATGCCGATCGTAATATGCTGGTGCTCGCTGCGGCCAATCTGGCGGACGTAGTTCAGCGACTGATCGGTCGCACTGAGGATGCGATCCACTTCCGTTTTCAGCACCTTCCCGGCGCGGGTCAGCGCCACTTTACGGCTGGTACGTTCAAAGAGCGCAACCTCAAGGATTTCTTCCAGTTCTTTAATCTGCATACTGAGCGGCGGCTGGGAGATATTCAGCCGTGCCGCCGCGCGGCCAAAATGCAGCTCATCGGCGAGAACCTGAAAATAACGCAGCATGCGGAAGCGAATGCGGCTGTTAGCCTGATCAATCATGGTGTTGTGCTTCAAAGGGAAGGGATAGCGCATCATGCCGTTCCCTTCCCGTGACTGTCAAACCGTCGCCGGAGTTGGCTGGTGCAAACGTTCTGCCCGGCTGAAAAACACCGCGATGATCAGCGTTCCCAGCAGCACTGCGTAGGCGACGGTTGACGTATTCAGCGCGCCGTGCAGGCCAAAATGGCTGTTCACCAGCGAGGAGACACTGGCGAAGAGCAGCGTGCCAACCGTTCCACAGGTCAGCAGAGCGGAAATCAGCGTCGGTGAACTGCGGCTGACCTGTAGCGATCCGTAGCTCATCAACCCGGAAAATAGCCCGGAGTTAAAGAAACCAAACACAGCGCAGGCGACCAGAATCAACGTGGTATTCGCGCTGTTGGCGATAATCGCAATGGCCGCCAGACCCGTCAGCGTGCAGATGAGCAGGAAGGTGCGCAGCTTCATCCAGCGTACGGTGAACTGGTTGAGAAACAGACCAGTCGCTTTCGCTACCCAGTAAACGGTGGTGTAGAGCGCCGCCGCTTCTGGCGTCATCGCAAAGCGAGACTGCAGATAACCCGGTGTCCACATGGTGAAAATCGGCTCTGCCAGCAGAAAGGCAAACAGCGCAAAACAGATGAGGTACACCGAACATCCCCAGGGTTCTGCCGATGCCGGGGCATTCTGGCTGACAGGGGCCGGAGATTCCGTCGAAGGGAAGCGGCAGCGCAGGGTCATCACCAGCATCAGCGCGCCAAGGGCACCCATGATGCCGTACATTGCAATCCAGCTGGCGCCGAGTTTAAACAACCAGGCCAGCAATAAAGAGAGCGTGGCGCCCGCGAGGCTAAAGAAAAAGTCGGTGAAGATCAGGCTGGCGGAACGGCGTTTTTCATCCGGATTGATGCGCACTACCAGATAGCTGCCGATGGTCATGAAGATCCCGCCGCAGGCGCCAATGCCCGCCACCGCCAGGCTGAACATGGTCAGTGTTGGGGTAAAAAACAGGATAAGACTAATCAGCACGGTTATTGCGGCTGCGGCAACCAGCGGCTTCTGTAAACCCCATTTGCGCATCAGAATGCCGCCGAACATGATAGGGATAAACATGCCGATATTCATCAGCGTGAAAACCTGGCCAATAAAGCTGGGATCTTTCTGGAAGGCGGCGCAGAGAGGGCCCAGAACGATCCCAAGCGTTGAGACCAGCGCCCCAACGAAGTAATAGCTCAGGTAAGATATGGCGTTAATATTGCCGCGAGAAAACGGTTGATCTGGCATAGCAGTGTCTCCTGACGGAGCATGACGCTCCGCCTGTGGAACGATTTCAGGCATAATTTCAGGAATAGTTCTGGACGAACTGGCTAATCAGGCGCACAAAGTCGTCGGTGACCATTGCCGCGCATTTCAGTGTTTGCTCGTGGGAGAGTTCAACGTTGCTCAGCCCTTCCGCCATATTGGTGATCGCGGAAACGGCCAGGACTTTCAGACCACAGTGACGGGCGACGATAACTTCCGGAACCACTGACATCCCCACCACGTCACCGCCCATGTTTTGCATCATGCGGATTTCCGCTGCGGTCTCGAAATTCGGACCCGGATAGGAGACAAATACCCCTTCGTGCAGCTTCAGGTTCAGCTGGCTGGCGGCGTCATGCAACTGGCCGCGCAAACCCCGATCGTAGGCGTTGGCCAGACTAAAGAAGCGCGGACCGAAGCGATCATCATTCGGCCCGACCAGCGGTGTGGAGGGCATGGTGTTGATATGATCGTTGAGCGCCACCAGGCTGCCGGCCGGAATTGCCGGGTTCAGCGAGCCCGCGGCATTAGTGCAGAACAGGAACTCGCAGCCGAGCAACTTCAGGGTACGCACCGCGTGGGTCATGATCCCCATGCCGGCACCTTCATAGAAATGACCCCGACCTTTCATGCAGATCAGATCCACACCATGCAGGGTGCCCATTACCACCTCACCGGCATGGCCGATCACCGTACTGACCGGGAACCCCGGCAACTGCTGGTAGGAGAGGGTGGTTTTGTTGTCCATCCGGTCGGCCAGCACGCCGAGACCTGAACCGAGGATCAGGGCAATACGGGGCTGAAAACCGGGCCGGGCGGCGCGCAGGATCTCTGCGGCTTCGTAAGGGGTGTTGTTAAGTACAGCCTGTGACATGAGAAACTCCAGAATCAGTGGTGATGGCCTCATTCTGGGTTTCCGGCGATTGTGATTCCAATACGATAATTGCGGTAATTGATACGAGTTTTCGAATCAATAAGTGCCGAGGATACGAATTATCAACGGGTTGAAGGCGCAGCCAGCAGATAAGTGCTGCCAGACAGCGAATTTCATGCGGGGAATTTGTGACAAGCTTCACTATGACCGGGCAGCCAGGCTGCCCGGCATCGTTCAGGTTACAGGGCTGGCTGCGCAACAGGCTGGCAGCGCCACATTTTATACAACGTGGCACAGGCCGCTATCAGCGCCGGAACGCCGAGGAACATCAGGATGCTGTCCGCCTGCCACTGCATCGACAGCAACTGCGCGCTCATCATCGTACCCGCCACACCGCCAAAACGACCTACGCCCTGCATCCATGCAATACCCGTGGCGCGACATTGCGTTGGATAAAACGTTGCCGCCAGCGTCTGCATGCCAGACTGCGCGCCGTTCATGGTGATCCCCATCAGGAAAATCAGCCCACCAAACAGCCAGATGTGGCTGTTTTCCTGCGCCATCAGAATGATGAGTAACGTGGTGACGATGAACCCCACCGAGACCACTTTATGCGCTTCCCAACGGTCCATCAGCCAGCCGGCCAGCAGAATACCCGCCGTGCCGCCAAAGGTGAACAACGAGGTGAGCAGCGCGGATTGTTCCATCTGATAACCCATACCCTGCATCAGAATGGGCATCCAGCTCAGCAGCACGTAATAGATCACCAGCCCCATAAAATAGCTCATCCACAACATCAACGTGCCAGGCAGATATCCTGCGCTGAACAGTTGCGAAACGCTGCCTTTCTTCCGTGTTTTTTGCTCTTCGTGCAGCGAAAAGCGGCTAACCTGTTCGAGATTGCTATCCACAAAACGGCGCAGGATCCGTTTGATTTTCTCCACGTTACCGCCGCGATTAACCAGATATTTCACCGATTCCGGCAGCAGCCAGATCAGCAGCACTGTCAGCACTAACGGCGCGACGGCACCAAGCAGCAAGACGCTGTGCCAGCCATGTGCCGGGATCAGCCAGGAAGAGATAGCGCCACCGCCTGCCGCACCAAGCGGAAAGCCGCAGTACATGGTATTGATGGTCAGGGAGCGGCAGCGCTGCGGCGCATACTCCGACATCAACGTAATGGCATTCGGCATGGCGGCGCCGAGCCCAAGCCCGGTCAGGAAGCGCCACAGGGTCAGGGTGTTGATCGACTGTGCATAGGCTGTGCCCAGGCTGGCGAGCCCGAAGAACAGGCAGGAAAAAACCAGCACGCGTTTGCGACCAATGCTGTCTGAAATCGGGCCTGCAATCAGCGCGCCCAGCGACAGGCCCAGCAGAGCAGCGCTGAGCACCGGGCCGAGATCCTGCTTTTTGATCCCCCAGTCGCCGGAAAGCGCGGGCGCGATGTAACCCATCGCCGCGGTGTCGAAACCATCAATCGCCAGCACCAGAAAACCGAGAATAATGATAGTCCAGTGAAACCACGAAAAGCGGCTGTCGTCGATGGCTTGTTGAATGTTCATGTCGCCGGATACGGCCATACAGATCTCCCCTGCCCGAAGTGGATGCTTACAGAATGGTTGTTATGGTTGTGTTGTATTTGCCTGTATATACAGCCGGGAAGAGGAGGGTTATGTCAAATTATGTTTATTGAAATGTTAACTGCGTGTTGTTTTTGAGGGCATCGCAGACCAGGTTGCTCAGCCCTCATAAGATTAGCAATCCAGTCCCCGTCGTTTACTTTGAATGGCCTTGCAGATGGCATCTCCGACCTGTTGTGTGGAGGCCTGGCCTTTCATATCCGGCGTTTTGGGGCCGCTGGCAATGGTCTGCTCAATGGCTTCTAAAATGCCATTGTGAGCCGCGTGATAACGTTCATCACCCTCGCCGAGGAAGTTGAGCATCATCGCACCGGCCCAGATCGTAGCGACAGGGTTGGCAATATTCTTGCCATAAATGTCCGGGGCGGAACCATGTACCGGTTCGAAAAGCGACGGGAAAGTGCGCTGCGGATTGAGATTGGCAGACGGCGCGATGCCGATTGTTCCCGTACAGGCCGGGCCAAGATCGGAAAGAATATCGCCAAACAAATTCGATGCGACAACGACGTCAAAACGTTCCGGCTGCAGGACAAATCGTGCGCATAATACATCGATATGCTGTTTATCCCAGTGAATTTCCGGGTAATGGCTTGCCATGGCTTCAACACGTTCATCCCAGTAAGGCATGCTGATTGCCAGTCCGTTAGATTTCGTGGCTGAAGTCAGCGTTTTGCGAGGACGGCTCTGCGCCAGTTCAAAGGCGTAGCGCAGGATGCGATCCACGCCACGGCGGGTAAACACGGATTCCTGAATCACCACTTCATGCTCAGTACCCGCATTAATACGTCCACCCAGTGAAGAGTATTCCCCTTCGGTATTTTCCCGCACGACGTAGAAATCAATATCTCCCGCCTGTTTGCCTGCCAGCGGGCAGGGCACGCCCGGGAACAGACGCACCGGACGAAGGTTAACGTACTGATCAAACTCGCGACGAAACTTCAGTAGCGATCCCCACAGTGAGACATGATCCGGTACGGTGTCCGGCCAGCCGACAGCGCCAAAATAGATGGCGTCAAAATCTTTAAGCTGCGCATGCCAGTCGTCAGGCATCATTTTGCCGTGTTGCAAATAATACTCACAGCTGGCCCATCCGATCTGTTCAAAACTGAGCGACAGATCCCAGTGTTCGGCGGCAGCCTGCAACACGCGAATGCCTTCTGGCAGGACTTCTTTACCAATACCATCCCCGGGAATAGCGGCAATACGATAGGTTTTCTTCATATCAGCTCTCACTTATCAGTGATGAAAATTGACTTCCTCTCCATCCTATAATTGACTGATTCATAATTAATGCTGCTAACTGGTGAAACATAAAACACAGATCATGAATAATCTCCCGCTGCTGAATGATTTACGTGTGTTTATGCTGGTCGCCCGCCGGGCAGGATTTGCCGCGGCGGCAGAAGAGTTAGGCGTTTCACCGGCCTTCGTCAGCAAGCGAGTTGCACTACTGGAACAGACGCTGAATGTGGTGCTGCTGCACAGAACAACGCGTCGTGTCACGATCACGGAAGAAGGTGAGCGCATCTACGAATGGGCGCAACGCATTCTCCAGGATGTGGATCAGATGATGGATGAACTGTCTGATGTACGGCAAATCCCCCAGGGGACGCTTCGTATCATTAGCAGTTTCGGGTTTGGCCGCCGCGTAGTAGCACCGGCATTATCGGCGTTAGCCCGACAGTACCCTCAACTGGAATTGCGCTTTGATGTCGAAGACCGGCTGGTGGATCTGGTGAATGAAGGTGTGGATCTGGATATTCGCGTTGGTGATGATATCGCACCTAATCTCATCGCCCGCAAGCTGGCAAACAATTATCGCATTCTCTGTGCCTCACCGGATTTTGTTGCCCGTCACGGTATGCCAAAACAACTGAGCGACCTTGCGGCGTTGCCTTGTCTGGTGATCAAAGAACGTGATCATCCTTTCGGCGTGTGGCAACTGCACAGTAAAGAGGGCGTACACTCAATAAAAGTGACTGGCGCGATGTCATCGAATCACGGCGAAATTGTGCATCAATGGTGTCTGGACGGGCAGGGGATCGCGCTGCGTTCCTGGTGGGATGTCAGTGACAATATCGCCAGTGGTCATCTGGTACATATTCTGCCGGATTGCTACCAACCTGCTAACATCTGGGCCGTGTATGTTTCCCGGCTGGCAACGTCGGCAAAAATCCGCACTACTGTCGAGTTTCTGCGAAGCTACTTTCAGGCGCACTATCCGCAGAGTGTGTGGTGACGACATCGAATTTACTGCCTGTTGAAGCTGATTTTTCGTCGTAAGGGTAAGCAATGGCTGCGGGTAGGTAACCTATTGCTGCTGCCCGTCCAGATGGTGTGGGCAATCTGGTCGTTCTGCGTGATGCTGTTGAACAGCGCTCTCCGGCGAAGGTCGGCATCGCTATATTTTATTGTACCGGTAGTGCATGTGGCTTCAGTTCCGTCAGGTCGCCGGGAACCTGTATGGTCAGCTGCCCTGCACCGTATCTTCTGTCAGGTTCAGACCATGCAGAGAATTATGACCATAGTTTGAACACGCTATCTGACACTGGCCCACCATACTACCACCGTAAAATTCTGTCATTACCGTTTCTGGTATGAGCGGAGCATTTTGAAGTTATTCTCAAGGGAAACTGCCGGATGACGCAGGGTTTGAGGCCGGGTGGGATGTGTCAGTGAAGATCTCCGAGGGGTTGTAAGTATCCCCGCATCCTCCTGCAGCCGGTGGAAATGTAACTAATAAGTGGGCGCATCCTCTTTAGTGAGGCCATCCTTTCGACGCCGATATACGCGAAACAACGGGGCCGCTAGCCACAACAACTATTTGAGGCAGTTAATCAAAGCTAAGACAGAGACAAGATTTCCAAAGCCCAGCGCCGCAATAAAGTTGGCTATGTCGGCATCTGTCACACCAACCGTAAAACCAAAATCCCTACCGGATATTCGCACAGCCCCAGCCTGCACCTTAAGGGCGACTGGCTGAAAGATGCGGGATTTGAGGCCGGGCGCGGCGTGACGGTGAAGATTTCAGAGGGGTGCCTGACCATTATCGCCGACAGCGACGAGATGCACGAACTGAGGAAGGAGCTTTATCAGGTTAAACAGGTGGTTAAGGGGATTAAGGATGCGGTTGTTTAGTGGGGTGAACAATAGTGGTTAAATAAAAAAACAAGCCGGGAAGATTTTATAACCTTCCCGGCTTGTTTCTCATTCAAAGATCTGCATTGCTTATTATTATTTCAACATTAATTTCAGATGACTTTTTTAAAAAATCACTAAAATGCTCGTGTTCAAAATTTTCTTTATGTTTTTCTATTAAATAAATTGTATTTTTTAGAAAATCAACCAATTCATTTAATTCAACAACTGATGCTTGCAATGTAATTTCATTCAAAGAAATTAGATCATCACTATCAGAAGCATAACCGTATACATTCATCAGAAAAATCCTTATTTAGGGGGCTCCCAGCCATGCCCTTTAAGCCAATCAATGGCTTTTTTTGCTAGGACTTGGGGTTCCTTTATGAGCATCATGAATACCTCCACTATGATTAGACGATGTTCCATCTTTATAATGGACATGAGGTTCTAGACCTGGAATATGACCACGATCAACTCGAATTATATCTTTTGGCGCCTGACCTCGCTCAACCTATTTTTGCATAGCACCCGGTGACGTTGGTTTACACCTTGCAAGACCTAGCGGATCGATCCAGCTTAACGGATTCGGTGCATAAGCATAGAGATTAACTCCCCCTGCCAGCCCTATCGGGTCAGGATAGCAAATCCACCCGATCGGCGGATCATACTACCAGTTTTACTCGTGCCTTCCTAAAGATGCCATGTCATAGTTCATGCACAAGACGGTTACTCCTATAAAACAGAGATTGCTATACCAATATTAATCCCTTAAGGTCTGCGGAGAAATTTTCAGGCCAAATAGTTTTTTCGTCATAAAATGCATTGTCAAAACTGGCAGTGTCAATACGTTGTGCATCAGAAAAATTAGTACCTCTTAAATCAGCACAACTGAATTCAACACCAAATAAGTCTGTATGGGAAAAGTTAGCATTTCTCATATCAGCTTTAAAGAAGCATGCACCTGATAATTTGGAGTAAGAAAAATCAGTACTTGTCAACACTGAATATGTAAAGTTGACATTCATCAATAAAGCTTCAACGAAAATCGCCCCATCCAGATAGCATCGGGAAAGTTCAGCACTTCGTAGATTAGCATTCATAAAACTAGTTTTATATAAAGAAAGCCCACTAAAGATTGCTGTATGTAATTGACTCTCATCAAAGTTGACCATATCTAAACTATCAAGATCGAATTCTTTTTTTTCGTTTGTCTTAAATTTTATGGTGATCATTAATAATTTCCCCAATCAAACTCATCTACATCGGTTTCTGACATCGGCTTAATATTTGGTACTTGGCTCGGTGACAAACTCCCTGGTGCCGTGTCTGGCATTTTTCCTGCGACTTTACCTGAAACATATCGATGATTCCCCTCGACTACAACATTACCATCAACTTTTATGGGAGGTGCGACATCACCTTTTAGTAATCGATCTACATAGCGTTGAATAGCCGGGAGAGAAACGCTGCCTTGCAGTGTCTGCATGGTGTCGCCTTTCAATGAATTACGAATTATATCAGGTGTTACATCTGCACCGCTATTGACTTTGCACAAACCAAGAGGATCGATCCAAGAGAGTGGGTTAGGCACATACGCATATAAATTTAACCCGCCTCTTAACCCCACAGGGTCCGCGCACAGATACTCCCCTGTTTCGCAATCATAGTACCGGAACCGGTTATAGTACAGCCCCGATTCCTCATCCTCATACTGCCCCGGAAACCGTAACCGGCAGGAGGGCGCATCTTCCTTATTGATGCTTTCCTCCCGGCCCCAGAGCTGCTGCTCACCGCGCCAGACTATGGTGCCGTCTTCCGTCAGCAGCTCCTGTATCCTGCCGACCGTATCCGTTACGGCATAATGCAGTTGTCCTTTCTCATAGCGCGCAACCGGTGTAAAACTCCCTGGCTCGTATATCCAGCGAATGGCGTTTTCATAATCTGGTGTACCGTCTTGGTTAACCGGGATTTCTTCCGTTAACTGGTCACCGTTCCAGTGGAAGTCCATACCGGGTTTGTCGTGGCTGGTACACCGCTTGCTGATACGTCTGCCGGACGGGTCGTATTTATATTCCCAGCGATAGCGCCACTGCTGCGGGCGATAGCCACCGGTATCGACCTGTTTCTCTGCCAACCTGCCGTTAACGTCATATTTTCAAGTGACAGTGTGCGCATTCACCATCTTGAAAAATTTCACGTCCTCCGTTTTGCCAGCCTTCGGGCTGATACGGCGGGTCGTGTGCCGCCAGCCCTCATGTGTCCATGATACCACCCGGCCCTGCTGCAGTTGCTGGTGCGTCTCGCTTTCCAGGACTTCACCGTCGCATCAGCATCACGGGTTTCCACCATGCGGCACAGTGCGTCATGGCGAGAGGTGGTGGTGCTCAGGATACGGGGGGGTGTCGCCCTGTGTAACGGTTTCGTCGGTTAGCTGGTCGGTGACAGTGTACCGGCGGTTCAGGTGCGTGCCGTCCGGGAAGGACGGATACGGCGCCCGGCTGCATCGTAAACGTAAGTCAGCCTGCGTCCGGTAAAGTCCGTTTCAGCAACAAGCTGTCCCGCCAGGTCATATTCCAGGCGGTAACGTTCACCGTCGGGGTGGCTGATTTCTTCCACGCAGCCCTGGGTCCAGCGTGATGCTGACTGTAGCGAAAGTGAACCCGAAGGGGGTCTTTCACGCCCAGCAGATGGCCCAGCATATCCAGCGCGGTGGTCTCCCGCACCTGATGTAGGGCGTCATGGCTAAACCGCCAGTCAGCACCGCCTGGCAGGGCGATGTGACTGATATCGCCCTCGTCGTTATAGTCATAGGTCGTGGTGCGCCCTAGCGCATCGGTATGGGTAAACACTTACCCGGCTTTTATTAACTCAAGATACACGCTGTTTATATTTATCTATAGCTTGAGAACGTACGAATTCACTGGGGTCGTTTTCTGACATTTCTTTCAAGATTGCGAGAGGCAATTTTTTATTAAATGTTAACCTTGATCTAATGCCTTCGTCTGGGTCTTTTGAGAATAATAAGTATATATCCATATCAAGAGGATATTTGGAACAAATTGCATGTCGAACAATAGGATCACTGTCCTTGGAAAGGTAAACTATTATTTCTCTGGGGATAGCTTTATTACGTGCTACCCAGACCCTCATATCCGGATACTTCTCAATGAGCTCAAACCATACTTCGATGGGAGCTCCCTCTATTTTTGCTCTGTTGCATTCAGCAGGGAAATCACTATTCCTTAATTCAATAAACTCTTTTGATGAATTAATCATGGCCGACCTTAAAATTTGACAGATATGCCTTTGCAGGCTTTCTTAGGAATACTTTTCCCAGTGTTGCCCTTATGCTTGTTTGGCATGTAATTACCATTTTTATCAGCATCTGCGATCCACTCTAAGTGAGTAGACTTTTCTTCATAGACTTTGTAGGCAGAGCCACCGTGACCCGTTGTATCTTTAGACCACCACAAACCTGTTCTTCCATCTTTATAATATTTCTCTTTAAAAGGACCACCTTGCAAAATAGCTGTAGTCTTATCGCCATCTATTTGCCAACCAGTTAATCCAAGAGGATCTATCCACCCCAGCGGATTAGGCACGTAACTATAGAGATTTATTCCTCCATTTAGCCCTATCGGGTCCGCACTGATATACTGCCCTGTTTCGCAATCATAGTACCGGAACCGGTTATAGTACAGTCCCGATTCCTCATCCTCATACTGCCCCGGAAACCGTAACCGGCAGGAGGGCGCATCTTCCTTACTGATGCTTTCCTCCCGGCCCCAGAGCTGCTGCTCACCGCGCCAGACTATGGTGCCGTCTTCCGTCAGCAGCTCCTGTATCCTGCCGACCGTATCCGTTACGGCATAATGCAGTTGTCCTTTCTCATAGCGCGCAACCGGCGTAAAACTCCCTGGCTCGTATATCCAGCGAATGGCGTTTTCATAATCTGGTGTACCGTCCTGGTTAACCGGGATTTCTTCCGTTAACTGGTCACCGTTCCAGTGGAAGTCCATACCGGGTTTGTCGTGGCTGGTACACCGCTTGCTGATACGTCTGCCGGACGGGTCATATTTATATTCCCAGCGTTCGCCGTCGGGGGTCTCCAGCCCCGTCAGCTGACTTCGCGCATCCCACCGGTAGCGCCATTCCAGCGGACGGTAACCGCCTTTATCGACCAGCTTCTGTACCAGTCTGCCGTTAACATCGTATTTCCAGGTGATATTGTGCGCGTTCACCACCCGGACAAATTTTCCCTGCTCCGGTTTCCCGGTCTCCGGGTTTATGCGGGAGGTTGTGTGCCGCCAGGCTTTATGCCCCCGGGATGTCACCCGTCCATGCTGTAGCTGCTGGTGGGTTTCATTTTCCAGTACATCATTCACCCGGGTCAGGCGGCGGACAATGTTGAGGTTTTTGTCGTAAGTAAAACGCTCCTCGCACACTGATGTGTTGCCGCTGCCCGTCCAGGTGGTGTGGCTTATCTGGTCGTTTTCCGTGATGCTGTTGAACATCGTCCCGCGCAGTGAGTCCGATATCATCGTCAGGTTGTACGCCCTGTCATACAGCCACTGCCGCGTCAGGCTTTTGTTACGCTCAACCGACCCGGCCTGATGGCCTCCGGCTTTCTGCCGTGCCGGCATTCCCGCTGGTGTGTAATCCAGCGTCTGGTAAAATCCGGCACTGCTGCTGCGGGATGTTTCCTGACCGCGCAGGTCATGCTCAAACATCAGCGGCGCATGGTCAGCTATCTGCCAGGCCGTCAGATACCCCATCTGACTGCGGGTGAAGCATTCTGTGATACCGCCGGTGGTGCGTAGTGAGACCGTATCCAGGGCGGGGTCGTACTGATATTCCGTACGTCTGCCGTTGATGGTCTCAGCCACAACCCTGCCGGCATCGTCATATTCATATTTGACTGTCGCATCGTCGTTTTTCGCCTCCACCAGACGGCACAGCGTGTCATAGCGGAAAGTGGTGGCACTCAGGACACGGTCGCTGTCGCCCCGGGTGACACTTTCATCCGTCACCTGGTCGGTCACGTTATAACGGCGGTTCAGGTGCGTGCCGTCCGGGAAGGTGGTGCGGATACAGCGGCCTGCGGCGTCGTATGCGTAAGTCAGTGTGCGCCCGGTAAAGTCAGTTTCCGCGACAGGCTGCCCGGCCTTGTCGTATTCCAGACGGTAGCGTTCACCTGCGGCATTGATGATGTCAGTCAGCCGGGTGAGTTTATCGTAACGGCATTCGAGCCGTTCACCGTCCGGGCGGATGACCGCCGTCAGCAGGTCAAAGGCGCCGTATTCGTAACGGGTGGTTTTGCCTTCCCCGTCGGTGACGCTTTCCGGCAGCTTTTCGCTGTTCTGCAGCAGCAGTTCACGCACACCGTCCGGACGGTTTATTTCTTCCACACTGCCCTGCCGACCGGCGTGTTTTTTACTGTGACGGAATTGTGTGGTGAAGCCCAGCGGGTCTTTTACACTCAGCAGACGGCCCAGGATATCCTGTTCAGTCTGTGTCACACCGCCGTCCGGCGCGACCGTCTCCCGTACCCGGTGCAGTGCATCGTAATTCCACTGCCAGGTGGCGCCACCCGGCAGTACCTGCCTGAGTAAATCCCCCTGCGCATTGTAGCTGAACTGCTGCACCCGGCCCTGCGGGTCGGTCAGGCTGACCATGCTGCCGTGGTCGTCATAATCCCACTGCCAGACCTGCCGGTCCGGCGTGGTCAGCCGGGTGAGCTGCCCGTCATCGTTATAGTCGTAATACAGACTGTATCCACCCGGCAGGGAGAGATGGTGGATATCGCCGTCTTCGGTGTAGTGATATTCCGTGGTACGCCCGGCAGGGTCGGTGCGGGACTGCAGTTGTGTGTTGTCCCAGACCGTCATTTCTTCCCGGCCCTGCGGGTCGAGGCTCCGGGTGACGAGGCCGTCTTCGTTGTACCAGTAGCGGGTTTCACCGCCCTCCGCATCCAGATAGGTGGTGCATTTTTCTTCATCGTTATAGATAAAGCGGTCGTCGTAATAGCCTTCCGTTGACCGGGTACTGACGGCCCGGCCCTGCGCGTCATAACCGATATCCACGCAGGTTTTGTCCGTATCCCGCCAGCGGGTCATAAATCCTTCCGGCGAGTATTCATGCCACAGATGCGTGAACTGGAAGGTGTCGCATTCCGCCAGAAAACCATTAGCGTCATAACCACAGGTCACGAGACGCTGAGGCTCCGGCGTGACCAGGTCAATGCTCATCAGGTGCTGTTGCTGCCAGTCAAGAGTGAGCGTGTAACCGTCACTGTGGCGGACCTCTGTGAGCAGGGCATCCGTACGGAGAAAATCAATCCGGTTACCGTAACGGTCACGGACAGCAGAGAGCAGCCAGACGCCTTCACCGGCCGGAGAAAACACCTGCGTCCGCTGAGTCCGGCGGTCCAGGAGCGTCAGTTCACCGCGTATATCCCCGGACAGCCGGTAATACGCCTGCCGGGAATTGATGACTTCGCGGAACCTGCCATCCTGAGGAACGGGGTAGTACAGCACCACGCCTTCATGGTCGGTGAAGTGAAGGTTGTTGTCACGGGTCGTCAGGGTGACGGACCATTCATCGGTCCATTTTGCACCGAATATCCCGCCGCCCTGAGCCTGTGAGCGGTAAAAGCGGGAAAGCGTCAGTGGCAGGGAGCCGGGAAGGGAAAGAACGCTGAAGTGCTGCAGGAAATCACCGCGTGCGACATCCACAGGTTCGCCTGCGTGAGTACACAGCTCGCCGGGTGAGAATTCCCCTTCTCCTCCTTTTGCCTTCACTCTCCCCTTTATTCTGGCGCCGTCCATATCCATCCCGCCGGCAGAGCGTAATGCGACAGCGGCAATGATGCCCTGTGCTGCGGTCATCAGGGCACGGTTCTCCGGCGTATCCATGGCATTAAAGGTTTCTGCCGCCTCACCCCCGACCTGTTCTGCGATGTTCCGGGCTGTTTCCGGGGTCATGCTGTAGTAACTGGCCGCACTGAGCATCGCACCCGTCGCCTGGCTGTTTATGACACCATCAGCAGAATGGTCGGTAAAGAAATCACGGACGGATTCTTTTATCGCTTCTGCCGTGTCAGCCATCGCCTGTGCCGTCTGACGCCGGGATTCGGCTTCACGTTCATATGCCTGAAAAAGCGAATCCATAAACCCCTGTTCTTCCGGTGTATCAGGCTCCACTGCCGGGTCTGCACCTGCAGCGGGAACGCCGGCTGCCGGCGGCTGACCGACAATCACGCCGGTCGTATTTCTGGCATTCATCCAGAACGCGTCTCCGTGACGCAAAATCGCCTTTCCACCAGCGTAGACTGTACTGCTGTGCGCCAGTGGCTCGCAGATATCACCCACGGTCCCGCTTTTGATGCCCTTCGCCACCCCCGGTTCATCGCCTCTGGTGTAAGGGACAAAACTCTGCGCCAGCACCAGAAGCGGTTTGCCGTTCGCTTTTACCTCAGGCACGACCTGCACGGCATCGCCCAGGCTGGCGGTTACCGGATAGGGAACGGGGGGGGTCGAGGGACCGATGGGGGTTTTACACACATCAGGCGTGACGGAAATAACCAGCCAGTTAGTGTCCTGACGCGCGATGTAATTTATCGCCATGATGGCATCTTCCCTGTGCTGTAGCGGGCTTCCATCACCCGGACATCTGCGCTGACCGGCAGCAGATAGCGCCACGTCAGTGACACCATGCGTGTGTCAGTGTCAATGTGCAGGGTATCCGTCCACATCAGTTGCGGAATAAGTTCACCGGTATTCATCCGCAGTAATACCCGGGCCTGATGAGGAGGCAGCAGAAAGCTGATGTCGCCGTCCGGGTGAAATCCTGTCAGCGCAATCTCTGTCCCCGGTTGCAAAAACGGGATTTGCTGGTCCTGCGGCGCACAGTTCCAGTAACCGAAATCAAAATCATCTGGTAGATCAGGGTGTTGTATTTCCAGCCACTCTTGATCATAGGTTCCCGCCAGCAGTAAACGTGGCCACCAGGAGCGACCAACTGCGCCAAAACCTGCCGGTTGAAATTCAGGGGTAAACCAGTCGGCTTTTCCGTCAAGGCAGGCTGCAAACTGCCTGAGGGTGAACGGACTAGCCACTGCAATGATGCGGGGGGCTTCGACTTGTGAAACACCACAAGTTTGCAGATACCACGACTGCATATAGCCCAGCCCCAGTGGGTTCACTGGGCAGGTTATGTGCGCCAGAGGCGGGTTTTCCCGGTCTGGGTGTTTCCGACGTTGCTCTTCGGTGAGACGGTATTCTTCAGGAATGCGGTTTGCATATTCGCTGTCAGCTTCCATACGGCATTCGCCGCCAAAAGCGTAGCGGTAATCCAGCGGTAGGGATGTGAATGGCTCCGGCTCAGTTTCATACCATTGTCCAGTAAGGGGCTGGCGCTGGTAAAAGCGTTTCCCCGTCACCCGTAATTTTTTGTCCAGTATTACTTCGCCAGAAGGTGAACGCATCAGTATTGCCGCTGTCATTTCTGACACAGCAATGCCATCCGGTGTGTAAGCTGTTCCGTTAATGATGATGTCACAGGCAGGCTTTAGGGGGGCGAGGTCACTTTCACGCAACACAGAAGAAACGTTCATTTCTCCGGAAAACTTATCCTCAACACAGAGTGGTAATGGCGGGTTTTCCATCAGCTTCGCTTGCCACTGGCCACTCTCGTCTTGCTTCAACTGATAACCGGTTTTCATGACAACAACGCGATGGCGCTCATTATGTTTATCGTCCATCGCATATTCCATTACTGAAAAAGGCGTCAGATTTCTAAATTCCATCCTTCACGCCTCAGTTGATAAATACATCTTTGCCGTTGAGGTGCACGGGGCCACCGGCAGTAAAATTGAAGTTCTGTCCGGAAATAGTAATTTTCCCACTGCTTTCCAGAGTGATGGAGCTGGCTCCGCATTTCAGTTCAATTTTGTCGCCGGATTTGATGGTGGTGATATGAGCGACATCAAGTGTGAAATTCTCCTTAACAGTGATGCTCTGATCTTTTGTTACGGTTTCAGTATCTTTACCAATGACCGTAATAGTCTGATCACCACCGATATTCTTCTCGCGATCTTGCGTGACATTCAGTGTCTGCTTATTCTGCACTGTGATTGTCTGGTCATGGGCTACAGTAACTTTTTGATCATGCCCGCCTTCATTTTTGCCACCCACATTGACTGTCTGACCGACGCCCACCGTGACCGTCTGGTTGTTCTTCACCGTTTCGGTATGGTCGTGGTCCACTGTCGTCGTTCGGTCATGCAGCACCTCGGTTTGCATGTCTTTTTGGGCGTGCATATAGAGTTGTTCTTTTCCGGTGGCATCCTCAAAACGTAGTTCGTTGAAGCCTTCACCTTGGTAAGTTTTTGAGCGGATAGTCATCTGTGTTTTGGTGCCAGGCAGGCTACCAGGCGAGCGGTTATCCTGATGGTAGGTACGACCCATGATGATAGGTTGGTCCGGGTCGCCGTTAAGAAAATCCACAATGACTTCCTGACCAATGCGTGGAATGGCGAGATTGCCGAAACCTGAACCCGCCCACGCCTGCGAGACTCGTACCCAGCAGGAGCTTTCCTCTGTTTTAGGGTTATATCTGTCCCAATGGAATTTGACGCGGACGCGCCCGTGCTCATCACAGAAAATTTCTTCGCCGGTAGGGCCAGTTACGATGGCACTTTGTGGGCCATCAACTCTGGGTTTGGATGGTGATCTCGATCGCCATGTTCTGTCTGCGGGTATGACTTCACACTCGTTGCTGAGGGTTGTACCAGTCCCCTGATTGCCGTGCAGCGCCTGTGGCTGATCTCCAGAGAGTGTGCTACTCACTACTTGCCATTGTCGATTTAATGTGGCAAACGGATGTCCGGCAAGTGTAAATCGGCTACCTGGCCACAACGTTGGCGAATTACTAATGCAATTTGCTGTTTCACTATCATTACGCCATCCCTCAGTCTGGTAGCGAACAAAATCTTCACCATGTTGTTCATCTTTGAAACGACCGGGGTAGTCGAATATTTCATATTGCGGATGTTGACCATTGAGAAACTCACCCTGATGACTGTAATTAGCAGGCCAGCCCGGCCGCTTGAAAGTGAAATCTTGAGTTGTCACCATTGCAGGGCGTATTAATGCGCGATAGCGGAATTCACTCACGCTAGCAGGTGTCGTATCTGTGGATTCATTTGGGTTAAATTTCAATGTGCCTGATACTGGTAATCCCGCTACATAGTCACATAACACCAGATGTTGTTCCGCCTCCTCATTGCTCGGTTGTTCAAAGAAAAAAATCCCTTCCTCTGACCAGAGACGCGTCAGGAATTCCAGATCACTTTCTCCATACTGTACGCAAAATTCTCTTGGAGGGTGTTCTTCATTGAATTGAGGCGACCATTCGGTTATATCATTTTCCTGGAGCAGAATATCAGAGATGGTTTGAATATCTTGCTGTTGGAAAATACGGAAATTATACCGCAAACCTGCGCGCCATAATGGTGGGTGTATTGTCACATGATAGCGCATTTGCCAGTTATTATTTTCACCGAGTAAAACGCTGGTTACAATACCACTCACTTCGCGCAATGGTATATCACCTTGCCATATGGTCAAACAGGCTTTCTTTTCGAGAAAGTTTTCTGCCGTTAAGTTAAAAAGCGAACTGGCTATTTCTACTTCTAATGTGAAAGGAGTTGAATGACTTTGATAAAGAGTAAAGTTCACCACTGCAGTTGTGGTTTCCAACAGGCCATTAATATTAAGCGTAAAGCGTAATCCTTGTCCGAGCATTGTAATCTCCTGTATTTTAGTGTGATAAATGGTAGGCGGAGGTTATTGTTATTGCTTTTAAATTAAGTTAGTGCTTTATTTTTCTCTTGATGGTGCAAACTTCCAGGGACAGGCGTCGTATTCTGCAATACGAAACGAAATTAATAAAAAGGTTGCTATTTAATGTTTTTTTACAGAGCCATATTAATGTTATTAACAAAATAGAAGTGGTGATTTCTTGTAAAGAGAGATTGTGTAAGGAAAAGTTTAATATGAAAAACAGCACGTATGTTAAAACGATCACAATATCAATGAGATATAAAATAAGAAAAATATACAATCCCCATATATTTCCCCGGCCAATGCACCATGGTGCTGGACCTAACATAATGGCTATTATTAACAAAGAAATGAAAGTGATGGCGACATTTTGAAGCATTGAAGTTTTAAAAGTAAAAAGAATGAGTTGTATTCCAATGGTATACACGCCTCCCAGCATGAGGCATATTATGCCGAGAGCGATTGGATTAGGGAAGGTGCGAATAAGCAGGTCATTTCTTCCCAAGCTGACTCGCTGATTAAAATTTCGCGGATCTGGGCCGATTTTTTTCCCGCAAACACATCGAATCAGCCTATTTAGGCTATTTTTTCCACCATTTCTGGCGTTATTTCCGGTTTTTACTGAGATCTCTCCCACTGACGTATCATTTGGTCCACCCGAAACAGGTTGGCCAGGGTGAATAACATCGCCAGTTGGTTATCGTTTTTCAGCAGCCCTTTGTATCTGGCTTTCACGAAGCCGAACTGCCGCTTGATGATGCGAAACGGGTGCTCCACCCTGGCACGGATGCTGGCTTTCATGTATTCGATGTTGATGGCCGTTTTGTTCTTGCGCGGATGCTGCTTCAAGGTTTTTACCTTGCCGGGACGCTCGGCGATCAGCCAGTCCACATCCACCTCGGCCAGCTCCTCGCGCTGTGGCGCTCCTTGGTAGCCGGCATCGGCTGAGACAAATTGCTCCTCTCCATGAAGCAGATTACCCAGCTGATTGAGGTCATGCTCGTTGGCCGCGGTGGTGACTAGGCTGTGGGTCAGGCCACTCTTGGCATCGACACCAATGTGGGCCTTCATGCCAAAGTGCCACTGATTGCCTTTCTTGGTCTGATGCATCTCCGGATCGCGTTGCTGCTCTTTGTTCTTGGTAGAGCTGGGTGCCTCAATGATGGTGGCATCCACCAAAGTGCCTTGGGTCATCATGACGCCTGCTTCGGCCAGCCAGCGATTGATGGTCTTGAACAATTGACGGGCCAGTTGATGCTGCTCGAGCAGGTGGCGGAAATTCATGATGGTGGTGCGATCCGGCAGGGCGCTATCCAGGGATAATCGGGCAAACAGGCGCATGGAGGCGATTTCGTACAGGGCATCTTCCATGGCACCGTCGCTCAGGTTGTACCAATGCTGCATGCAGTGAATACGCAGCATGGTCTCCAGCGGATAGGGCCGTCGGCCATTGCCCGCCTTGGGATAAAACGGCTCGATGACTTCCACCATGTTTTGCCATGGCAGAATCTGCTCCATGCGGGAGAGGAAAATCTCTTTTCGGGTCTGACGGCGCTTAGTGCTGAATTCACTATCGGCGAAGGTGAGTTGATGGCTCATGATGTCCCTCTGGGATGCGCTCCGGATGAATATGATGATCTCATATCAGGAACTTGTTCGCACCTTCCTTAGGGATAGATTGTACATTTAGCGGGCAGGTCAAGTATCCTGCTGGTTCTGGCGAGCATTTGTCCAGCAACTCAATTTGACCGAGTTTTATGGTTTTATCTGCGATCCTTCCATCTGTAAGAAGTGTAATGAATCGTTTGCCAATTAGTGGCTGTAATATTTTCATTTAATACACCACATCTATCGATTGTAATAACCCATATACGTATTCCCCAGATTTTGGGATGCTCGAAGGGTAACGAATTACTCCGCTAATAGCACTTCCAGAAAATGCCATTGCGCTAGTGATGGTGTTTACTAATTGCTGTTGTAACGTTTTATGAAAAGCTTCTGATGGATAACGTCTTGGGTATTTCCCGGCCTTAATCATTGCCTTAATCACTTTTTTAGAAACGCCGGGATTTAATCGCTTTATAATATTTTCTGTAAGGCGAACACGTTCTGAACGAGAAAAATTCATAAGCCATTCGCGAACTTTTATGGAGGATGATGACTTCATGAACCGATATGTTGCTATAATTTCTTTCATTGCACCAGCAGCGGCTGAAAGAGAAATTATATCGAGAGCTGTAGTTGTTGCTATATACCAATCCTGAGAATCTACCCAATTGACAGTTTTTGCATCATTGCTACTGATGTCCCACAATCGCCATATTCCATTAAAGCACTGAAGTGCTGTCGCAGTTGTTCCTGCCGCAGTCAGTATTGCCAGAGGTGTACTAATACCCCCGGTTAGTGGCACTGTACCTGCAGCTAAACCAGCCGCAGCTACGGTTAAAATTAATGCTCCGCAGGATAATCCCGTTGCAAAACCTTCACTCCATAAAGAAGGTGCTGAAACAGCCTCCTTAACACTGTTAGCAGCGCTGTCACGGGTAGCCAGAATTACCTTTGTGACAATGACATGCGTAACCTGGCTTCTCTCTGATGTGGGCGTTTTTTTTGGGCTACGGACAAGATATGAGAGCGAACCATCATTGTATATGATGCCTACGCCATAAAAATTTTTCTGACAGTCCAATGCATCAGCTAATGCTTTGAAATCAAAATTGGCGTTCTTCACTCGCCCCAGCAATCTGGACCATTCATAGTCAACAACTCCATTCATTCGCTGATTAATAAAGCGTGACATTATTACCTCGAAGCAAAGGGAGGACGACTTGTTGATCCGCAGGCATGCTACCGCCGGAGTGTCCGGCATCCGCCATCTCCCGGTATTTAAACGTTACAGTGCGTTGATTTGGAATTTGGTTCCCACTAAATATAAAGAACAGCATTCCACCCCAGGCAGAATGCTGTAGTTTTGTTTTATGCCTCCAGTGGCGCACGCCAGTCGTCGGCTCCAGATGTCCCTGCGGAAACGTGTTCCCACTCGATTTTACGGTAAGCCAGAGATACCTGAATCAACTGAGTAAACTCACGTTTCGTGTCGTCCTGACAGTGCGGCATATGGCAGTTGATATCCACAATAGTGGAGTCCGTCAGGCGTGTAGTGAAGAAGTGCTCCTGTTTACCTTCAATGGAAGTGCGATACCAGTGCAATTCGGTGGTCGGCAGCATTTCACCGGATGCCAGTGCGTTGTACAGCAGTGGTACGGCTTTATTCAGTGCGACAGTAAAAATGAACGGCTTATGCGCGCGTTGGCCGCTGGGCTGACCAGACTGCGGATCGGTTGGTACCGTAACGTTATGCTGAAATTCCTGCACCAGCATTTCATCTTCATGTCCCTGAACGTAGATATTGCCCACGGATTCTGCTGTAAACGCCCGATCGGTGATTAGCCCCTGCGTCTGGCCTTTAATCGATATATAACAGGGTGTTGGCATGATTAACTCCTTTTCATAATGGATGCGTATAGATATATAGTTGTCTTCGTCAATTCCTGGTGACCAGGATATCTATATGTTCACACGAAAAATTTATTAATCCATCGGTATAGATGTATGAAAACGGATGTGCTTTAGTTTTATTAAGTATTCATTCATGTACTGGATGAAAAATGAGTTAATCATTTTGGTTCGTTGTGTTTTGATTTTTTATCATTGTTGAGGTAAATATATAGATGCGTAACCATGCTGTTTTAAAATATATTTTGTTTTAGCGGGCAAGTAACGAACGGTATTACTGGTCATCCTGTTTTATCTATATGCTTATCAAGCTGTTAAGGATTCCTGAGCATATCGTGCTTATCAAAAGTACGGAAGTGGATTTTATAAAATCGTTTTTCTCTGCATATCATACGCATTAAAGACAACCCTGCATTCTTTTTTTATTATCATTGAGGTGATATTCATTGCTTGTATGGTGAGAGGGGTTTCTTTAAATAGTCTGAATGGGATACATTCACTTAACCCGATGGAATATATCAATGAGTACCAATAAACAAGGCAGTATCGCCCCGAAAGAACGAATTAATATCCGCTACGTCCCCAAAACGGATGGCCAGACAGCAGAAGTGGAACTGCCGCTTAATTTGCTGGTGACGGGAAATCTGAAAGGTAAAGCGGACGATACTCCACTGGACGAACGCCAGCCCGTTTCCATCAACAAAAACAATTTCGATGCCGTCATCGCCGAATCAGATATCCGCCGTGATTTCACCACGCCGTCGGTGCTCAACGAAACCTCCGGTGCGCGGATGGATATCAATCTCAAGGTGAAATCCATTGCCGATCTTTCGCCAGACAACATTGCCGCTCAGGTGCCGGAACTGAAAAAACTGCTGGAATTGCGTGAGGCGCTGGCCGCGCTGAAAGGGCCAATGGGCAATATCCCGTCTTTCCGCGCCCAGCTTCAGGCGCTGTTGGATAACGAAGAAACCCGCGAGCAGCTGATTCAGGAGCTGGGTCTCGCCAGTCAGAAATAACTTTGTACAAGGATTTCAGTATGTCTCAACAGGAAGAACTTGCTCCGGTCAGCGCTACACCTGCGGCTACACCATCCCTGCTGGATGAAATTATGTCGCAAACCCGGTTTCAACCAGATTCCGAAAGTTACGATATTGCGCGCCATGGTGTTACTGCCTTTATTTCAGCGCTGCTACAAAGCGACAACGAAGCAGAACCAATCGATATTCTCGCTGTAAATGCCATGATTGCCGACATTGACGAGCGTATGGGACGGCAGATGGATCTCATCGTTCATTCCCCCGAATTTCAGGAACTGGAATCATTTTTGCGTTCGCTGAAAGTTCTGGTGGAGCGAGCAGACACGCGAGAAAACATCAAAATTTATGTCGTACATGCAACTCAAGAGGAACTGCTCGACGACTTCGAATTTGCGCCTGAAATTACCCAGTCCGGGTTTTATAAGCATGTTTACTCCAGCGGCTACGGCCAGTTTGGTGGAGAGCCGGTCGCGGCAATTATTGGTAACTATGCGTTTAAAAACACCGCTGCGGATATGAAATTGCTGAAATATATCAGCACAGTCAGCGCGATGGCGCATGCCCCTTTCCTGTCATCGGTCTCAGCTGAATTTTTCGGTCTGGATACCTGGGCTGAATTGCCGGCGATAAAAGATCCCGGCGCTATTTTTGAAGGCCCGGCTTACAGTAAATGGCGTGCGCTTCGCGAAGCTGAAGATTCTCGCTACCTTGGCCTTACCGCACCTCGTTTTCTGCTGCGCCAGCCCTATGCGCCAGGTGAAAACCCAGTAAAAAGTTTTAACTATCGTGAAGATGTCAGCCGCAATCACGAAGATTATCTCTGGGGTAACACCGCATTTCTGTTGGCCTCAAATATGGCGGAGAGCTTTGCTAAATACCGCTGGTGTCCAAATATCGTTGGCCCACAAAATGGCGGAGCGGTTAAGGATCTGCCCGTGCATCTTTATGAAGCCATGGGGCAGTTACAGGCGAAAATTCCAACGGAAGTGTTGATCACTGATCGCCGTGAGTTCGAACTGGCTGAAGAAGGTTTCATCACACTCACCATGCGTAAAGGCAGTGATAACGCCGCTTTCTTTTCTGCCAACTCTGTACAAAAGCCCAAGGTCTTCCCGAACACGCCAGAAGGAAAAGAAGCTGAAACCAACTACAAATTGGGGACGCAACTACCCTATCTCTTCATCATTAGCCGCCTGGCGCATTACATCAAAGTGTTGCAACGCGAACAAATTGGCTCATGGAAAGAGCGTGGCGATCTCGAACGAGAGCTGAATGCGTGGATCCGTCAGTATGTCGCCGATCAGGAAAACCCACCGGCAGAAGTCCGCAGCCGTAAACCACTACGTCAGGCGAAGATTGAGGTGCTGGACGTTGAAGGTGAACCGGGCTGGTATCAGGTTGCACTTTCCGTTCGACCACACTTCAAGTACATGGGGGCCAGCTTCGACCTGTCTCTGGTTGGGCGTCTGGACAGGGAGTAACCATTGTGATGGAGCGGGGCATTGGGGGAAGCTTATTTGAACGTATCAGCGACGCGGCTACGTTGTCGCCTCGTCGGAAACCAAAAATGGTGTTGCTGCGTTCCATCATGCAAAACCTGCAAAACATCCTCAATACCCGTTCCGGCAGTTGCTGTGGCTCCCCTGAGTTGGGGATTGCTGATTTAAACGATGAAGCTCTCGTTTCCCGCGATTTTCGCCATGAAATCGGGCGAGGGCTGCACGATTGCATCCTGCGGTATGAGCCCCGTATCGCGGATGCTGTTGTGACTGCCGCCATATCGGATGGCTACTCCCCACTGGAGTTACGTTTTCACATTATGGCTCAGGTGGATTTTGAAGATGCAGTTGATGTCCTGGAGTTTGACATTTTGCTGGATAGCCATCAGCACTTTCAGGTGGAGTAAATATCATGGCTTTTGAGGAGCGTTACTATCGGGAAGAGCTGGATTATCTTCGTCAATTAGGCAAGCTGCTGACGGAGGAAAAGCCACATCTGGCCCGTTTCCTGTCTGAAAAGGCAGGGGATCCTGATGTAGAACGTTTGATGGAGGCGTTTGCCTTCCTTTCTGGTGGGCTACGGCAAAAGCTGGAAGATGAATTTCCGGAGTTTACGCACGGTATTATCCGGATGCTCTGGCCTAATTATCTCCGTCCGGTGCCTGCCATGACGGTGATTGAATACCACCCCAAAAATCGACTCAATGCACCAGTTCAGGTTTGCCGTAATGAATTGATCAGATCACGAACTGCACATGGTTCGCTATCACCTGGAAAAGGGGCGTTGGCTGAGAGCGAAGATGCTTTGCCTCCCGTTTGCCATTTCACTCTGGCGCGGGATGTCTGGTTGCAGCCTGTGCAAATCAAGGATGTGTGTAACAGTAGCACTCTCAAAGAAGGCATCATTGATATCGATTTTGTCGCAGCTGCAGGTATTGTTCCTCGCTCGCTGGATCTCAACAAGCTCACTTTCTGGCTGGGAAATGAAGACGACTATACCCGCCATCAACTGTATTTGTGGTTCAGTGAACGCCTGATCGATGCCGAACTCATTGCCGGAGAATGTAAGATCCCGTTACCTGATTTATGGCTGGAGGCTGCAGGGTTTGAACGTGGCGATGCGTTGCTGCCGTGGCCGAAAAACGTCCACAATGGTTATCGGGTCCTCCAGGAATATTTTTGTTATCCGGAGAGTTTCTTTTTCTTTCATCTAAGGGGAGGAGCTCCGTTACCGGAGGATTTTCCGGTCAATGCCTTCACGTTGCGCCTGCGCTTTAACCAGCCTCTGCCTGTTGATAGTAAGCTGCGCCGGAATTCATTGCGGCTTTATTGTACGCCTGCCGTCAACTTGTTTGTCCATCACGCAGAACCCGTCAGACCCGATGGTAGCGTGACGCAGTACCCACTGCGTGCCAGCCATAAGCATCCGGATGCTTACGATATTTTCCAGGTGGAATCGGTATCCAGCAATCTTCAGGATTCAGACCGGCCTTCAGGACGGGGCAATAAAACCAGAACCTGGCCTGAATTTGAAAGTTTCAATCACCAGATTGAATACAGCCGCCAGCGCGAGGTGGTGTACTGGCATCATCGGACAAAAACCTCCCTGTTCCATCAAGGTCTTGACCACACGATTGCTTTTGTCCATGCCGATGGCAGCGAACCGGGGATTTCCCGGTTGAAAGGAGAAATCGTCACTGCATCATTGGTTTGTACCAATCAGATGTTACCTGCAGAGCTACATACCGGCGACATTTGCGTTGCTATTGGCAAAAATCCAGCTGTTGCTTCTTTCAGTAACGTCACTCGCCCAACGCGACCGTTGTACCCCGTCACGGACGGAGATATGCACTGGTCGCTTATTTCCAGCATGAATCTGAACTACCTCTCCCTACTGGATCGGGACGTGCTGGTACAAATTCTTCGCACCTTCGATCTCCCTGGCGTCCACCACCCACAGCAGGCCAGGCTTTCCCGGCAAAAGCTTGATGCCATTGAGAAGATGGAAACCTGGCCAGTGGACAGGTTGTTCAAGGGCGTTCCCGTCAGAGGGCTAGCCACGACACTATGGATTAACCCCGCGCCGTTTGTTTGCGAGGGGGAGGTGTACTTGCTGGGAGCTGTGTTGTCAGCGTTTTTCTCTCTGTATGCCAGCATCAACTCGTTCCACTGTCTGAAAATTATTAACACGGAAAGTCAGGAGGCATGGGAATGGCAAAGCAGCGGCCAACACGCCCTGATGTAGCGAAGCAGGAAGCGCTACCGGCAGACGTGCGCAGCATGAATTTTTACATGCTGCTGGAGTCGCTGTATCGACGCCATGGTGATTCCGGATGTGAGCCCTCACTGCGTACCGAGCCAGGAAAGGAGGTCGTGCTTTTCAAATCTGACGCCAGTATTTCCTTTCCTGGTAGCGATTTAAGCACGCTTGAACGCAACGATAACGGGCAGTTTTCTCTGACCACAAGATTTCTCGGCTTATCCGGTAGCCAGTCGCCGTTACCGGGGTACTACCTGGACCGGATGGCGCTGGAGTCCGCTCAGAATGAAGAAGGATTAAAAGACTTTCTTGATCTATTCAGCCACCGTTGGACGCAATTTGCGTACCACGCCTGGCGTAAGTACCGCTATTACATCTGTTTTCGCAATGGGGGCTCGGATCATTTTTCGCAGCGGATGTATGCCCTTGTGGGGTTGGGGAGTCAGAGCATTCGCGACAGGCTTGCTATCAATCACAGCAAAATGCTGGCCTACGCCGGTGTACTGGCAACGCCGGGGCGCGCACCCGAGGTGATTTGTAATCTCGTCTCACACTGTTTCGATCTCCCGGTGGTTGCTATCAAAAGCTGGCAATTGCGCTGGGTTGCAATTACGCCATCTGAACAGAACCGGCTTGGTGAGCGCACACCAAAAAAGAAAACTGCAGGGCATATTCAGGGCAAGTCGGTGTTGGGTGTCAATTTTACGCTCGGCGCGCGGGTGCCGGATCGTAGCGGTAAATTCCTGCTGCAGATTGGTGACCTGTCAATGACGCGTTATCTGTCATTTTTGCCGGATGGTGAAAATCATCAGGCGCTGAAAATGTTCATCTCTTTCTTATTGCGCGACCAGTTTGCCTGGGACTTACAGCTGTGTCTGGCACCCGATCAGGCAAAAGGAATGCGGCTCGGGGACAAGTCCAGCACCTGTCTGGGAAGAACCAGTTTCATTGGTCAGCCGAAGGTGCCGCCTTCCGTAACCCTCCACATCAGGGAATAATTTTATGGAGCAGTCCGTGGTAGAAGAAAAACAACAACATAACAATGTGTCACTGACGTTGCAGGTGATGAATGGCAACGAACTGGAAAGTGGTCGTGCCGCGAAATGCCTTTTCTCCGCAGACGGGGGAGATATTGGCCATGCCGGGGAGTGCCACTGGGCGGTACAGGACCGGGCAGGTTCTATTGCTGGCCGCGCCTGCACGATTGTCCAGCATGATGGTGCATTCTGTTTACGTAGCCTGATGCCGGGATTAATGATCAATCTGGCCCCTGTAACCACCGACGCCGGACTGGTACGCCTGTGTCAGGGGGATGAAATCAGCCTTGGCGCGCTGGCGCTGAAGGTCTTTCTGCATGAAGGAAAACGCATCAGCTATGACGAGCAGATGGCGACGCCCGAAAGCATTGTTACCCGTCGCGATAGTCTGGCAGAGGCGCTGATATCCACGGATGGCCAACCTGAATATCCGGGCATGCAGCACCGTCATCAACTGACACCCACCGTGGTCAACGGTTTTTCGGCTGACCCACTTCAGGTGCTGCAGACCGAGAGCCTGACACAGTTTTCTGCGGCTTCTTTGCAACAACGCACAGTGCCATTATCCGATCTAAAAGCGAACGGGGGAATAGACAACCCGTTTATGGATCTGCCGCCAGTGTACGCCGAACCGCAGGATGACGAGACATCGCTGGCAGACATGGCGCATAAACATCTTGCCGTAACACCGTTGCTGCGCGGCTTAGGAAGTTCGCTTAGTGTGCAAAACACTCAGGACGCAGATGCCTTTCTTGAAGAGTCAGGACGCGCGCTTCAGGCCGCCATTCAAGGACTGCTCGATCTCCAGCACAGCCAGAACAGCCTGTCGGACAAACATTTGCGCCCGCTGGAAGATAACCCATTGCGCCTGAACCTTGATTACGCCACAGCGTTGGAAGTGATGTTTGCCGAGGGGAAAAGCCCGGTGCATCTGGCGGCGCCTGCGGCTATTCGCGAGAGCCTGCGCAATGTCCGCCATCATGAAGAAGCCAACCGCGCCGCCATTACCGAAGCGTTGCGTGTAATGCTCGATGCCTTCTCACCACAGAGCCTGATGCGTCGGTTTGTGCAGTATCGTCGTAGCCATGAATTGCGGCGCGAACTGGATGACGCTGGTGCCTGGCGGATGTACAGCCACTATTACGAAGAGCTGGCATCCGATCGCCAGCAGGGCTTCGCCATGCTGTTTAACGAAGTGTATGCCCAGGTGTATGACCGGGTGCTGCGTGAGAAACAGCGGGAGCTGGATGCATGATGTTGAAGATGCTTCTGATCAGCCTCCTGCTGATGGTCATGTTAACCGGCTGCGAAACGGCGAAAAAAATTGGCCAGGTTATCAGTGATCCTGACGTTCAGGTGGGCACGCTGGCGGAACAACCTTCGGAAATTACAGTCACTCTGCTTACCGAGCAGGATACCAATATCAATAGTGACGGAGAACCTGCCCCCATTGATGTTCAACTGGTCTATCTGAGCGATGACTCAAAACTGCAATCTGCTGATTATGACCAGATAGCCACCACACCACTGCCGGATGTACTCGGGAAAAACTATATCGAACATCAGGATTTTACCCTGCTCCCGGACACCATCAAAACCCAACCACCAGTGAAGCTGGACGGAAAAACACAGTTTATCGGTGTCGTTGCTTATTTTTCAGACGACCAGACCAGTGAATGGAAACAAACAGAATCGGTAGAAGGAACTGGGCATCGTTACCGTCTGCTGGTTCATGTGCGGCAGAACAGCATTGAGATAAAAAAAGAGGACGACTGATCATGGCAACAATGAAAAACAGAGTGATTTGGCAGGAAGGCCTGTTTGCTCTGCCGCAGCATTTTCAGCAACAGCAGCGCCATAGCGACTACATTCTGAGTGAGCGGTTGGGGGCGCTGGAGAATTTTGCCTGGGGATTTACCGAACTGTCGATCAACGAAGAGCTGCTCGCACAGGGTAAGATCATGATTAACCGTGCGTCGGGCTGCATGCCAGACGGGACAGTATTTCGTATTCCTGATCAGGATTTGCTGCCAGCGCCTTTTCAGCCTGATGATCTGGCAACGCCAGAAAGCCATAATATTTATCTCGCGCTGCCGGTTATTAGCGATGTTATCAATGAAATTAAAGGATTACGTAGCGCAGGACAAAGCTCCGAGCGCTACCAACTTACCCTGACCGACGTCCGGGATTTGCACACGGATGGAGGAGACGTACAACCGCTGTCGCTCGGCCAACTGGTGCCAAAAATTGTTAGTGGTGCGGACGATCTCAGCGCGATGGCGATATTGCCGTTATGCCGCATTCGCAGCCGGTTATCCGGCGGCGCGCTGGCGCTGGACGAAAGTTTCATTCCAACTTGCCAGACTGTTCGCGTCAGCACCGCGCTGGAGCGGTTTGTTGGAGAAGTTCAGGGGCTTATCGTCACCCGTGCCGCTGATCTGGCAAAACGTATAGGCTCTCCTGAGCAAAGTGGTATTGCAGATGTAGCGGAGTTCATGATGTTGCAGATGCTTAATCGCTATCAGATGCACTTTTCGCATTTGGCCAGTCTGCACGTCCTGCATCCACAGGCGTTTTACCTCGATTTAATCCGTGTACTGGGTGAACTGATGACTTTTACAGAAACCAGTCGTCTTCCTTGTACCGTTGAGCCTTATGATCATCGTGATCTCACGCAATCATTCAAAACCGTCATCCCTGAATTGCGACGGGCGCTAAATATTGTTCTGCGGCCTCGCGCGCAAAACCTGCCGCTGATCTTCACAGAAGGCGTTTACCTGGCGACGGTCAACGATCCGGAACTCCTGCAATCTGGGGTGTTCGTACTGGCGGTACGTGCACGAATGCCACATAACCAATTGATTCTTCAGTTTACTCAGCAGTCGAAGATCGCGGCGACCGACAAAATCCGCAATATGGTCAGCGTGCAGGTCCCGGGGATCCCGTTGCGACCGCTTCCTGCAGCCCCGCGCCAGTTACCGTATCACGATGGCTACGTCTATTTCGAACTGGAAAAAGGGGCCGCGACATGGCAGGACGTTGTGAAGGCTGGGGCACTGGCGATGCATATTTCAGGCACCTTCCCGGATCTGGATATGCAACTGTGGGCGATCAGGGGTTAAGACCATGAGTGAGCAGTTTGCCTTTTCCCATGACAGAGATCACGTTCCGTTAACAGAAGACCCGCCAGAGCTGTTCGGCGTCTTTTCTCCTGAAATGGCGGAGGAAAGTGTCCATCGCCAGTATCGACTGGCGCTTCGCGGCAATAGTCTGAATACGATGATTGATGCCGCTACACCGCTGCTGGGTATGGTGATGCGACTGACCACCATGAATAGTCATGCTATGCCAGAACATCTTTTTGCGCAGGTCGTAACTGACGTGCAGGCAGTGGAACAGCTTCTCCAGGAACAGGGGTATGAGCCCGGTGTCATCGTCTCGTTCCGCTACATCCTTTGTACGTTTATTGATGAGGCGGCATTGGGGAATGGCTGGTCGAACAAAAATGAATGGATAAAGCAGTCATTGCTGGTGCATTTCCACAACGAGGCATGGGGGGGCGAAAAAGTCTTCATCCTGCTTGAGCGTCTGATGCGCGAACCAAAACGTTATCAGGATTTACTGGAATTCCTGTTTCTTTGCTTCTCCATCGGTTTTCGTGGTCGTTATAAAGTCGCGCAGCATAGTCAGGATGAATTTGAACAGATATACCGCCGTTTGCACCATGTTCTGTATCCGCTTCGTGGTGACGCACCATTTCCTCTGTTGCATCTGGACCAAAAAAGGCAGGGTGGGCGCTATCAGCTAATTAAGCGCATGACGATTAAACACATTCTGCTGGGCGGGCTCACACTGCTGGTGCTGATTTATCTCTTTTATCTGTTACGCCTTGATGCTCAGACCCAGGACATTCTTCACCAGTTAAACCGGCTTCTCGCCAGGTAAGGATACCCCATGATTCAAATTGATTTGCCGACGCTGGTTAAACGTCTTAATACTTTCACCAAACAGGCGCTGGAGATGGCGGCGGCTGAGTGTATGAGTCAACAGGCAAGCGAAATTACCGTGAGCCATGTATTACTGCAGATGCTTGCTATTCCGCGTAGCGATCTTCGTGTCATTACTGAGCAGGCGGATATCGCCATAGATGTGCTGCGCCAGGCGCTGACGGTAGAAAACTATACCACCACTCGACAGGTGGACGCTTACCCGGCGTTTTCCCCTCTGCTGGTCGAATGGCTGAAAGATGCATGGTTGCTGGCTTCAGCAGAAATGCAGATGACGGATCTCCGCGGGGGCGTCCTGCTGTTGGCGCTTCTGCACACTCCACATCGTTATGTGTCTTCGCAGGCGGCAAGACTTCTGACAGCCATTAACCGCGATCGCCTGCAGCAGGATTTTAGCCAATGGACACAGACGTCGGCAGAATCTGTTGTACTGAATGAGGACGAGCATCCTTCTGCGATGACCACGCAGGGTGATGACAGCTTGCTTGCCCGTTATGCGAAAAACATGACTGCCGATGCGCGCCACGGCAGGCTTGATCCTGTTTTGTGCCGTGATAATGAAATTGACCTGATGATTGATATTCTCTGCCGTCGTCGCAAAAATAATCCGGTGGTGGTTGGTGAGGCCGGTGTTGGGAAAAGTGCGTTAATTGAAGGGCTTGCGTTGCGAATCATCGCGGGCAGGGTGCCGGATAAACTGCGTAACACTGACATTATGACTCTGGACTTAGGGGCATTACAGGCCGGCGCATCGGTGAAAGGTGAGTTTGAAAAACGCTTTAAGGGACTGATGGCGGAGGTGATTCAGTCACCCAAACCCATCATTTTATTTATCGACGAAGCGCATACGCTGATTGGTGCGGGTAATCAGCAGGGCGGCCTGGATGTTTCGAATCTGCTGAAACCGGCGCTGGCTCGCGGTGAGCTGAAAACTATTGCCGCCACGACATGGAGTGAATACAAAAAGTATTTCGAGAAAGATGCTGCCCTGTCGCGCCGTTTCCAGCTCGTGAAGGTGAGCGAACCGAACGCAGCGGAGGCAACCATCATTCTGCGCGGTCTTTCGTCCGTTTATGAACAATCCCATGGTGTGCTAATCGATGATGATGCCTTACAGGCCGCCGCAACGCTGAGTGAACGTTATCTTTCCGGTCGTCAGTTACCGGACAAAGCGATTGATGTGCTGGATACGGCCTGCGCCCGTGTCGCAATTAACCTCTCTTCACCACCGAAGCAAATTTCGGCGCTGACCACCGAGTGTCATCAATTCAAAGCGGAAATTCATCAGCTTGAACGCGAGATGCGCATCGGATTACGTACCGATGCATCACGGCTGGAAAAGATTCACGAACAGTATGAATCGACACGAATGGCGTTACAGATGCTGGAAGATACCTGGCATCAGCAGCAATCTCTGGTGCAGGAAATCATTGCATTACGCAAGACGCTGTTGAGTGATACAGAAGGCGCGTCAAATATCGCTACTTCCGAACAGCTGGCGACGCTTACCGCACAACTTAATGCGTTACATGATGAACAGCGCCTGGTCTCGCCGCATGTAGACAAAAAGCAAATCGCTGCGGTGATCGCTGAATGGACCGGTGTGCCGCTCAATCGCCTGTCGCAAAACGAAATGTCGGTGATTACTGATCTGCCTCAGTGGTTGGGCGCAACGATCAAAGGCCAGGCACTGGCGATTAGCCACCTCCATAAACATCTGCTGACTGCCCGGGCTGATTTGCGCCGACCAGGACGTCCGCTAGGCGCATTCCTGTTGGTGGGACCAAGCGGTGTAGGAAAAACCGAAACCGTGCTGCAACTGGCGGACTTACTCTACGGAGGGCGGCAGTATCTTACCACTATCAACATGTCGGAATTTCAGGAGAAGCATACCGTTTCTCGACTAATCGGTTCTCCGCCAGGCTATGTTGGCTACGGCGAGGGGGGCGTGCTGACCGAGGCCATTCGGCAGAAACCGTATTCAGTGGTATTGCTTGATGAAGTAGAGAAAGCGCATCCGGATGTGCTCAATTTGTTTTATCAGGCATTCGACAAAGGCGAAATGGCGGATGGTGAAGGCCGTCTGATTGACTGCAAAAATATTCTTTTTTTCCTCACCTCTAATCTCGGGTATCAGGTCATTGTTGAACATGCGGAGGATCCGGAGGTCATGCAGGAAGCATTGTATCCGGTTCTGGCTGACTTCTTTAAACCCGCGCTGCTGGCTCGTATGGAGGTAATCCCCTGGCTGCCGCTATCGAAGGAGACCATCACCATCATCATTGCGGCGAAGCTGGCTCGCCTGGATAGCGTATTGCGCTCCCGTTTTGGTGCCGAGGTTGAAATAACGCAGGCAGTAACAGATGAAATCATGCAGCGAGTCACGCGTGGCGAGAATGGCGCCCGCATGCTGGAGTCGATCATCGACGGTGAAATGTTGCCGCCGCTGTCGCTTTTGCTATTGCAGAAAATGGCGGCTAATACGGCCATTGCCCGAATCCAGGTATCTGTAAAAGACGGTACGTTTACGGCGGATATCGAAGATGCTGATATGCCAGACACGGTGAGTGAAGGCGCGTTATGAATAATGCCATTCGCTGGTTGCTCAGCATGCTATTGATAACAACCGCGGTATTCGCCGGGAATGCGCCACCCGTTGAACCAGACGGGCAGGCGACGTTACAAGCCATGAGCATCTGCCGGACAGAGGCTGCTGCGCTGGAGCGCCTTACTTGCTATGACCATGTTCTTACCCCTGAGCAAGAGAACGATTTTGACGGCGCACTGATTAAAGCTCGTTATTCAGGTGAAGCATGGCAACGGGCTGTTGAACAGGAGAAACAACGAACCGGCGACACCACCACGCTACTGGTCACGCAGACGGAAGGGGAACGTCCCGTCGTGGTGATCACCACTCCAGCCATTGGCAACCTGCCGCCGCGTCCTGTGTTGATGTTCAGTTGCGTCGACAATATTACTCGTATGCAGGTAGCGCTGATGCAGGCACGTAAAGAAAACGATATTCCCGTGATACTGAATGTCGATGGCCGGCAATTCCGCAGCCGTTGGTTTGTCCGAGAAAACGGCATGCTTCTGGAATCCAGTCGTGGGTTAGCTGGTATTGATGAGATCAAACAACTTTTCGGTGCAAAGGTATTCACGGTTGATCTGGGTACTGAAGGTGCTGCCGGTAAGCTGACTTTTATGATCGACGGGCTGGCTCAGGCGATTACACCGCTTCGGGAAACCTGCCACTGGGCCGGGGAATAAGGAGCGCACGCTATGGATCTACGTAACCCTGATACCTGGATTTCACATCTGCTTGAAACGCTGCCGGAAGCGAAACAATCCTGCGCGCTGAGTGATGACAATCCCCACTGGGAGTTTATCGAGAGTGAAATCGTTAAGCTGGGGTCACTCGCGCATAATCAACTTGATTTGCCTGAGCTTCAGCGGCGTGGGCTACAGCTTTTTGCTTCAGAAAGTAAGGATTTGCGTCTGCTGGTGCATCTGCTGCGCACTCTACAGCACACCGGCGATCATCTTCTGGCAGTCGGGCTTCTGACGTTGTATGTCGAACATTTCTGGCTGACCGCCTGGCCGCAGAATGCAACACAGAAGAAGCGGTTTGCTGATCAGATACTGAAGCGTTTTGAGAAGGGAATTGACGGGTTCGCTGTTGTTGCGAATGCAAAGCAGCGGGACGCATTGCTGGGTGAACTCGCCAGGCTGGCGCAGCTCTGGCAAACACACGATGCGCCATCGCTGGCGCAAGCAGCTGATGAGCTGGCGATATTGTATCGGCGCGCTTTTCAGGAAGCAGTACAGGCAACAGTATCGGGGCCAGTAACAACAACGCCTGTTGCAGCGCAGCCAGGTGCTCCCACCACAACCGCTCCGACAGTGTGTGTTAATCGCCACGATGATAAAGCCTGGCGCGAGACCTTATTGAAGGTGGCGGAAATTCTTTGCGAACGCCAGCCGGAGTCACCGCAGGGGTATCGCTTGCGCCGTCATGCACTGTGGCAATCCATTACCAGCACACCACAATCTGAAACCGATGGCCGCACTTCGCTGGCGGCGGTTTCCGCCGACATGGCCGCAGAGTACCAGAATCGGTTAAACAATGCCGATATCACACTCTGGCAGCAGGTGGAACAGAGCCTGTTGTGGGCTCCGTATTGGCTCGATGGCCATCATCTCTCAGCCCGTATCGCACAACAACTTGGATATCCTGATGTTGCAGACGCCATCCGTGATGAAACGAGCCGCTTCCTGCAACGTCTGCCAGGTTTGTCTGCATTGAAATTCAGTGATCGCACTTTTTTTATTAATGATACCACCCGGCAGTGGCTGGAGAGCATTCCTGTTGTAACACCGGTAACGGCCAATCTCTCAGCGAACGAAGATACCCGTCTGGTCTGGCAGTGTTTCGAAGAGCAGGGGCTGGAAGCAGCGTTGCATTTACTGGAACAGCAGCCTGAGGGTGATCTGCGTACGCGGTTTTATCGTGAATGGCTGGAAGCTCAAATGCTTGAGACCGCCGGAATGAAACAGCTGGCACGCCAGCATTACGGCACATTACACCAGTCGGCTTGCCACATTTCGCTGGCGGAGTGGGAGCCCGCATTGCTGCAACATCTGGAAGAACAGATCAAAGAATAACAAGGAGCTTTTGTGTTCAGAATACCGACACCCCGCACTTTTACCGGGCTGAAATCATTGCTCAGGCCTGCAATGCCCCGGCTGACGGTGTCCGCTGCCTGGTTGCTGGCGTTGGCATGGTTTTTTTTACTGGTGTGGATTTGGTGGAAAGGGCCTACATGGACGCTGTATGGCGAAGCATGGCTTAAACCGCTGACGAATCGCTGGCTGGCGACGGCGGTATGGGGGCTGATTGTGCTGGTGTGGCTCACGGTTAGAGTCATGAAGCGACTGCAACAAATAGAAAAACAGCAGAAGGAGCAGCGCCAGGAGGCGCAGGATCCGCTGGTCCAGGAGATAAATTATCAACAACGTTATCTGGATCGCTGGCTGTTGCGTTTTCAACGCCATCTTGATAGCCGACATTATCTGTGGCAACTGCCATGGTATATGGTTATCGGCCCGCGACAGAGTGGTAAAACCACCTTAGTAAGGGAAGGGTTCCCGTCCGATATTCTCTATACGCCGGAGAGCTCGCGTGGCGTAGAACAGCGAGTGGCTATTACGCCGCATGTTGGCAAACAGGCTGTCATTTTTGACATCGACGGTACGTTAATAGCGAGCGGAGATGATGATCTGTTACACCGTCGATTGCGGGAACACTGGTTGGGCTGGTTGTTACAGAAACGAGCGCGTCAGCCGCTTAACGGTATTATTCTGACGCTCGATCTTCCCGATTTGCTGACGGCGAATAAAGTTCGCAGGGAGCAGCTTTTACAATTGCTTCGTAGCCGTTTCCAGGAGGTTCGCCAGCAACTGCACTGTCGGTTACCTGTTTATCTCGTGTTGACAAAAGTGGATTTACTGTCGGGATTTTCGGCGCTATTTCAGACGCTTGAGAAAAAAGATCGCGATACCGTTCTTGGCGTGACGTTTACCCGAAACGCCTATGAAAAAGATGAGTGGCGAACAGAACTGAATGCATTCTGGCAGGAATGGGGGCAGCGAATGAATCATGCTCTGGCGGATCGCATGCTTGCGCAGAGCAGTGCAACGCCGCGTAGTTCTCTGTTCAGTTTTTCACGTCAAATGCAGGGGGCTGGTACTCAACTGGCAGCGCTTATTGACGGGTTGCTCGATGGTGAAGGTAATGATGTCATGCTGCGCGGCGTTTATCTCACCTCTTCGGCGCAGCGCGGGCAGGTGGATGATATTTTCATACAGTCTGCTGCCCGGCAATATGGCCTTGGCAGCCGTTCTCTTACGGCCTGGCCGCTGGTGGAAAGCTCGCCTTATTTTACCCGCATGCTGTTTCCACAGGTATTGCTGGCAGAGCCTAATCTGGCGGGTGAAAACAGCGTCTGGCTTGCTGAGTCCCGCCGCCGCCTCTCCTGGTTCTCGGCCGCCGGTGGTGCGGTGGTGCTCTCGTTGATTGGCGGCTGGCATCATTACTACAACAGTAACTATGACGCGGGCGTCACTGTGCTCAGACAGGCGAAATCTTTTATGGCGATCCCGCCGCCGCAGGGCGAAGACAATAATGGAAACCTGCAGCTTCCACTGCTTAATCCGTTACGTGATGCGACGCTTGCTTATGGCGACTGGGGCGATCATAACCGGTTTGCGGAGATGGGGTTGTATCAAGGAACGCGCATTGGTCCCTATGTCGAACAGACGTATCTGCAACTGTTGGCGCAGCGTTATATGCCCGCTGTACTTAACGGTCTGGTGAATGATCTAAACAATGCTCCACCTGAAAGTGAAGAGAAGCTCGCCGTATTGCGCGTCATTCGTATGCTGGAGGACAAAAGCGGACGTAATAACGCCGTGGTGAAACAGTTCATGGCGAAACGCTGGAGCGAAAAATTTCATGGGCAGCGTGATATTCAGGTGCAACTTATGTCGCATCTGGACTATGCACTTAATCGTACAGACTGGCATGCCCGGCGACTGGCAGGAGATGGTGAAGCTATCAACCGCTGGGCACCTTATGAAAAGCCGGTTGTTGCTGCACAGAAAGAACTCAGCAAACTCCCGGTTTATCAGCGGGTTTATCAAAGTCTGAAAACTCGCGCTCAGGGGGTGCTACCCGCCGATCTTAACCTTCGGGATCAGACTGGCGCCGCATTCGATCGGATCTTTGTCGCCGGAGATGATGAAAAACTCATCATCCCGCAATTTCTTACCCGTTATGGTCTGCAAAATTATTTTGTGAAACAGCGGGATGAGCTTATTGAGCTCACCGCGATGGATTCCTGGGTGCTCAATCTGACTCGTAGTATCAGTTACAGCGATGCCGACAGAGAAGAGATCCAACGACAGCTGACAGAACAGTATCTGAGCGATTACACCGCCACCTGGCGAGCTGGCATGGATAACCTGAATGTACGTGACTATGAATCTGTGCCAGAGATGACTGCCGCGCTGGAGCAGATCATCAGCGGTGATCAACCTTTCCAGCGAGTGCTGGTGACGCTACGCGACAATACACAACCTACCAGGCTTTCGGAGAAACTCGATGAAAAAGCCAGAGACGCATTACTGGCAGAGCCGGATCACCGCCTGCTGACTCGCCTCGGGCAGGAGTTTTCGGCAGAAAACAGCACGCTGGCAGAGCAGACGGAAAAAGCCAGTACTTTACAGGCCGTCTATCAGCAACTGACAGAACTCCATCGTTATCTGCTGGCGATACAAAATGCGCCGGTGCCAGGGAAATCAGCATTAAAAGCCGTGCAGTTGCGGTTGGATCAAAACAGTAGCGATCCAATTTTTGCAACCCGACAACTGGCTAAAAACCTGCCTGCACCGCTAAACCGCTGGGTGGGTAAACTGGCGGATCAGGCCTGGCACGTAGTGATGGTAGAAGCTGTTCACTATATGGAACTGGACTGGCGTGACAATGTCGTGGAAACCTTTAACACTCAGTTGGCGGATAAATATCCCTTTAATCCGCAAGCCAAAGAAGATGCCTCGCTAGATGCATTCGAACGGTTCTTTAAGCCAGATGGTGTTCTGGATACGTTTTATCAACAAAACCTGAAGCTGTTTATTGAAAACGATCTGAGTCGGGATGACGACGATAACGTGATTATTCGTGAAGATATACTCAGCCAACTGGATGCAGCGCAGAAAATTCGCGACATCTTCTTTAGTCGCCAGAATGGATTAGGCGCTCAATTTGCGGTTGAAACAGTGGCGCTGTCCGGGAACAAGCGGCGCAGCGTACTTAATCTTGATGGTCAACTGGTGGACTATGCGCAGGGGCGTAATTACACCACACATCTGGTCTGGCCGAATAATATGCGTGAAGGAAACGAAAGTAAATTGACGTTGATAAGTGCCGGTAATGGCAGCGCGCCGCGCAGCATCGCTTTTAGTGGTCCGTGGGCGCAGTTCAGATTGCTTGGCGCGGGACAGTTAACTGGCGTACAGGAAGGAACATTTACGGTTCGCTTTAATGTTGATGGTGGCTACATGGTTTACCGTGTGCATACGGATACAGAAGATAATCCCTTTACCGGAGGGTTGTTCAGCCAGTTCCACTTACCGGATACGTTGTACTAAACAAAAAACCGCAGCGGAAGACGAATCCGGTGCGGTTCTTATATCTATATTAAATATTTATGATAATAAGGAACTGTCATGGCGAATATTATTTATTTGACACTTAACGGACAAATGCAAGGGTTGATTTCTGCAGGTTGCTCCTCGCTGGATTCAATTGGCAATAAAGCGCAACTGAGTCACCGCGATCAAATCATGGTTCTGGCACTCACCCATGGATTAACTCGCCAGCAGAATGTGAATCATCAGACGCTGAGACTGGTTAAGCCGGTTGATAAATCTTCCCCATTACTGGGGAAGGCAATTAATGAAAATGAGTCACTAAGTTGCGATTTTAGTTTTTATCGAACAAACCGGACCGGACTGAATGAATGTTATTACAAGCTTAAATTGACAAATGCAAGAATCTCCAGTATCCAATTACACAATCCTCATACTATCGATGACAGTGAGGGGCAACCGGAAGAATCTATAGACCTAACTTATGAATCCATTAGTTGGGAACATTGTATCGCAGGTACAAGTGCTTATAGCTTGTGGAGTGAACGTATATTCTAAATGGTGTATCCAAAAGGAATGTTACAATGAAAGGATACTACGACTGGATAGAAAGTAATACGGATTCTATTTCGCATATAAATAAATTCGCGTTAATTAATTATTGGGATGAAAGTATCGGGAATTTTCGAGGGGAATTAACAAAAACTAATCACCACGTAATGTTATTGTCTTTGGATGAAGCACAGTCAGTGATCGATGATTTATGCAACAGCAAAGTTGTAGGTTCCGGTACGACATATGCAGGAAACATTAAAGATAGCGTAAGCGGGGCTAAAAAGCTCTCCAGATTGATGAGCTTTAAGGATGCGGGGAAACTCATTTTCAGATTGCAAGGCTTGGGCATAAAAGCGATTCAATATACTTATCAGGGGAGGCTATATGTAAAAATAACGGACTATCCCTCTCTGCGGCGTATTCTCAGCGGAACCCGATATAGCATCAATCATCCGCAGGTGCTGGAGTTGGGTATCGGCAGGGCAGGCGTTCATACTGGCATTATTTCTGGCGCTAAATTTTGCATCTGGTTCTCTGCTTGCTGGCGAGTTGTTGAGTTGATTTTTAAATCAGAACATGACGTTGCAGCCTTCATCGGCAATATCACGATGGATGCTGCTAAAGTAATTGTGACGGTTTTTGTTACAAAAATTTTCGTTGTTTCTGGAGGTTGGCTGGTCGCCCTGGCAGGAGTAACGGTTACGCTGCCCGTTTCTGTCGGGATCGTAGTGGCCGTCAGCGTCGGTTTCTTTATTACGGCAACATTAGATTATCTGGACAATAATGAATTACACTGCTCAGAAAAATTAATAGTGAGCCTAAGACAGGCAATGAAAGAGAATGACAGAATCAGAAGATGGAACCTGGATCATGCAACCTCGCTTTCACCCTGGTCAAGCCATGAGTTTGGTTATTAAGGAAATGGATGTGACACTAAAAAACAGAATTGCGATAATTTTTTTTTGCAGCCTGATGATCGGCGCGTTTTGGTTGGGTTATAAACTGAGTGTGGGAACATTGAGTGATATTATCAATGGAAAGGACACGATCTATTACAACTGGCGATCAGTACCTATCTTCTCATTTCTTCCTGTTATTGTTTATTTTTTTATCGCTTTTTTTCTCCTTATCTTTTTTCCACATACGCAACAACTTGGCGCGTTTTTACTTTCAGGGCGCGGTATGTATTACCTTTCTATCTATTTGATAAGCGCTTTTTTTATTTCAATGTTGTTGTCAATCATAATCTATTTTTATCCTTTATCCAGCCATTATCAACAATGTGATGGTTCAGGAATATTTTCCGGCATCCACTTTGTAAAGGCGCCTGCATCGTGCGAACAATTTGGTTTTTACTCCGGAAAACAGGCGAATTAAGTTATTCAGAAGCGCAATGAGTAAAAAGAGAATGAATATATCTGTCGATAGTCAAACGATTATTACCGGCCGCGATCCTCGTGGTCTTCCGGAGTTCAGCGCTATTCGTGAAGAGATCAACAAAGCCAGCCATCCTGCACAGCCGGAAATGAACTGGAGGCTGGTCGAATCACTGGCGCTAAGCATTTTCAAATCCAACGGTGTAGATTTGCATACGGCGGCCTGGTACACGCTGGCGCGGACCCGTACGCAAGGCCTGGCAGGGTTTTGTGAGGGTGTAGAACTGATGGCGGCGATGATAAGCCATGAATGGGAGTCGTTCTGGCCGCAGGGTGGCGCGGCGCGAAGCGAGATGCTCGACTGGTTTAACACGCGCACCGGTAATATTCTGCGCCAGCAACTGTCCTTTTCAGATGCCGATCTTCCCTTGCTGTATCGCATCGAACGGGCACTGCAGGTGATTTGCGATAAGCTTCAGCAAGTGGAGCTCAAGCGTGTTCCGCGAGTGGAAAACCTGCTCTATTTTGTCCAGAACACACGAAAACGCTACGAGCCGCAGTCGAAATCGACTGTGACGGGAAAAACGGAAATGATGACCGTCCGCACGTTAGTCTATAAGCCGGACAGTACAGATACTGACGCAGTGGCTTCTTTGACAGAACTACCAGAAATGAAAGTTACGGTGCATCGTGGTGCGATGGAGGAATCGGCCTCTGAAGCAAGTTCTTTTGGCCACCTGAAAGGTTTTTTTGCTGGTGTAATATGTTCAGTGGCCGTCGCTGTTGTCCTCTGGTGGTGGTGGGTTTATCCCCTACAGCAACAGAATAATCGGGTGCGTGATGTCGCGTCAGGAATGACAGCGATCTGGCTGACGTCGCCGACACTTACTGACTATGATGCGCAACTCAGGAAACTGCTTAACGCTTCCCCTTTACAGCAACTGGAAACCGGGAGGCAAATGACGCGCGTGGCTAATAGTCATTGGCCGGAAAGTCAGCAGCAACAACAAGCCACCCGCAAATGGAATGAGGCGCTGAAAACTCGAGCGGCAAGCAGCCCGTCGTTGCATGGCTGGCAACAAACACGAACTGATTTGCGAGCATTCGCCGAATTGTTACTGCAACGGGAACAGAACAAAGAAGGGCTCACGCTCTCGCATATTAAAACAGTGGTCTACCAGGCCGAGAGAATGCTGAATCAGGAGATCCCTTTGGAGTATCTGCTGACGCAATATGAAGAACGCCGTTCTCATGGTGAAAATACAGACCTGCTGGAAAAGCAAATTAACGAACGACTGGATGGTGTGACAAGCCGCTGGTGGCTACTCACAAACGAGCCAACAGCGGCAGCAGAATAATTATTCGTAGCGGCTGACAAGATCCTTCACCACCGCTGCATACGTTTTTTGTTTTAACTGGGCGATTTGTTGTTCCTGCAGTTCTGACGTGGCTCCTGTCGGCGACAGTACACTATATTCATAATTGACGGGCGACCAGCTCGCCCACTCACCCGTTGCGACATCCACCAGCGCGAAGCGTACCAGATAGCGGAGCAGGGTAGCGTCTGTGAGTTTTTCATTTTTGTAGCCTGTCCATACAGTGTTTTTGGTGACGGTATCGTATTTCCCGCTCTGTAACTCATCCCAGTAAACAATTACCGCTTTTTGTCGACCTTTTGCCGCAATATAACGCAAGGCCTGCATATAATTCATATTTTCACTTTCAGCTGTCTCCGCGCTTTTATTACAGGAGAGTGATTTCTGCAAATCCGGGATGCCGGAGAAGGTCGAAATTAAATAGTATTTACTCATTTCCTGCTGCATCATCATTTCTGGCGCACGACTGCCGGATTGCACCAGTATGACGGAAGCATTCAACGGAATATTGAAGTTTTCTCCATCCAGCGCATCCTGAATATCTTCTTCCGATACAGCCAGTGTGGCTTCGCTTCCAAAGACATCTCTGTCGGTCAGTTGTACGGTAGTAGTCTTGCTGACATGACTTCCCGTGCGAGGGGCCTCAGTTTTTTTTGCATCAATGGGGGAATAAGAACAGCCTGACAGAAATGCGGCTGCGCATAAAAATAGCGTTAATCGAAAATGCATACATTATGATCCTTCAACAGTATTAGATAATTTGGCGAGTGTTTTACACAATTATATACCGCTGATATTCTGTCGGGAACATAACTTTTATATTTATTGAGGTGATAATATTTAATTAAATATAAATAAAGTGGATTTATTAAATAGCGATGCTATTCCGGATGGGAATGCCCATATTCCAGAAAGCAAAAACCCAGCCAATGGCTGGGTTCTCTGAATAGTGGTGCCCGGACTCGGAATCGAACCAAGGACACGGGGATTTTCAATCCCTGTGACAAAATGTTAAATTCCATAGAAGAATGATCGGTATTTGTTGAATCGCATCCTGATTAATTTTCAGGTGCTAAAATGCATTTACAATCAATCGATTATCCAACGTTGGGTGTTAAGCCTCGTATTATACCTGTTGTTTCCACTAAGGGGGGCGAGGGTAAGTCTACTCAGTCAGCTAATCTTGCAGGATTTCTGGCCGATGCAGGTATCAAAACACTTCTGATTGATGGCGACCATGCTCAGCCAACGGCCAGCAGTATATTCCCGCTTGAATATGAAGCCCCTGGTGGTTTGTACGAACTGTTGATGCAGACAGTTGATCTCTCAAATCCCGATAATCTGATCTCCCGTACGTCGATCAATAATCTGGACATTATCGTTTCCAACGATCCTCGTAATTTTCTCCCAACTGCAATGCTGAATGCGCCTGATGGGCGAGTTCGCCTCCGAAATGCTCTTTCACATCCCCTTTTTAATTCATATGGCGTGATTATTGTCGATTCACAAGGCTCACGGTCAGTGATGTCTGAGTTAATTATCCTGGCCTCCACCGGAACCATGGTGGGTATTGCCAAACCGATTCTTCCTGATGTCAGGGAGTTCATGCGCGGAACAGTCGCGCTGATGGAAGAATTGCTGCCTTATTGTGCGTTTGGCATTCAGCTTCCAGTCACAAAATTGCTCATCAACTGTATGGAATACGACAATCTGTCTGTTGAGACCCTCGCTGAAGTCAAAGCGATCGTTGAAGATAAACGCTACAGCGCCCATGCAGACAAAATTCATATCGACCTGCTGGAGACATGTATCTATGACCTGACTGTCTATGTTCTTGGGCATGTTAAGGGCGTACCGGTACATCGTCTTGAAAAAAATACCCGACGTAAAAGCGACTCAGCGTTTACGTCAATGTATCAATTGGCTTGTGAACTTTTCCCAGAGTGGAAAACGAATTTTGATGCGTTAGCTAATGCGGGGGGCGAGGAATGACCTCTAACAACCGCAGAAATGTTTCGGGGCTGTTTTCTCAGGATGCTGAGCAGAGCGTCATTGGTGGCCTGATGCTGGATAACGACTGCTGGGATGAAGTGGCGCTCCGTCTCGATACCGATGATTTTTATTTCAAGGTTCACCAGGTCATCTTTCATGAAATGGCGCGTCTGGTTGCAGCAGGGCGTCCGATTGACCTGATCACACTTGCTGAGAGCATTGAAAACCGTGGTAAGGATGCGCTTGAGCAACTTGGCGGATTCGCCTATCTGGCCGAACTTTCAAAAAATACTCCAAGTGCGGCCAATATCGTCGCTTACTGTGACATTGTTGCCAGGTACAGCCAGGGGCGACAGTTGGTCGCCATTGGTGCTGAGATAACCGAAACTGTTAAGGCATCCGGTGCTGATATCGGGGCGGTGATGGAAACCGCAGAGCAAAAAATTACCCGGCTGGCAGAACGTTCAGAACCACAGCAGGCCGTGACGCTGCTTGACGGCATGGAAAAACTCCTTACAGAGCTGGAACGTCGTTGCAATGTGCCCGATGGTATTACTGGTACGCCTACGGGATTTGAAGATTTTGATGCCATGACCAGCGGGCTGCAGGCAGCTGATCTGATACTTATAGCAGCAAGGCCTTCAATGGGGAAAACTGCCTTTCTGATCAGCCTGATTTTGAATTCACTTCTGAAAAAAGCCGATACACATGCGCAGTTTTACAGCCTTGAGCAGCCCACCGAGCAGATCCTCATGCGTATGGTCGCTTCACTTGGCAGTGTAGATTTAACACATTTAAAAAATGGCCAGATGGATGATGAGGACTGGGCGCGTGTTTCAAACGCGTCTTCACTATTGATGGGTGACCTTAAAGACCGCCTCATCATAGATGACACTGGCTCATTGACCCCCGCCATGCTCAGAATTCGCGCCCGTCGTAACGCCCGCCGTTATGGTCACCCTTCAGTCATCGGTCTTGATTACCTGCAACTGATGCGTTGTCCGGATCAGGAGAACCGCACACAGGAAATTGCTGAAATCTCGCGGTCACTCAAAGCGCTGGCGAAAGAAATGGGTTGTCCGGTTGTTGCCCTTTCGCAGTTGAATCGTCAACTAGAGAGTCGTGCTGATAAACGGCCGAACAATGGCGATCTTCGTGATTCCGGTGCCCTGGAACAGGATGCTGATGTAATTGTCTTTATCTATCGTGATGAGGTCTATCACGAAAACACTGAAGACAAGGGGGTTGCTGAAATTATTGTCAGCAAACAGCGTCAGGGACCGATTGGTACGATCCGACTGCAATACGAAGGCCGTTATACGCGTTTTTCTGCTAACCCTGGTCATACCGGGAGGTTTGCATGAGCAACGTCCGTAGTCTTAACCTTGGCGACGCCATGTTGCAGCGTGGAAAATCACCGGCTCAGGCTGCTGATAATAATACTCCCACCGTTACCCAGCCAGTAAACGAAATGGCAATGGTTCTTACCCTTGACCAGCTTCGCCCGAATCCGGATAACCCGCGCAAAGGACGCAATCCTCGTTTTGAGGAAATTAAAGCTTCCGTCCGTGCACGAGGATTGGATTCGATTCCAAAAGTGACCCGTGATCCGGATGGTGATGATGTTTATATCTTTAGTGACGGGGGAAATACCCGGTATCAGATACTCTGCGATCTCTGGCAGGAGACTGGTGATGAACGTTTTTATCGCGTTCACACGATCTTCAAACCCTGGCCTGGACGTCTAAAATGTCTGGTTGGTCACCTGGCTGAGAATGAGGTCAGGGGGGATCTTACCTATATAGAAAAGGCATTCGGTGTTCATAAAGCGCGTGTAATTTATGAAGAGCAACTGGGCCGGAGTGTTACCTTACGAGAACTTTCGGATCTGTTGGGTAAGGAAGGTTATCCTATTGATAACTCCAGCGTAAGCCGGATGGAAGATACGCTTAATTACCTGTATCCACATATGCCCCAGTTGCTTGAGAGTGGCATGAGCCGTGGTCAGGCAACACCACTCCTGAGCCTTCGTTCTTCAGCTATGAAGGTCTGGAAATCTTTCAGCGGTGACGTAAACCCAGAATGTTCTCTTGATGATGTGTTTGGTGCAGTTTGCCGGTGTTTTGATGAACCTGAAAGCTATGCCCTTGATATTTTTAGGGATGAGTTTATCGGTCAACTGGTTAAGGCTCTTCCCCATCCAAGCCTGAATTATGACCGCTGGTTAATTGAACTTGATCCTCGTGAGCAAAAACGCAGGGAACAGTTTGGCGAGCCGCCTCCACTGCCAGCACCTACACCCGCGTCTGAACAGTCAGGTGGTCGGGAACGCACAACACCACCAGTTACGACTCTGCCAGCAGATACTTCATCCCAGCCCCCTGTTACTGGTCTGCGTAGCGGTACGCTGACTACTCCAGGGCGTCCGGAAGCTGTACCAGAACTTCAGGACAATACTGCACTTCCCGGCGGTATGTCTGTTGGAAGTGAGCCGCGTCGTGAAGTTCAGAATGACCTGTTTGGCGGAAATCCTGTGATTACCGGTCAGACAGAGAATCCTGATAACGATGGAGAGTGGCAATTTAAGTCAGATGTTAATGCCAACGCGCTCGTTTCTGCTTTTGGCGAACAGGATGAAACTTCCACACCTTCAGTTAGCTCAGTGGCCTTCGCCGCAACCGGGTTGGAACCGGTCAATGATATCTGGCACATCTCCGCATTACAGGACGACATCGAGCACCTGCAGGATATGGCTTATCGGCTTACTTTCGAAATTGCCGAAGCGATGGGCTGCGCGGACTGTGTTCGGGAGGATAAAGACCATCATTCAGCTGGTTTCTCCATTTCAGAGAACGCCAGCGAGTTTACTCTTTTCCTCGCCGGGCTATCAGGTTCACTGCCTAACAAACAGTTCAATATGTTCATGTTCTGCCTGAATTTTTTTGGCTCTCAGGAACCTGCAGATACTGCCGTTTTCGATGATGTCACTGTTGTAAAAACAATGCGCCTTATCCGCGTTATACGGCGTCTGCGTGAGCTGCAGCGTCTGGCTGTGAAGGGAGGGGAAAATGTCTGAGGACCTGAATGATGAAATGGCTCAGGCCAGTACCGCTATTTTCACCCAGCGCGGCATCGATGCTATCAGGGCAAAAGTGCACTCGTTACGCCCGTCAAAAGAAATTTGTGAGTGCTGCGGCGCGGACATTCCCGCTGCCCGTCAGTTGGCAGTGCCGGGCGTAGAGTTGTGTGCTGCTTGTCAGGATGTGAAGGAGAAGCAGGATGTTCACCGTGCTGCCGGCTGCAGGGGGCTACACCATGTCTGAAACTACAAAAGTGATTGCACGTATCCGGCGACTGATGGCGCTGGGTACCCGGAACAGTAATCCACACGAGGCGGCCCGTGCAGTGGCTCTGGCTCAACGGCTGATGCAGCGTCATGGCCTGACCCCTGACATGCTTTCTCTTCATGATATCCAGGAATCCGTCTGTCAGAACCTGACCAGTAATGCAGAAAAAGTGCCAGCCTGGCTAAGTTCACTCGCAACAGTGGTATGCATGGCCACGGGCTGCCGTTGCTGGTTTGGCTGGCATATTCACACTAGTTGCAGTGGTGTAAAAAGCGTTCGCCGATCTCTGCACTTTTATGGTTTCAGCGGGAGAGCCGAAGTTGCGCTCTATATCTATACCGTTTTACAGCGGCAACTTCGTGCAGACACTGACGGTCAGATTGCCGGATACCGGAAGCGCCGTATTCTTAAGAACACGCTTCGTCGCAGAGCCGATCAGTTTCGTGAAGGGTGGGTATCTGGCGTCTGGCAGGTACTGCAGTCATTCGCGCCTTCAGAATGTGAGAATTCCATGCTTCAGCGCTGGCTTGCCCAGCGTCACACCGGCGACACCCTGGGGACTGTAAACGTCAGGGTGGCCGGTAAATGCCGTGGCGACAGAGCAGCACGCGTAGCGGGCTGGCTCGCGGGGCGGGATACCGAAGTTCATCAAGGCCTGACTGGTGCGCAGGCTCAACAGCAGATTACGGCGGGAGGCTGTACACATGAGTAACATTATTTTATGGAGTGCCTGCCTGTCGGGCTGGCTTTTTGATGTTCTGCTTGTTGCCGATCAGATGATATCAGGAGGGGCCCTATGAGCCAGCACAACCTTTCACAGGCCACCACGGCCATCCTTTCATCACTGCTGATGGATGTTAAAAACGGCAATATTCGCCGCTGTGAGTCGCTGGGAATGTCACTCGAGGAGATACGCGCACTGAGTCAGTTGAGCCTTGATGAGCTGCATTATTTGAGCCAGTCACACGTTTCTGTGCTTGATGTTAGCCTGAATCACGAAAATTTTTGGCTGATGCTCAACCAGGCACGTAATGAGCAGAAACGAATGCTGATGATAGACCGGGCGCTTGAGCTTGGCGGTTCAATGGAACTGATTGATAAATACTTCGGCCTGTCTCCATCAGAGGTTAGCGCACGGCGTCGTCTGATGGGGATAGAGTCTCGCCAGGGCCGCACACAGTCTCTGACGGAGCCACAGGATTCGGCACTATGGATCGAGTGGAAGGCTGCCGGGCTATCATCCCCGGACTCTCATCAGGCTCTGGAAGCGATGATGCTTGCCGCTGAGCAGCATGGCCTGTCACTGACCGCAGTCTGGAGCAGGGTCTGCCAGTGGTGCCGGGAGACAACTCCATCCCGCAAGAGTGAATCACAACAGCGCAAGGAAGCATGATGCAGATGACCGACTTTTCTTCACGTCAGTACGTTTCCCCCTCGGTTCGTCGCAGGGCGCAACGGCTGTTCAGCGCAGTGTGCTGCGGTGAGAAGGTGTTCCGTCGGTTGACGATGAACGGCTATCTCAAGATAGATGTTGGGCCGTTCTGGCGCATCCTCAGTAAGGATGGAGGTAAACACTGGTGGCTTATGGATCATGAGACCTATAACCGTGAAATACGGCGGTAACGGAATGCCGCTGCTGACCGTACAGTGCCGGGTTTGTCCCGGCATTGTGCTGTCTCAGGTTGAAGAGGAGAGCAGAAAATGACCATTCCGGCAGACAGCATAGTTGCTCATACACTGTCCAGGATGCAGCGTAGTCTCGAACGGCGTACAGACACTGGTGATGTCGGTCAGGAGCGCAGCGGGCTTCTTTTTATGGGAAATGTACATGATGCGTTTCCCCGACAGCTGTTTCTGGATACCCGTCTTTCGCCACTGGATAAAACCGCCTGGGTGATGATCCGGTTGTATGCACAGCAGAATGAAGGTGCTGTTTTCCCGACTTATGATGAGCTCCAGGTTCAACTGGCGTCGGCACATTCAGAGAAGGCCTCCAGAGATACGGTCAGCCGCGTTCTGCTGATGCTGCGTCTTACAGGCTGGCTCAGCCTGTGTAAGCGTGTTCGCGACGACCATGGTCGTGTGCGGGGCAATATCTATGCACAGCATGATGAGCCGCTGGGCTACCGTGATGCTGAGACTTTTGATCCGGGCTGGCTGACCCTTGTTGAAGAGAGTTGCCTGAGCAGGAATAAAGCCGTCCGTATGACGGCGCTGGCTGTAGTCAATGACATCCTTCATGATCCGGGAATGCGCCACCGTCACAGCCGCTTGGCCATTATTGAGAGCCGGCTAAGTGCACCTGCCACACCAGAACAAATGGCTCGTCAGCGACAGGCTGTGCAACCGAGTCCGAAATCAGGACTCAGTAAAAAACGCATAAAAAACAGCCCGAATTCACTGAGTCCGGAAAACGGACTCAGTTCCCTTAAACCTGATAATTCACAGAATCCGGAAAATGGACTCAGTAAAAAATCAAGGACTTACGCCGGAGTCCGAAATTCGGACTGTAACGTACGTTCTTTCACACACAGTGTGAATAAAAAAACGTACGTACCGTGTGGTGAGCAATTCCTGCCAGATGATTTTCTGAACGCTCTGAACAGTGAAGACAGGCAGATGCTGAGTACGCAGATGGCTTCGCTTCCGGAGACAATGGCAAAGGCCCTTGCTGACATGCTGCGTGAGCAACAGGCCCTTGGAAGGCTCAACAATCCGGTGGGCTGGATGTTCTCTATGCTTCGCAGGGCGCGAAGTGGTGAGCTGAAAATTTCAGAGGATACGGCGACTGCCAGTTCTGGTGGAACAATTTCCCACCCGGTTGAATCACGTACTGTACCCACAGCCAACGTCCCTGTTCAACCTGCGAAACGCCCGTCTCAGGGGCAGGTAAGGGCTATGATTGCGGCTATTCGGCAACAGGTCCAGAAATGATTATGGCATCAAAAATCTGTTTTTGATTAAAAAGTGAGCTTGCTGCGGGGCGCAGCAAGTACAAAAAATGAGCAGAACTACTGGGCGCAATAGTGGTTAAAAAATGACCTTGTTGCGGGGCGCAACAAGTACAAAAAAGAATCAGGTTTCGATGTGTTGTGATTGGGGTCTTGCGGGAAAGTATTGCTGTTGGTTAAAAAACGAGCTTGCTGCGGGGCGCAGCAAGTACAAATTTTAACCAACTTACAATTTCGTTCTTGGAATTATGAGTTTCGCGTTGTTGGAGATACCGGTGTTTCAGGACTATGCCTGCTCATCTTAACTGAGCACAGGTGACAACGATGGCAGAAAAAAATGAGAAAAGAACTGGTGCGCTGCAGTCTGAAATGACGATCGCACTGCATACGAATTACGCAATCGGGCTATGGCAGGGGCGTCAGCCTGAAAAACAGGACGGTGAAAAGCCTGCAAGGCATGGAATTATCGGTATGCCTCAGTTTTTCCACCGTGCGACTCTGATTAACCAGGATTCCCTGCGAAATAATCCATGGGCTGATGTTGCTATGTTTAACCTGGAAGAAAAGATCAAGGTTGCATCAGATTCTATGACTGCTTTGATACAGCAACTTGATGCTGAGATGTCAATGTTGCCGCCTGGTATTACATTGACAGAAGTTGCATCTGTTGAGCCACTCGATATCCAGGTATTTACACGAACCCCTCTGGGTTACAGGTGTGTGTTTCTGTTAGTAGGATTCGATCAGTTTGCGAAAAAGGCACTACAGGCATCGCATTATGGATTAATTACACGTTCTCGCCGTGATCATCATCTTAGCGAAGGTGGCAGATTAATTCGTCAGATCTATGGCTCTGTTTTATCTTATCGCCGTATTGATGCTACCCGGTTTGATGCTGTGGAAAACAACGAAACATGGAAACAAGCATGCGAGGTGGCGGGAGAGCCAGATTTGTCTGTTCTTCTTGGTGAAAAGCGCTCAGCTTTCTCACCGCCGGTTAATGAATCGAGCGTAAACCTGCTTCGTATGCGATATCGGGCTGCCTGACCGGGGAACCACCATGCGGTTGTTTATCTGCGAAAAGCCATCACAGGGGCGAGATCTTGCGAATGTTTTGGGTGCCACCCGACGTGGCGACGGTTTTCTAACTGGCCCTGGCGTCACTGTTACCTGGGCAGTAGGGCATTTGCTGGAGACCGCACCGCCTGAAGCATACGGTCAACAGTATGGCAAACCATGGTCGCTCTCTGCTCTGCCGATCCTGCCTTCCCCATGGCAGGTGGTGGTAAAAAAGGAGACGCAGTCTCAGTTCAAGGTTATTGAGCGGCTGCTGCGCCAGGTCGATGATGTGGTTATCTCCACTGATGCGGACCGGGAAGGAGAAGTAATTGCCCGTGAATTGCTGGAATACTGCCGCTGGGACGGTCCTGTACAGCGGCTTTGGCTTTCTGCCCTTGATGAAATGAGCATCCGTGCAGCTCTCCAGGATCTGCGACCGGGTGCCGAAACTCTTGGAATGTATCATGCGGGACTTGGTCGCGCTCGTGCCGACTGGCTCATTGGAATGAATCTGTCCCGTCTGTATACACTGCTTGCAGTACAGTCAGGATTCGACTGTGTGATTTCTGTCGGGCGGGTGCAGACTCCCACCCTGGCACTGGTTGTCCGGCGTGATCGGGAGATAGCGACATTCGTCCCAAAACCTTTCTGGCAGGTTAAGGCGCTTCTGAGTGCGGGAGGGAGAACTTTTCCGGCGCAATGGGTACCTGCAAAGGTTTATACCGACGAAGAAAAACGCTGTGTACACCAAAATATAGCGCAGCAGGTAGCGCATCTTTGCCGGCAGGCTGGAGCAGCGACCGTAACAGAATGTGAGACGAAGCGTGAAAAAGCGGCAGCGCCGCTGGCTTTTTCGCTCGGCACTTTACAACAGGCCTGTGGCCTGCTCTGGGATATGTCACCCCAGCAGGTGCTTGACACTGCACAGAGCCTCTATGAGAAACACAAGGCAACCACTTATCCACGAACTGATTGTGGATACCTTCCTGAGTCTATGCGTGAGGAAATCCCCTCGGTTCTTTCCGCTATTGGTCTGTCTGATCCAGAGTGTAGTTCTCTTCTTTCAGGTCTAAATACTTCGTTTGTTTCGCGTATATGGAACGACAAAAAAATCACAGCTCACCATGGCATTATCCCTACCCGAAACGCGTTTAAGTTTTCTGCGTTAAGTGAGGCAGAGCGAAGGGTATACACCCTTATCCGCCGAAATTATCTGGCACAATTTCTTCCCCTGCACGAATCTGATATTACTCGTCTGCAGTTTGACATTGGCGGGCAACTGTTCCGCACAACAGGAAGGACGGAGATTGTAATGGGCTGGAAGGTCCTGTTCAGTAAGGAGGAAGAGGATAGTGCAGGGGATGATGATCTCAGTATTGAACTTCCTCCTCTCAGGAAGGGTGACCGTTGCGGAGTAAACGGTGCAGAGGTCGTGCAGCAAATGACTCGTCCGCCGGCTCACTATACTTTCGCAACACTCATCGGCGCTATGATGAACGCGTCAGCGTTTGTTACCGATATTGCTCTTCGTAAGGTACTGAAGGACAACGCCGGATTAGGCACGGAAGCCACCCGCGCTGGTATCGTTGAGCAACTGCTGAACCGCAGATTTATTGTGCGTAAAGGTAAGCAGCTTCGCGCGACTGATCTTGGTGCTGATGTCATTGATGCTCTGCCCTCGCAGTTAACCGACCCCGGAATGACTGCACTTTGGGAACAGGCTCTGGATGAAGTAGCAGAAGGACGCCTTACCCTGAATGATTTTTTGCAGCGACAGGTCGGATGGACCCGTAACCTTGTCAGCATGGGAGGACAGCAGCGGGTGAGCATTAGAATACCACCCACACCATCGTGCCCTTTATGTGGGGGGAAAACTCGCCTAAAAAAAGGACAGAAAGGAGAGTTTTGGGGGTGTACTCGTTATCCTGATTGCAAAGGAATCATCAACAACGACACCCAGAAACGTAAAAGCGCGCGTAGCTCTAAGGCTGTAAAACCAAAGAATAATTAATTCCTTGTCTCTCATTGCGGGGACAGGATGCCTTTGCTATTGTTGCGACGGCTCTGAAGCCGCACCTCGTGACTGCGGGTCCTGTGAGCATCAAATGCAGTGCTTGCAGGATACAGTCTTGTTGGCCGCGTCCACACCTGAACGTGAGTCAAAAAGGCACAAAACTCCGTGAAACCGTGCCGGGTCCTGAACACACCCCCGGAGCAACTGCGTAAGCAGGTCAACATCAGGTCTAATGGTGCAGACCTCACAGGCGGTGCCGAAAGGTGCCGCTTTTTTTATTTTTTGGCATTGATGATTTTTTACGCACACCGGCGTTGACATCTGCTGCGTCTGAATAAATGATAAAGAGGCTAATCGTTGTCATCGACAACTGCCAATGCCCTGGTGATTTGAGAAGGGCGCCTTCGGGTAATCACATGCCAATGCCACATAAAACCTGAGAGTGGCGCCTTCGGGTGGTAAACCTGTTTAACCTCTGAGAACAGGTACTCCTGGCGAGTTGAGGTCCATTTCACAAATACAGCCAGTCGGCAATAATTTGCTGACTTCCCTGCGGGAAACGTTATCCCGCAAGGGATAGATGTTTCTCCGCTACCAGTTTAGTTTTTACTCCGGAGATAACATCATGACTGCTACTACAACTGCATCTTCTTCCACCACCTCTTCCTCTGCCAGCCAGAAAAAAGAGTATTTCAATCTTAACGTAAGCGGTATCGGCTACCTGAGCTCGATTCGTCGTGTACAGGGCCAAAACGGTGAATTTACCTGCGCTGTCATTAATGCCCTGACTGGTCCTACCGACAATGCGTCATACACTCGTTTCGATGTCACTGTTGCGGGCCCAGAGGCTACAAAACTCATCAACCGCTGCCAGAAGGCCGTGGATGAAGAGGAAAAAGTATTGCTGGGGTTTGTGCTGAGCGGCCTGAAAGCTGACGTGTTTACCCTTCAGTCGGGTGAACATTCCGGTGAATCCAGACCTTCTCTGAAGGCTCGCCTGATTAAGGTCGAGTTCATTAAGAAAGGCCAGGAAGTCGTTTACACAGCGCCAAATGCATCTCAAACCCCGGAACAAGGTTCTGCGGCTCCTAAAGACTACGATCCGAACTCGTTTTAATTCTTTTTTCTTACATCCGGTAAATCTCTTTCGGGAGATTTACCTCTCTCGATAACGTAACGGAGCTCTCGCATGGGAAATCCATTCGGTTTACTGGCTTCAGAAGCTGGGTATCAATTACAGATCCAGGTTCTGTCCAGTCAGCGCGGTTTTTATATCGGAACCGCGAACGAAATGGGACCCGTGTCCCGTGAGTCAGTCGAATACTACAAAACCAGTCTGCAGGCCGATATTGCTCTTGAAAAAGGGGAATGGACGCAGCGTGAATATGATTAGGTACAGGAGATTACATCATGGCAAGTCGCGGAATTAACAAAGTTATTCTCGTTGGCCATCTCGGTCAGGACCCCGAAGTACGTTATATGCCCAATAGCACAGCTGTTACAGGGTTCAGTATTGCAACGTCGGAGTCATGGCGTGATAAACAAAGCGGTGAAATGAAGGAAAACACTGAGTGGCATCGCGTTGTGTTGTTTGGCAAACTCGCCGAAATAGCCGGTGAATATCTGAAAAAAGGTTCACAGGTATACATTGAAGGCCATCTGCGGACCCGCAAATGGACTGATAACGGCGGGGTTGAACGCTGGACAACAGAAGTTGTGGTTGGTGTGAACGGTACGATGCAGATGCTGGGTAGTCGTAATGCTCCAGCAGGTACCGGTAATGCTCAGCAGCCTGGGTCGGCGCAAGGAGGTTGGGGGCAGCCTCAGCAGCCTCAGCCTCAGCAGTCAGCTGCGCCACACAATCCTGCTAATGAACCTCCGATGGATTTTGATGATGACATACCGTTTCTGGGGCATGGTTATGGGATCTGCCGAAAAGCGATCTACGCCATTTCCTGATTGGATTTTACAGAGGCGCCAGTTTGACTGGCGCTTTTTTATTCAAGATAATCATGGCAGGAGCGGGGTACTTTTTTAATGCCAGTTATACTGAGAATTAACGGATTCAAATTTTTCTTTTACTCGAACGAGGGAAATCCTCTAGAACCCGCTCATATTCATGTCCGTAACGCTGATGGTGAAGCGAAATTCTGGCTTGAAAATGAAGTTAAACTGAGCAGGAACGATGGCTTCGATGCCCGGACTCTTAAAGAGTTGACTAAGATGGTTCAACATAACCAGACGATGTTTGTGGAGGCCTGGAATGACTATTTCAGCTAAAAATGTACGATTTGATGAGACCACCATGTGGGTCGAATTAAACGATGGCAGGGTGATGGGCGTACCAATCGCCTGGTTTCCTCGTCTGCTGAATGCCACAGACAAAGAACGTAATGACTATGAACTGAGTAAACGTGGTATTCACTGGGATAATCTCGATGAGGATATCTCAGTCGATGGCTTGCTCGCTGGCCGTGGTGACGTGACCCATGTTCCACATCGCGTAGCCTGATAATCATAAAGTCGCAGACTAAGGCGCCGGATTTTCCGGCGCTTTTCTTTTTAAGGTATTGCCAACTGGCTGGATAAATCGGTCTCGTGTAGCTCCTTTCCCTGCGCCCGAATACGGTGATAACCCTTGAAACTGGATATCCTGGTCTTTCGCGGTTGCCCCACCGAGGAAATTTTCTTCAGTTCGCAGTAATAGTTTTGCATTGTCCGAAAAGGCATCCCCGCCAGAATATCCGACTTGTTTCGGACAACTCCTGGGGATTCCTGATGGTAAAAATAAACCTGCAGACACGTTATCGGCTTGGGGCCATCACGCTTTGTCTGCTTGCCGCTGGCTGCACAGACTTTAGTTCTCGCTCTGAACCCATGAGCAGGCTTCAGGGCTCTCCCCGTGTTCAGGATCTTTATCAAAACCGTTCCCCTGAAGTTGTTCGATACGATCGTTACATACTTGCGAGTACGCGACCTGTAGATGCTCAGCGTGACCCACTGAATCAGATTATCGATATCAGGATGCCTTTGCAGATGGTGAATACCATTGGGGAAGGTATGCGATACGTGATGCTTGAATCAGGTTATTCACTGTGTTCAGGCGAACCGGGTGTATTCTCTGAATTGTTCGTTAAACCATTACCGGCTGTGCAGCGTTCAATAGGACCTGTGAAGCTTGGAGATGCTTTACAAATCCTCGCCGGGCCTGCCTGGCGTATGCGCGTAGATGACCTGAATCGAGAAATTTGTTTTGTTCTGCGTGATGAATATCGACATCTTGCCCTCTCAACAACAGGTCCCTTGCAGGCGAGTGTAGCAAGTCATGGAACAGGGAAATCTGCTTCTACAGGCACACTACTTAACAGTTCTAAGGGACTTTCTGGTACTGGAAATAATAGCTATCCGTTGCCTCCGGCTCGGCCAGAAAGTTCCATTTTGTCACCAGGGACACCAAAAGTTACCTCTCAAGCTGTTTCCCCTTTATCTGTTGCAACGACAGCAAAAACACCTCGTAACCCGTTCTCTGCCAGCGAGCCTGGGGAAAAATCTACGGTTCCGGTGCAGAAAACACAGGCAGGTCCCGCAGCTAAGTTAACATCTGGCAAGGTAAAACCATCAACAGAGTTGGCTCCTGCGCCTGCGCCGTCAGCATTGTCAGTTGCGTCAACACCTCTGAATAAAGCTGCACTTGGTGTGCCTTTAACTCCATCTGGTGCAGTGAAACCAGGTGGAACGGTTCAGAACAGTAATCCACCGTCCACTGTCATCTCTCCTACTGCTCCGGTCAGCGGAAAAACTGTTTTCACTCCGGGAGCATTGCTTTCCTCGTTACCAGACGGACAGGCCTGGACCGCGCAGGCAGGCACTACGTTAAAAGAGACTCTGATCCAATGGGCTACATCGGTTCGCTGTGAGAGTGGCAGTAGTCCTACCTGGGTAGTTATCTGGCCAACGCCTGTGAACTACCGCATCGATGTACCATTTACGCTGCGCGGTAATTTCGAGTCGATTATCGTGCAGCTGTTTAGGTTATATCGCCCTGCAGAAAAACCCCTCTATGCAGCACCAAATCGTCTTCAGTGCCTGGTATTCGTGGACGATAAGCCGATTCAGGACGGGAAATGATATGGGATATGCGCTGCCAGTTTTCGCGCTTTGTCTTGTCATCATCTTGATAGCCGGTGATGCACAGCACCACTCATCAGAGCATGTACGGCTTGCGCTGCAGCAGACTCAGCCTGAACAGCTTGCAGCAGACATGCTTCGGACTGCTGATGTCGTAAATAATTGGCGTCACGGGCGGTCCATAACAGATGGCCCCGTATCAACCGCACTGACTGGAATGCTGCCGTTACCAGACAGTCGCATCAAAAGCATTATTCAGAACGGTCGCCTGTGGATCTGGGTACCTGAAACAGACGGTGTTTATGCCGCGTTGCGCGCCCGCTCAGTGACTTCTGCGCTTGCCCTGACCGTAAGCGGCGGTCATCTGCGGATGGCGGATGGCACTGATATGAACCTGTCTCTGCCGTCCGGTGTGACGGAAGGCAGCATTGTTTATCTTAACTAACAGAATCAGGGAGCTGCGGATGCCGCGTATACCTTTCTGCCTGACAGTACTTACCGCTGCGTTTGTGCTGTCATCATGTTCGCTGAATGAAATCAGCAAAATAGACAAGGAAGCCGTTGGGCAGGCCGATACGGCTCAGCGAGTGTTGCAGAGTCGTCAGTCCATATCACAACCAACTGTTGTCTGGATGGATAAGCCCTGGGTAAACCTGCAGCCAGTCACGCCGGTGGTCTCCACTCCGGACGAAAAGAATCTGCCTCCCTGTCAGATAACGATTAATCGTCCTGACGGCATTTCACTGCCTGAGCTGGGACAGCGCATCACTGCGCTATGTGGTATACGAGTCTCCATCACACCAGATGCATTTGCTGCGCTGAGCAACGTGAGTACCGGCAGCGTGGTAACTTCTCAGATGAGTGGTCAACTGCCGGCGCCGGATGACAATGGTCGGGTTCCCCTGGCACAGATGGGGGCTACGTCAGCTCAGCCCGTCTCCGTTCAGCCATCACCGGCGCTCATGCGTGGCCTTAAATTCCAGGGAGATGTTCGTGATCTGCTCGATGTCGAAGCCAGCGGGTACGGGCTGTCATGGCGCAGTGACGGAAACGGAGTTTATTTTTATCGACAGGATACCCGCACTTTTCAGCTCGTTATCCTGAATACGAAAGTAAACAGTAGCGCATCAATTAACTCCGGCTCTGGCAATCAGCTGGGCAGCGGTGGCGGCACATCGGGGGGGACGAGCGGAGACATTAGCTCTAATCAGAAGACCGATTATGGCATGAACAGCGACCTGTACGACGACATTCGTAAAACCATCGAGCAGATGCTGACGCCAAAATCTGGTCGTTTCTGGCTTTCAGCAGCTACTGGCACGTTGAGTGTTACTGACACACCGGACGTTCTGGATCGTATTGGTCGTTACATTGAGTATCAGAATAAGGTTCTAAGCAGGCAGGTCCAGCTCAACATACAGATTGTCAGCGTCAACCAGACGCGTAATGAGCAACTGGGTCTTGACTGGGGGCTCGTATACAAATCCCTGCACAATTTTGGCGCCACTCTGACCGGTTCAATGGCCAATGCTTCGACTTCAGCAGGCAGTGCCGGCATTTCGATTCTCGACACGGCAACAGGCAATGCCGCCAAATTTTCCGGCTCCAGCCTGCTGATTAAAGCGCTTTCCGAGCAGGGCAACGTCAGCATGGCGCTGAACCAGACCGACCCAACAGCAAATCTGACGCCGGTAGCTTATCAGCTCTCAAACCAACAGGGCGTTCTGACAAGTTCCAGTTCAACTGCAACAGCTAACGTCGGGGTTACTTCCTCACAGACCGTAACCACAATCACCACCGGTTTGTTCATGACCATGCTGCCGTTCATCCAGGAAAACGGTGACGTGCAACTGCAGTTCGCTTTTAGCTATACCAGTCCACCGCAGATAGAGAAATTTATCAGTAGGGACGGGAATACCCGTAACGATATACCGAATACCTCGACACAGGGGCTGGCACGTAAAGTTAACCTGCGCTCAGGCCAGACACTGGTATTAACCGGATCTGAGCAACAGAACCTTTCTGCAAACAAGCAGGGAACATTCACACCCGACAACTTTATCCTGGGCGGTGGCCAGAACGGTACGCGCGGTCGTAACACGCTCGTGATTATGATCACCCCTGTTCTGCTGAGGTAATCCATGTCATCAAAGAAAAAATCTTCACTCCGTAGCGGCATTCGAGTCACCCACCACCGTCGCGACTGGATGGCAGGACTTCATTGGGAGCAGCAGCGGAGCGCACTGTTAACGCGATTCCGGGGAAAAGCCTCACCTGACACGCATGTAGTAGTTGCCGGCAGGCGTAACGCATCAATGATGGGGGTCGTTTCCCCCGGGCGTGTGCGACGGAGCCCTTACTCTCTTGCAGTAGCATTCCTGCTGTCTGAAGGGGGAAATACATGGGGGATATACCGTCTCAGCCACAACGAAGATCTCTGGGTTTTCTTTGCAGCCAGCGGTGGGCAACTTTCTGTCATGGGTGATGTGACCGGTTCACGCGCGAAGATAGAATCAGCAGCAGAAAACTTCCTGCGTTTTAACGATGCTGATACACCGGGTCTGCGCTGTGCTGCAACCGCAGATGATAATTGTGATGCAACCTCGCTCACTGACAGGCTGAACCGTTCGCAACTGAAGCGTTGCCGCCTGGGTAAGCGCCTGACGACGATGTCTCTCATTATGCCTGCTGCGCTTATTACACTCGTGGCAGCAGCAGGAATTTACTGGTACGACGACGTTCAGCAAAAAGCGGAACAGGCTGCTGCAATGGCAGAGTTTCGCGCCCGAATGGCGATGTCTGCTGATAAGCCAGCTGCGCCAGCCCGAGCGCCGCATCCGTGGGCCTCTCAGCCACCAGTTTCGCTTTTACTTGGTAATTGCTGGCTGACACGCGAACCACTTTTCGCCTCGGTGGCTGGCTGGCGCTTTACGGACGGTGAATGTGTCCCTGAAGGCCTGCGCTTGCGTTACCTCGCCACACCTGGTGCGACGGTGGAGGATTTCTCCCACCGCGCAAGGGTGCTTCTTGGGCATTCTGCTGTTTTCAACCTTCAGGAAGGAGGTAAAAACGGCGACGTATTCATTCCCTTCCGGAAATACAGCGTAAGTGAGTATACCGACGAGGCCTTGCCTGGCGCGGATGCCCAACTGATACGTTTCATTTCGCACCTGCAGCGCCGCAACCTGGAAGTCAAGTTCAGTGAAGTGAAACCGCCAGCGGTCGCGCCAGGACAAGAGAAAACCATGCCCGTACAGGACTGGCGCGAATTCACTTTTACTGTCAGCTCGCGTTTGCAGCCTGAACGTCTGCTGCAGGATTTTGATGCGACCGGGCTCCGCCTGAACAGCGTGTCAATCACCATGAGCCCGCAGGGGCAGTTCGACTACACCATGAAGGGGAGCATTTATGCGCAGAATTAATCCCGCGGGAACGGGCCTGCTGCTGTCCGCTCTGTTCTGCGGGCAGGCAGTGGCAACCGTAACCAGTGATGCGCTTCCGCCGAACGTTACGCTTGGCGAACTTGAAGCAGCTCAGGCGCGCAACCTCATTCTGGAGCAGAAAGTGCAGACGGCGCGTCTGGAGCAGCAGCTGCGTGAAAGCCAGTCCGGACAGAGTACTGACAGGAATTATCTGTCTACTGCCGCCCAGCCTGCCATGCCGCTTATGGCGCAGCCAGCTCCTTCACAACAGACTGCCAGTGCAGTCGGTGAAAAGCGGACCGGTGGTGTGCGCCTTCAGGAGATTTACGGCCGTGGCTCGCAGTTGCGTGCACGCATTGTTCTGCCGGATGGCGGAGTCACAGAAGTAGCAAAAGGCGATCAGCTTCCCGGAACCTCAAAGCGGGTCACGGAGGTTACCTCCACGATCGTACGCCTCAGCGACAATTCTGAACTTTCATTTTGAGGTGATGATGTCTTCTGATAAAGAAATCATGGATTTTGTCTTTGCCGAGCAGCATCCGTCTGGAGGGGTTACGCTACTCATCGACGGCAACCGGCGAAAAGACCCTGGCATACAGCGCTGGGTTATGGATGTCACCCGGACATGGGCTGATGCAAAAACTGAGTTTGTTACACTCAGCGAACTGAACCGGCGGCGTGAAGTGGCAGAACGTCAGGGCCGTGGGCTTAACCAGGGTGTGAGCGAGGCGGATCTAAGTAACCGTGACGTCAGTGTGTCGCAGGATAAGGTCATCAGCTATATGAGGCTGGGTAACGACTTTAATGCCTCTGATATTCATATGGAAATAAGCGGTGATCGCAAGATTTGCATCGTTCAGTTGCGTATTCACGGCGAGCTGGAGGTGGTGGATGAAGTGAAAGATGTGGAGGGTATGACGCTGGCCTCCACATCTTATCTTTCCATGTGCGACGTGCGCGAGCAGTCATTCTTTGCCGGTCGTGAGCAGTCAGGGCGCATCGATGCAAAGTTCGCCCGCCGCGCCGGCCTCTATGGCGCCCGCTACGAACACCGTCCTACTCCGGATGGGCTGATAGTGGTCATGCGTCTGATCCCGGATGACGGGGACAATATACCGACGCTGCCGCAACTGGGTTTTTTGCCTGAGCAGATTAAGCTCATCCTGCAGATCCTGCGTATGCCGGAAGGCATGACGCTGCTGACCGGGCCTACTGGTTCAGGGAAGAGCGCCACGTTGCGCGTGTTCAGTGATATCTGGCTGAAACTGACCGGCGGTAAAAAGCGCCTGCTCACGCTGGAAAACCCGCCCGAGGGGCGTATTCCGGGTGGTATTCAGACCCCCGTTATGCCGGAAGACAATTCACCGGAGGCCATCAGCCGCGCCTGGAGTAACGGAAACGCCTCTGCACTTCGTCTCGATCCGGATGCCATCCTGAACGGTGAGATCCGTGACCTGTATTCCCTTCTCGCCGCCATTTTCGCCAGTGAAACCGGCCACCTGGTGCTGTCGACCCTGCACACCCAGAGCCCTATCGGCTCCCTGCGTCGTATGGAGCATTTCGGTATTGATCGCCACCTTCTGGCGGATGCTGCACTCATCACTGGCCTGATTGGCCAGCGTCTGGTGCCGCTGTTGTGTGAACACTGCCGGGTACCGTGGGAAGTCAAAGTCCCTGAGCTTGATGAAGAAACCCGCGCGCGTCTCGAAAAATATTGTTCTGTCGCGGGCTTGTGCGAACCGAAAAATCTCTTCTTCCGCAACTATGAGGGATGTGAACACTGCCGGAAAACGGTACCACTGACCGGACGCATTATCAGTCGTGGCGTTACAGGGCGAACAGCTATTGCCGAAGTTGTCCGGACAGATGCTCGCCTGATGCAACTTTGGCTTTCACATGGGCCTTCAGTTGCCAGAAAGTACTGGGTAAACCAGGGTGGGATTACTCGCCGCATGCATCTGTTGCGTTATCTGGCAGAGGGTCTTGTTGATCCGCTGGAAGGCGATCTCATCTGTCCGCTGGATGAGGATGACATCATGGATTGTGAGGTGCCTGATGGAAAGTGACAGCCATTTTTATCCATCCCGGGAAATGTCGTTCCCTGAAAGGATTCGCTACCGGCTTGTCAGAGCCACTTTTACTGGGAAATACCGCCAGCCATTTTACGAAACGCTGCGCTTTCTTCTTGAAAACCGTAAGGCCCTGAAAGACGCGCTGACCATGATCGGCGATGTACATACTGATTTTGGCAGGCGCTGGCATCCTTATTATGAACTTGTTCAGGACTGCATCGAGGGTGTGAACGACAACCGTCCTGGCCGCGCGCTGCAGGATGTTCTGGCTGCCTGGGCACCTTACGAAGAGGCCGCGCTTATCAGCGCCGGGATGGAAACCGGTAATATTCCTGCCGCGCTGATGCAGGCTGATAAGTTGATTGTTGCCCGTCGGCGAATTCTTGGGCAGGTAATTTTTGCCTCAGTATTTCCTGCCGCGCTTGCCATCCTGAGTACGGGGCTACTACTGGCCAACAATCTCGCACTTGTTCCCACCATGAGCAAAATGTCCGATCCAGCTCGCTGGACCGGTGCACTCGGGTTTATGAATGGAGTAGCGAAGTGGAGTTCCGAGTGGGGTGTTGCTTCTGCCGCTACAGCCGCAGGGCTTGTGCTGCTGTCTTTCTGGTCGCTGCCCCGCTGGCGCGGCCGTCTCAGGCGCTGTGCTGACTGGTTACTACCATGGTCTGTTTATAAAGACCTGCAGGGAGCTGTATTTCTTATGAATATTGGCGCGCTTCTTGGTTCGGGTGTCCAGGAACTCAAAGCTTTGCAGATCCTTAACGGTTTTGCACCGCCCTGGCTGCAGGAACGCATCGAGGCCGCGATGGAGTGCATGAGTGAAGGCGATTCACTTGGCAGAGCTCTGCGTAACAGCGGATATGATTTTCCGAGCCGTGAGGCTGTGAACTATCTCTCTCTTCTGGATAAGGGGGATGGTGCTGCTTCGCTCATCACCAATTATGCGGACCGCTGGCTGGAGCAGGCGCTCGCGCGCGTCGCGCGTCGGGCGAATGCCACCAAACTCTTTTCTCTCGTTCTGATTATGAGTTTCTTCTTACTCATCCTGATGATGGTGATGCAGATTCAGGACATGAACACTTTCAACTTACATTAAGGAACCGCCATGTCAGCTCAGACATTACCACATCGCCAACATCAGCCTGACCGGGGCTGGGGCATTCTTGAACACGGTACCATTGCGATCGGGACGATTATCGTACTGGCTCTGGTTGGTGCTCTGGTCTGGAGTCTTTGGGGGAAAAAGTCCGTTGCCGTTGAGGTTTCAAATCTCCAGACCGTCGTGACAAACGCGCAGTCGCTTAAGCAGGCGCAGGGGGGATATAACTTTACGAGCGGTACAACTATGACGGGAACGCTTATCCAGCAGGGGGGCGCACCAAAGGCTGGCTGGACTATCCAGGGAACAGCCAGTTCCGGTACCGCTACGATGTGGAACGGTTATGGTGGTCAGGTCGTTCTGGCTCCTGTGGCATCGAATGGATTTAACAATGGATTTTCAGTTACAACGCAGAAAGTTCCGCAGGCAGACTGCATCTCTATCACTACACAGCTCGGTTCCGGTGGAGCATTCAGTGCTATCACCATTAACAGTACTGATTACAGTGACGGTCTGGTCAGTGCAGAAGAGGCAGGCAAAACCTGCTCATCAGACAGCGGAATGACAGGTAACAATACACTGGTCTTCACCCATAACGGCTGATGACATGCTGCGCCTGTCCGCTTTTCTGCTGCTGATTTTGGTTTGCCCACGGGTGGATGCATTCTGCTTTGAATCGGCGGGCGCTAAATACCACATTGACCCGCTACTGGTTAAGGCAATAGCCATAGGTGAAAGCAGCCTGCGACCGGATGTCACAAATATTAATCGTGACAAAAAGACCGGGCAGGCACTCAGTACCGATTATGGACTGATGCAGGTCAATTCATCGCATATCGCTTCGCTGATAGCGCAGGGTTACATTCGCAGCTCACAGGACCTCCTGAACCGTCCGTGCCTCAACGTTCAGATAGGTACCTGGATACTGGCGAAGCATTTTCAGGTATGCGGCATAAGCTGGAACTGTCTTGGCTCTTATAACGCAGGTTTTCGTAAGGACCGGCATGAAACTCGCGAGTCCTATGCCAACCGGATTTATGCCATTTATCGTCGGCTTTTACTTAATGAACGGGGAATAAAACTGTGACACTGCTGACGCTGAGTATGCCCTGGCCAACTGTCATTATCATTTTTCCTCTATGCCTCAGCTTATTCAGTTTTATGAGGAGCCTGGTTCGTCTCAGCCTGATGATATTGGATGATGATCAGGAATGGTTTGCTGTTTTTTTCGCCCCTGCATCCACCGGCTTCATCTGGCTTTACGCTACAGCGGCAACTGGCATGATGCTGTCCCCTGTGCCGCTACTGGAGCGACTGATGTCTCTGTTGTTCTGCCTCTTTCTTTTCAGGTTGACGCTTACCGATGCGTTCACAGGATTTCTGCCCCGAGAATTGACGATAAGGTGTCTTATTGCCGGTCTTGTTTCCGCTCTTATCGCTCCCGGCTTTATAGGGCACTTCCTCACAGCTACCACTGCGCTGGTGATTTTTGGCGTCTGGCGTTATGTCACCTTTAGGATTCATGCCCGTGAGTGTCTGGGGCTTGGCGATGTCTGGTTGGCCGGTGCTATTGCGGCCTGGTTGGGAGGGCGAGAGGGGCTTTATGCTCTGCTGATCGGCGTGGTGCTCTTTGTGCTCTGGCAGATATCTGTTCGTCGCATAACTGAAGGAGGGCCGATGGGACCCTGGCTGTGCGCCGGCGCGATTTCTGTGACCCTGTTTAAATTGTATCAACCGCTTATTACATGGTGATGCCTGTGTTCACATATAAAACGACTGACCGGGGCTGGGCTATCCTCAGCACTGGTGCTTCATTGATTATTCTCCTGGTGGTCAGCGTCTGGGGCTTTACCCTTATCAGTGACTGGATGCAAAAACGGACCTGGCTGAATACCGCGTCACAGGTATCTCGCTTCACACAAGCTGTGAAGAGCTACACTGGCCGTTATTACGATACTTTGCTTTCAAGTGCCACCACCACGACCCCGGTTACGGTTACACCCGCTATGCTGAAAAACACCGGATTTCTGGAGCAGGGGTTCAGCGAGACGACAGTAGACGGACAGGCTTACCTGGCTGCTGTTGTTCGTAATGCCACTAATACAGATCAGCTGCAGGCACTGGTTTACACTCAAAACGGCGCGGCACTGCCTTTTCTCGCACTGCGCCAGATATCAATGGATATCACCTCTGGTATGGGCGGCTATATATGGACATCAGGAACTGCTACCGGCGCTATGGGCAGCTGGACTATTCCTCTTTCACAGTTTGGGATAAGTACAACTCAGGGACATATTGCGGCTTTACTGACCACAGATGAACTGGGCGCTGCTCGCGGTGAAAATGATCGCCTTTATCGTTTTTCGGTAACCGGCAAGCCAGACCTCAACACGATGCATACCAGTATTGATATGGGAGGTAACAATCTTAATAACGCAGGCACGATTAATGCCGTAACGGGTAATTTCAGTGGCGATGTGGCGGCCACTGGAAATATAACTGCGAATGGAACTGTTACAGGACAGAATGTTACTGCCGGTTCAAACGTCACCGCAGGAAATACAATAACGGCTAACAACGACATACGTTCAAATAATGGCTGGTTCATAACTCGAGGGAGTAAGGGATGGCTAAATGAAACGTATGGCGGCGGTTTTTATATGTCAGATAATGACTGGGTTAGAGTCATAAATAATAAGAATATTTATACAAGCGGTCAGGTTCGTGGTGGAAGTGTGCGGGCTGATGGAAGACTTTCTACAGGAGAAGTTTTGCAGCTCGACGGAGTCAATACTGCTGGCGCAGTTTGTTCACCAAACGGCCTTGTAAGCCGCGACGCCACTGGAGCCATACTTTCCTGTCAATCCGGTGTGTGGATTAGCCCAGGAAAAGGACGGTCAGGATATTACTGTAGAAGGACTTCCTTCGATAAAGGACGTTCAGATGATTACGTAGGTTATACCCCTCGCACCGATGACAATTGCCCTGTTATTAATCCAGGTCAAACACCAAACGGATATTGCAGTTGTATGAAAATCATACTCGACTACTGAACTGTCAATCCGGTGTGTGGGTATCTGGCGGAAACTACAGCGGGAATTATTCTTCACTTGGCTCATTTGTGTCAGCTTACACAGCTATCAATACCACCGGTAAGCCCATGACAGTATATGCATCTGGGGGAGTATCCACAGTGAACCGGCACGTCGAGGATGGTGACAATTGCAGAAACACATGGGCTTTGTCAGGTAGTGTTGATGGGCGCGTTATCACCGCCGCGGGTACAGCTAATTCAAGCTGGAGTAAGTCGGGTACGATTAATTTTATCGTACCGGCAGGCTCTTCCTTCACTGTTATGTCTAGCCCGTTACCCTCTTATGGATGCTCTCCAGGGAGTTTTAGCCTTGCTATATACTCATAATCTATGGGAGCTATACCGTCAGAATCGTACTGAAGAAATGCGCAGTAGACTGATATTCCATCCGGCGTGTAGTCAGGCACATCAAAGCCCTTGAGTTCACTACACACAGGATTTGGCGTCTAATTAGTGGCGCAGTTTGCTATAGCCTGGAAGCACGCTGCACCTTTTGAATTGTTCGGTAAGACGATGTAGAACCGGTCATTTACAGGATCAAGAGCCATGGAATCGGGTGAGTTATGATTGGAACCATCAGACCAACTTTTTAAAGTGTAAGAACCACCTATAGCCACTGTACCGGACGGACAATAAGCAGACGCAACCGCTTTATTGGCACAGGTGGTTTCGCCAAAAACGGTTTGCATTTTGATTTTTGATGCGGCTGCCCACACACCGGATTGACAGTCAGTTGTCAGAAACACACGGCAACGCAATTTGCTTGCCCATTACCAACCTTTGGAGCCGACAACGTCCATGTGCCATTTGCGTTTCTAACCAAAACGCACGCTCGGTAATTGTTGTAATCGAATCGCGCCTGAGACAATGCACAATATTTATGTTGCCCAATATTACGTGATTGACCGGAGCTGATATCAGGAGAGAAGAACAAATCACCGATTTCAGCATTGCCTTGCCACACACCGGATTGACAGTCAAATTCCCGCCCCCGGAAGGTTAAGACAAGTAACCGAAACCGAAGAGCCAGTTTGGTATCCATTATAAGGGGTATTGGTGACTCTCCAGCCATTGTTCCCGTCGCTATAGACCTTTTGAGTTCCTCCCAACGGGGCGCTGAAAAGATATGTCCAGGAGCAGTACGCATGTATTCCGATATACTGATCAATAACATTTTGTCCGATGTTATAGGCCTGTGTGGTGAACTTGACTTGGCCCGATCTCCACACACCGGATTGACAGTCAAATTCCGGCACCAGGTAGATTTAAGCAAGTGACAGTGATTGTCCCTCCTGATTCGTAATCACCCCATCGCGTATTGGTAACAAACCAGCGATTTGAACTATCTGCATATACCTTCTGAAATCCACCAAAAGGTGAACCATTTAAGTTCGTCCATGAGCAATAAGCATGGATTCCAATATCACTGTTAGTGACATTTTTCCCCACATCGAAAGCCTGTATCGAGAACTTGTTTTGGAATGATTTCCACACACCGGATTGACAGTTAGCTAAATGGGCAGCAAAACGCATCGACATGCTCATCATCAACATAGGATGGAATCTGAAACCAACGGACAGATTGAACTATCCATCCCGCAGGGCATGAAGCCGTTTTATAACCGCCAATGTTATCATTGGCATTTGGAGCGGAAACCCATTTACAGGAAGAATTATTGATTTTTCCAGCTCCAGTCCACGCACCGGATTGACAGGTTTATTTAATTGCTAATGCACGCCACGCAATGTTGTTGCTGCGGCTTGAATCTTTGTTTTTTACGCAAACGCGAAATTGGCTTCCATTTATGACTGTAAAGTAAGCAGAGGTTACTCCAGCATTAGCCAGAGAACTAAGATCAGATACACTTCCTGTAAGCGATAGAACCTGGCTTACCAGTACCGGAAATCCGCTGTTGACACAGCTATCGTCGCCAATACCGTATATGGTTCCGAACATTTCTACATGTGATCCATAGTCAATATATCCTGGGTAAACAGTAGAAATTTCATTTCCTTGCCACACACCGGATTGACAGTGGTATGTGATATATTTCTAATCTTTTTAGGAATATGCGATGCAACTCAGACAGCGAATTAAGAAAATGGAGCTGGGTGTAGCTCTTGATAAATATTACGGTTGTGCATCTGTGCAAAAGCGGGGCCATCTGCAGGAGTTTTATCGGATAAATGTTATAAAGCGTTCAGCTCTTGCCAGGCGATACATGCATGAGATTACTTCGGTTGATATTGCAGAATACCGTGATCAGCGACTCTCTGAAGTAAGTAGTAAAACGGGGCGAACTAATAGCCCTGCAAGTGTCCGACTTGAACTTGCGTTGCTATCTGCCCTTTATAACCTTGCTCGAATTGAATGGGGAACATGTACTCATAACCCTGTTGAGCATGTACGAAAACCACCGGCCTCCAAAGGGCGAACCCGAAGATTGACATCTCAGGAGGAGCGAAAGATTGGCAGGGCGCTGGCAAAACGAAATATCGAGTTGGCAGCCATTTTTCATTTGGCCCTTGAAACGGCTATGCGTCAGGGGGAGATCCTCTCACTTCGCTGGGAGAATATCGACCTGCACATTGGCATCGCTCATTTACCTCTCACTAAAAATGGGAGCGTACGGGATGTTCCGTTGTCGTTTAAAGCAAGAAAGGTATTAAGAGAGTATTCCGGCCCTCTATCCGGACCTGTTTTCAGTTATACATCCAATGGGTTTAAAAGCGCCTGGCGAGAAGTTATACAGGCTTTAGGCATTGTCGATTTGCATTTTCATGATCTACGACACGAAGCTATAAGCCGTCTTTTTGAGCTCGGAACACTGAATGTCATGGAAATTGCAGCGATATCAGGACACAAGAGCCTGACGATGCTAAAACGCTATACCCACCTTCGTGCGACGCAGCTGGTTAGTAAACTTGATATACGTAAACGACAGACGCAGAAACTGGCGGCGATCTTTGTTCCGTATCCTGCTGAACTTGAGAGCAGCAATAACGGTATTGTTTTACGCTTCTCTGATCTTGAACATCCTTCACTTGAAGCGCAAACAAAGGAAGACGTTATCCAGAAAGCCTCTTTTGAGCTTCTCAGAATTCAGGCTCTTGCTGCTCGTTCTGGAGAACGACTCCCTCCACCAGGCAATATCAAAGCTAATGACCCAACTCGTGTGCTCATTAATCCGCTCTGAAATTTTGCGAACCCCTGGATTCAAACACATCTAAAACAAGGACGTTTTTAGACAGCGCTATTATGATAGTGGCCTTTCCAGATGATCCCCTCCGACCTGGTTTCCCCGCCGAAAAAAACTTCAGAAATGGCAGATGAGTTAATCATCGCCATAGAATGACGTTTTTTGCACCTTATGGCTGTTCTGCGCAGCTATAAGGATTTTGAAATGTCAGTCAGTCAAGTCGTCCCGGAAGAAGTTATACCTGAAAATCCAGAGGTTACTTCTTCGAAAGTTGTGCCTGCTGAGCCAGAGGCTCGCCGGTTGGTTCCCATTAACCTGAAAAAAATAGTCCGGATTGGAGGTCTGGGATTCCTCATTGTTTCTCTTGTTGGTTCTGTGGCCACGATTGTGATCATGGCACAGCAAATCTCTGATCTGAGTATTCGGGTGAACTCCCTGGATGCCGCTTTTCGCAGCGGTCAGATGAGCCAGTTGTCTGGTTCGGTTACTTCGCTCGAAGCTCAAAGCCGGAAACACGAGAAGCAGCTCGAGTCTGTCTCATCAGGGCTTGAATCAGTACAAAACCAGTTAGCTGATTTTCAGGGGGAACATTCAAAATTAACAGGAAGCATTAACAAACTTTCCTCAGAAGCCCTGGCGCGGCGTACCGCGATAGACGAACACTCTGAACGTATTGATGACATTAACTCACGGTTGTCACAGGTTGAATCGCGAGTTGCCGGGCTGAGCAAAGCTGAAAGCAACACTTCTCAGAAAGAATCGAAGCAGAACCAGCAACCAGTCACTAAGAGCAAAACATCTTCAAAATCCGGGACAGGCCAGATCGTAAAAAAGCCTGAGCGGTCAGTCAGGCGCGCAGCTGTTGAAGCACCGTTTGTACTGACCGGCATTGAGCGGCGCGGCGGGCAGATGTTCGCAGTCGTCATCCCCCGTGGAAATTCCCAAATATCAGATATGCGGTTGCTTTCACCGGGAGACGGGATGCTGGGGTGGACGCTTCGTTCTATCCAGGACAGTGGTACTGCTGTTTTCAGCGTGAACGGTACCCAACATAGTTTACAGGTTCAATAAGAGACCAGACATATGAAGCATCAGATGAGAAGAATTTTGATGGCAGGTGTACTTTCCTTGCCGCTGTGTGTGGCGGCATCAACAGTTACCACTCAATCGAATCAGAGTCAGCAAACATCCCTGCAGGCATCATCAGCAAACCAGGTTCAGACGCAGCAACAGGGTCAACAATGGGGGCTTTCAGATGAGGACTGGAGTCGCTATCAGTCGTTGATGAAAGGAGCCAGAGGCATTATGTCCCCTGGTCTTGATCCTCTTACTGCCCTGGGCGTCGAGACAGATAATTCATCTGAGCGCCGTCGGCTGGCTGAATTGTGGGTAAAACACGAATACGCCCGTACCGAGAAAGAACTCGCATTTCAACGAGAAATAAACACTGCCTGGCTTCGTCTTTATCCTGAAACATTGGCCGTGAATATGGGGAATGCCGCGGGTATCGCTCATGACACACAAGGAAGACTGGCGTTATTTGTCAAAGAGTCATGTTCACGCTGTGATGCCCGGCTTGCTGCTGTTATCGCCGACAACAGACCGGTAGATATTTACCTTGTCGGAAATGACGTGAGCGACGAAAAAATCAGATCATGGGCAATAAGCCATGGCATACCAGTCGAAAAAGTGCGTAATCGGCAAATTACCCTAAATCATGATCGCGGTTTGTGGCAGCGCTATGGGCAAGGTCAGATGCCAGTTATTTTGCAGCAGGGAGAAGAGGGATGGCAAATTGCCGCATTCTGAAACTGGCTTGCTGTTTATGGTTTGTCAGCACTGGTTGCCTGGCGGTCGTGAATGTAAATAGCAGTGTTCAGGTAGTTCCGCAGGCTTATCGGGTCATTGCTGCTGCCGAGCGCGTTCCGGCAGAATCGCTTTACTCGCTGGCGATGGCCGAAAGCACCCGTAAAACCGCATGGGGGTCTAAACCATGGCCCTGGACTATTAATGTAGCAGGGAAAGGATACCACTTTGAAACCCGCGAGGAGGCCTTTGCGGCACTTCTTGGATTTATGCAGCGCTACCCTCTCAAGCGTATCGATGTCGGTGTAGCCCAGGTCAATCTTGGGTGGAACGGGCATCTTTTCCCATCCTTTCGTGATGCTTTTGATCCCTACACAAATCTTCGTGCAGCGGCCCGAATTCTCCGTGCCTGCTATGACGCTCAGCCTGGAAGCTGGATTAAAGCTGCTGGCTGTTATCACCACCCGGCCGGTGGTAAGCCGGCAGCAAAATATATGGCTATCGTACGCCGCAAGCTAAGTCAGATCGCACCTGATATTAAGGTCCCTGAAGGGGGGCCGGTTGCTCTGGCCAGTCACTCATTAACCTGGGTTGAACCTCAATGAAAAAAAATATCGATAAATATTTCAATGGCATCTTTTGTGTATCACTGCTTACAGCAGCGTTTAGTTGTTTTGCTTCGCTGACAGTGGTCGGGGATCTGGGCGGGGAGTCAACCAGACCATTATTCGAGGCGATTAATTCAGGTGAGGAGTCGCATTTGTCCGATGTTTCTTCCTTGCCTGAACCACCGTCATCGCTGTCTATTTCCGATATGTTGCCCGTTAATACACCGGAAATGACACCCGGAAAGGTGACGTCTCGCCCTCTGCAGTTACCCGGTTTGCCCCCTGTTTTTGTGATTGGCGATGATGATATTTCCCGAGCCTGGCTGCGGCAGCGTGGTGCTGAACTGAAAGGGATGGGCGCCACAGGAATGGTAGTGAATGTTACGACTGAAAGTGCGCTCAACACGCTTAGAGGACTCTTGCCAGGTACTGAGATGGTCCCTGTTCGCGGCGGTGATTTGGCAAAGCGATTGAATCTGACGCATTACCCTCTCCTGATTACCGCTGATGGATTAGCGCAATGACCACAGTGGTTTTCATATTATTGGCTTTCATTTCACTCACAGCTTTTTGGCTGCGGTGTAATACAAGAAGTGCCCGTGTCCGCAGACATCAGCGTAATCGACAGACGGCTAACAGGGTGTTGCTAAAACTGCCTGAGCTGAAAGCGGGGCAGCAGGTTTTATATTTACGGAAGATTAATCCCTATGTTTTCGAGGAGATGATTCTGACCGCCATAGAGCGGCGAGGAATACCGGTCAGGCGTAATCCGAGTTACAGCGGTGATGGTGGTATTGATGGTCAGTTCTGGATTGGTCAGGAAAGGTGGCTTGTCCAGGCTAAACGATTTGCCAGTGCTGTTCGTCCTGAACATGTCCGCCAGTTTGGTGAGTTAGTCCGACAAGAAAAATGCAGAGGTCTGTTTGTACACACAGGACGAACAGGTTTTATCAGTTTTAAGTATTTCAGTGATTACCCGGAAATTTTGCTCATAAGCGGGTCTTCCCTTTTGCTACTGCTGTCTGGTGAATCCGTTGAACATGTTCTCCGGCCATTAAAAAAGAGGTAATACAGATGAATTTTTCCACATCAACATTACCGTTTATTGGTTCGGTGTGGCTTTTGGTTTCTTTCCGGATTTTCATATTCCGGTCTGTATTGATTTCTTTGCTGATGTTTGGGTTATTTCTTTTCTTTTATTTATTTCTAGCCGTATTCCGCAAGGCCACAGATTCTGCTCATTTATTCCTCAAACTCAATGATAAAACTTTTGCTCTGTTCCAGGGGAGGGCTTTTATATGAGCGACAAGTACGTGATGGAATCCCTCCTTCGCCCGGCGGTTGAACTGTATTCCGCTGCGGCGGCGGGTAGCGCAACCTTTATTTGCCTTACGGCCCCCTGGGCTGTCGCGCTCGCACCATCGGTCAGTTGGGTGACCGCCGCGGGGTTTGGTGTACTGGCGCTGAAGCGTACATCTGAGGGGATGAAAATACTCCGTTACCGCCAAAACATTCGCCGTTTGCCCCGATATGTACTGACCAGCGAGCAGATCCCCGTCAGCCAGCGGCACTTGTTCCTTGGCAAGGGCTTCCAGTGGTCTCCCCGCCATACGCAGCGTCTTCTGGAAGCGAGGCGTCCGGAGTGTGAGGTCTACGTACAACCTTCTGTTATTTATCGCCTGGCACGCGATCTGGAAAAAAAGATGGAGTACAGCTTGCCGTGGTTGTGCAGGCTGACACGAACTGATTCGGCGCTCAACCCGTTTCGCCCGTTGCCTCCTGTAGGAGGAAGCCCCATTTACCATGGTGTGGAACTGGATGAAACTACGGTCACCTATGATCTCGGAGAACGTGTAGGGCATACACTGGTTATCGGCACCACACGAGTCGGTAAAACCCGGCTTGCTGAGTTACTTATCACACAGGATATTCGCCGTAAAAACGCTGCAGGCGAGCATGAAGTTGTCATCGTGTTTGACCCGAAAGGAGATGCCGATCTGTTGAGGCGAATGTATGCCGAGGCACACCGTGCTGGTCGTCAGGATAACTTCTGGGTGTTCCACCTCGGATGGCCAGATATAAGCGCTCGCTACAATGCCGTTGGACGGTTCAGCCGTATCTCGGAAGTAGCATCACGTGTTGCAGGACAGCTCTCCGGAGAGGGCAATTCTGCTGCATTTCGGGAATTTGCCTGGCGATTTGTCAATATTATTACCCGCGCGCTGGTCGCACTTGGCCAGCGTCCTGATTACGGTCTCATACTGCGTTACGTGACAAACATAGGTGAACTGTACGAAACCTATGTTGAGAATATGCTGAGTGAAAAGGCACCACAGTTGCTGAGTACAGTCGAAGCGCTGTTAGGTAGCGGTATAAGCGAGAAGGATCTGCCGCGTCACATGCAGGGCAGGCCTAATGGCATGAATATCTGGGCTATTGAGCAGGTACTGGCCAGCGAAGAAGGAAAAAAACTGTGGGACCCGGTGCTGGATGGGCTACGTAGCGCTGTGCAATATGATCGAACGTATTTCGACAAAATTGTTGCGTCACTGCTGCCGCTGCTTGAAAAGCTTACAACTGGTAAAACGGCCGCATTGCTGGCACCTGACTATACGGACCTGAACGATCCGAGACCGATCCTGGACTGGCATAACATTATAAAATCGCGCGGCGTGGTTTATATCGGCCTCGATGCACTATCCGACCCTGTTGTCGCAGCAGCAGTCGGCAACAGCATGTTCGCTGATCTCGTTTCCGAAGGTGGACACATCTATAAATTCGGTCTCGGTGATGAGGATGGCAGAAAAAGTTCGAAAGTGGCGATAAATCTTCACTGTGACGAGTTTAACGAGTTAATGGGTGATGAGTTTATTCCTCTCATCAACAAAGGGGGTGGTGCGGGCTTCCAGGTGACTGCATATACGCAGACTCTTTCGGACATCGAGGCCCGTATAGGCAGCAGTGCTAAAGCGAATCAGGTAGTGGGGAACTTCAACTCATTGATAATGCTCCGTGTGCGTGAAAAAAACACTGCCATGCTCCTGACCGACCAATTACCGGAAGTTGACGTCTACCAGAAAACCCTTACATCGGGTGTCACTGACGTATCCCGGCCGGGAGAGGGTACTGATTTTAACAGTAACGTTCAGGACCAGGTCAGTCTGGTTAAAGTCCCGATGCTCAACCCTTCAGACGTTATCAACCTGCCGAAAGGGCAGGCATTTGCCCTGCTTGAAGGAGGGCGCCTGTGGAAAATCAGGATGCCGTTGCCGGCTGATAACGACGATCCTTACATGCCCGCGAGCCTGAAGCAGCTGGCTGACAACATGGAGCAGAATTACCGAACTGGAGAATCCTGGTGGACAGGCGGTGATGCGGCATATTCGGGGGGGCAAAATGTCTCAGCATGACAGAGATACTGCCAATCGCAGTTCGCCATCCCGACAGAAACAATCCGGACCATTCGGCATGTTGCTCTGGGATTTGCCTGTCAGTTTAATTGGCATTCTGCTGGGGTCGCTTCTGGTTAGCCTGCTGATCGAATATGCCTGCATTGCCTTACTCTGGCCTGACGAAGGTGCTTCACACAGCTACCGGGTGATGGTTGCAGAAAGCCACTGGTTGTCGGAAGGGTACACGCGGAGTTTACTGATGGCAGCGCCGGTTGAGACGATTTCGCGGTGGGTACATACCGCCTGGAACTGGTTGTTTGTCGATAGCGGATTCAGCCATTGGCTTCAATCATTCAGGGAAACTGGTCAGAAGGGGACTGGAGTTATCCCAACGATTAACCGGTTCGGTGACTCACTAATCGGCTGGCTTGGGGAGTACCTGCAAGCTACGCTCTGGGTAACTCTGATTTTCTTCATCAGGGTGATGATCCTTTTCCTGAGTCTGCCTCTGTTCGGCCTGGTGATTATCACCGGCATAGTTGAAGGGCTGGTCCGTCGAGATTTGCGTCGTTATGGAGCTGGATATGAATCGAGCTTTGTCTACCATCACGCCAAACGTTTTATTAAACCCGCACTTTACGGCCCCTGCATGTTGTATCTGGCCTGGCCGACTGCTGTCTGGCCAAATCTCCTGTTGCTGCCATCAGCATTATTACTTGGCGGTGTTCTGGCCATCGTCACGGCGTCCTTTAAAAAATACCTATAGCCCAGGAAGTAGCTGTTTCGGGAATTCCCCGGAGCCCGCTTGATGTCGCGGGCTTTTTTTTTGAAGGTTCATCTGTATTAACTGGCTCACTTTGTGGCATTTAATTTTCTGACCTTCATAAATATTTTCCTGCTGCCAGCATGTCCTGTTTGCGTCAATCTCCCGACGACAAGTTATTAGGGAGAGTCGCAAATGCGTCACACCACAATCATCCTGGCAATGTTATTGCCCGTTCTGCCGGTGCTGACCTGCCAGGCGTCAGAAAAAGATGAGCTGGCACTCGTGATGCGCCAGCTGGATCAGGTTCAGGCTGGCCTTGATCGCGCCCGCGTCGTAGCCAATCAGAATCAGGACGCTCGCTTTTATTTCGACTATCAGCAGGCAACCCGTGACATCTCAACGATGAGGCAGGGCATATCCACTTATCTCGAGCCGTCGCGCGCGCAGCCAACAGCACCCTCCACTTTAGTCACCGGGCAGTACCGTGCTGAGGAGCCCTCATGGCGATGAATGGCTCTCAGCTAAATGGATGGAGTGCGGGCACCGGAAGCAGCCTCACGCCCGGGCAACTGAACCTCTTGATCCTCGGTACGCTCGCCATCGTCGTTCTCCTTTTCAGCGCATGGGCACTGGTGCAGGCCTACCGTGGCCTGGTCAGTAAATCAGTGACGTTCAGGCAGTTCAATGAGCTGCTAATTCGACTGATTGTGCTTTATCTGCTGACCCTGTTTCTGTTTTTCCACTGAAAGGATGACTCAATGAAATTCACTTTCTTCAGGCATTTTCGTTCTGCCTATTCCCGTGCGGGATATTTGTTGCTTACCGGTCTCTTAACTGCAAGTCAGGCTATGGCAGACTTGCCAGCTGTTGAACAGCCAACATCTGGAGGCGGTGGCGGAACCTACAACACCGTTATGGGCTACATCAAAATGGGGGCACTTGCGATAGGGCTTCTCGTATGTGTCGGTGCTTTTTTTGCCGTAGCGCATGCCGTGATTACCGCATTTCACGATATCCGTCGTGGTAAGGGGGAATGGACTCAGTTCCTGGTCTATCTGGTTGTCGGCATCATCCTCATCCTTTTGGTTATTTACCTCGCAACTAAAGCTTCAGATATCCTGTAAGGAGCCCATATGGCCGTCATTGATTTCCTCCCTGACAGACTGAACAACCCCCCCGTGGTCTGGAAAGGGTTCACATCCGGGGAGTTTGTGCTGGCGGCCGTCATCGGTGTTATTGCCGGTATCCCTCTGGCAATACCGTTAGCTCTGGTTCCTTTTGTCGGATGGCTGGCTTTTCCGACGTGCATGCTGCTGATGCCTCTGTTGGTCATTTTTTTTGGCGGCAACTGGATTGCCAGCTACAAGCGCGGTAAGCCAGAAAATTATATCTGGCAACGTCTGGAGGAATTGCGCTGCCGTGCACGTATGTCCCGAACCATGATTCTGGATAGCAGGGCGTGGGAACTTAAACGAACGAAACCTGTTCCGTTGATGCGCGGAGGGAAAGTATGAGTCGTTTTCGTAACGGTATAACCGCCCGCGATAATCATATTATTTCGCTACGTATCGCTTGTGTTTTGCTGGCTTTGGGACTGTTCGTCACCAGTCTGGGATGGATGCGAGCACCCTCGGAGCTGACAATTCACAACCCACCTGACCTGCGTTCCGGCAGTACCCGAAAATGGTGGGAGGTCCCGCCATCTACGGTTTACAGTTTTGCTTTTTACATTTTTCAGCAACTGAATTCCTGGCCGAAAAATGGGGAAGCTGACTACACAGCCAAAATTGCCCAAATGAGCCCGTATTTGACGCCGTCCTGTCAGGATTTTCTCAATAAGGACGCCGAGATGCGCAAGAATAATGACGAGCTGCGCGATCGTGTACGCGTGGTATACGAAATCCCCCGTCGTGGTTACAGTAACCGCAGCGTGACCATCATTGATGAAGATCATTGGGTGGTACGGCTGGACCTGGTAGCTGACGAATATTTCCATACCGAACCCGTTAAGCGTGCCCTGGCGCGTTATCCAATGAAAGTGGTTCGCTGGGAAGGTGACCCAGAGCGAAATCCGTTTGGACTGGCACTGGATTGCTATGACAGCGCGCCACAAAGACTTGAGGCGATCTCCTTGCCTGAGCCAGAACAAAAGTCGGGAGCATTCAATTGAAAAAATTCTCAGTGATCCTGCTGACCCTGGTACTGGTCTCAGCCGGAGCTCGTGCTGTTGAGCTTATGAAATGGGAACGGATACCTTTGCAGATTCCCCTGACTGTAGGGCAGGAGCGAATCGTTTTTGTAAACAAAAACGTGCGAGTGGGGTTTCCGCCCACACTCAACGACAAGCTGCGTATTCAAAGCTCCGGAGGTGTAGTTTATCTCGATGCGAAAGAAGCCTTTCCGGTGACGAGACTGGAACTTCAGAACAAGGAAAACGGGGAAATACTTCTACTTGATGTTTCTGCTGCCCCCGGTAAAACCACGCGGGAACCTGTCAAAATTGTCTACGACGGAGAAGTGGCTACCGCTTCGGCGACCGATAAACAGACGGTCAGCAGTGATGGGGACAGTGCCGGCCGTCAGTCGTCGGCAGAGGCAAATGCAGAAAGCCGGAGGCCCGCAAAACTCAATGCGCCGCTGCCCGTTGTCCTGACTCGTTATGCCGCACAGAACATGTATGGACCGTTGAGAACGGTAGAGCCCGTACCGGGAGTAAGTCAGGTTTCACTGAAGCTTCCTCCCCGGATCACCACACTTATGCCCTCTGAGTCCGTCAGCGTCACGCCGATGGCTGCCTGGAGTCTGCAGGGCAGCAGTGTAATTGCGCTGCAGGTGCGTAACCGATCAGCAGTAAAGGTCATCCTCGATCCTCGTTCGCTGCAAGGTCAGTTTACTACTGCGACTTTCCAGCACCGTTGGCTGGGGCGTGCCGGTACACCGGAAGACACGACAGTTCTATATCTGGTTACTACAGGACGTCCCGAAAGTGCCTTTATTGCTGAACAGCGTTTACCCGAATCTGAAGGAAAGGAGAGTAAGCGGAGTAACCGAGGAGCACATAAATGAAAAAGCCTGCTTCAAACCTGCTTGTGAAAATTGCTGTTCCCGTCGTAGTGGTGGGCGCCATCATGATTGGGGTTAAATCCTGTACAGATAAAAACGATAAAAATGAAGCAGGCCAGAAAACCTCTAATGTCGCCCTGAAGGACCTTACACCAGAAGATCTCAAAGCGCTGGGTGTGGAAGGTGACACCGCGCAGGATACTTTGCGTACCCTGGTTGGTAGTTACCGTAAGGTTCAGGGGCGCCTTGACAGCCTTGAAAGCGATAATAAAACGCTTGCTGATGAAAATAAGGAGCTGAAAAAAAATAGCACCAATGTTGATCAGCAAATCAGCCAGGCTGTGGGGCAAGTTCGTTCCGAAGAGGCTCAAAAACGTGCACAACTGAGTTCTCAGGTTACTGATCTGAGTTCGCAGGTGAACCAACTTCTTGACCAACTCAAAAATGGCTCCTCCGGCTTAACGGCAGGAAATAAAGGTAACGTTGCAGGCAGCGATATTCCAGTGGGACTGGGTTATGACAATGGACTGACCGGAGGCACGGGAAATCTATCTCAAACAGATGGCAACGGGTTGCAATGGGTTGAGCCGAAAGATGGTATTGCCACGGATGCGAATGGTCGACCTGTCTCAGATAAAAACAGTAATAACGCGACTGGTTTTTCTTTTGCCACCTCCTTTGGCGCTGCAGGTGATGCAGCCAGGCAGGCAACGTCAGCAGTAAGTACAACGGTCCAGAACAACATTCCCGGATCTGAAAAAAATGCTGCCCCTGTTTATACCCTTCCGGAAAACTCCACGCTTGTGGGTAGTCGGGCCATGACCGCGCTGTTGGGACGTATTCCCATTGATGGCAAGGTGACTGACCCTTACCCGTTCAAAGTGATGATCGGAAAAGACAACCTGACGGCAAATGGCATTGAATTGCCTGATGTACAGGGGGCGATCGTTTCGGGAACCGCTACGGGGGACTGGACGCTTTCCTGCGTACGCGGCGCCATAACAAGCATCACTTTTGTTTTTACTGATGGCACCGTTCGTACGCTTCCTTCACCTGAGGGGCAAGGCAGTAATGGTGGTAATCAGAACAGCCAGGGTGGGAATAACAGCAGTATTGGCTGGTTATCAGATGACAATGGCATTCCATGCATTTCAGGTACCCGAAAATCAAACGCTTCTACTTATCTGCCAACCATTGCCGCACTTGCAGCTGCCAGCGCAGCTGGGGACGCCGTGGCTGAAAACCAGAATACCAGCCAGACCAATGGCTATGGTGGTGTGACGTCTACGCTGACGGGGGATGCCGGTCAGGCCGTGTTGGGTAAGGCGTTATCCGGCGGTATGCGTGAGACCGTTGACTGGGTTAAAGCGCGATATGGTCAGACTTTTGACGCGATCTATGTACCGCCTGGACAGAAAGTGGCTTTACATATCACTCGTCAGTTGGCGATTGATTATGAAGAAAAAGGCCGCAAGGTGAAATATGACGATTTCAGCCTCGCTGGTAGCAGCACGGGCATGGACTGATGGGGATAAAGATGCAGAACAATAAAAACCTCGAGTATCGGGTGGACTATACGCCACTGGGTGGCCGTCTCTTTGCCGGTTTTGTCAGGTGTGATAATGGCAAATGGGAAGGTAGCAGGCATGAAGTCACCGAACAGGCCCTGCTCGCTGTCGGAAAGAAGCTTCTGAGCGAGGGAAATGGAATGCAGATGCAGCTGCCTGATGGACGAGTGATTCGTCTGTCAGCTGTCATCAGTGATTCGGATGAAGCGGAGGTGCATGTTGCTCAGTTTTAATCATCTGGCCACCGTTATGTTGGTCGTTGTATCGCTTGCCCTCTCGGGTTGCAGTACGTCAAAAGAGGAAATGTTGCCGCCTGGCGACAGCACCATGCTTGAATTATGGAACGATGGTGCATCGTCAACTCATGCTACCAACGAGAGCAGAACAACACTTCGCCGGCCAGTTACAGACAGCGAACGTGAGATCAGTCAGCAGGTCAGTAACAGCTACAGCCGCACCCAGGAAAATGAAATTCAGCAGACGTTTCCGCGTCTGCCAAATCCTGACATGGTCATGTATGTTTTTCCGCATCTGGCTGGCGGGAACACGCCGGTTCCAGGCTACAGCACCGTCTTTCCTTTCTACAGCCAGGTACAGTATGCGTTGCCTGGTGAGCGAACGGAGGATCTCTGATGGCTTTCCCTTTATTTAGCCGACGTCGAGCGTCTCAGGATGCTCATCAGTACGGTAACGGTCCGTTTTCCGTCAGTGGGTATGAACCGCTTACCCGGGAAGGGCAACTGACTCATTCAGATGAAGCGCGTCTGTATTCCACGGCACCTTCCATTATCGATCATGTTCCCTGGGGTGAGTATTTGCCAGAGCATGAATGTATTCTGCTTGACGATGGCGTATCCGTTGGGGCCGTGTATGAGATTATCCCTGTGGGCACTGAAGGGCGCCCGGAAACACGTCTGGACGAGATCTGCAATATCGCTGAGAACGCCCTACAGGACAGTCTCCCTGAACTGGATGATCACCAATGGGTGGTACAGTTTTTCTGCCAGGATGACTCTGATCTCTCTACTTATATGGATACTATCAGAGGCTATGTCAGGCCAAGAGCTCAGGGAACTGCATTCACGAAAGCCTGGCTGGCTGAACAGGAGCGCCACCTAGAAAATGTGGCGGTGGAACAGGGGCTTTTTGTAGACGAGGCTGTCACAGGGGCCGCCTGGAGAGGGCAAATTCGCAGAACGCGCATGGTGGTTTACCGTTGGGTTGAGACACCTTATCGTGACCCCATGCCACCGGAGGTGCTGCTGAAACAGGTCTGCGATCGCCTGACTGCAGCACTGAGCGGTGCCGGTATCCGGTGCGAAAAGCAGAACGGCGAGCAAATCCATAGTTGGCTGTTGCGCTGGTTCAACCCGGCGCCGGCGTGGGTCGATAAGAAAACATTGTATCGTTGCGCAAAACACTCCGATCATGCACCGGGCGATTTGCCTCTTCTGAATGATTTCAGCGAAAGCCTCTGGTTTACCCGCCCGCGAAGTGATGCCGAAAGCGGTGTGTGGTGGTTTGATGATGTGGCACATAAAGCTGTTCCGGTTGCCCGCCTGCGTACTGCACCTTCTACCGGTCATCTGACGGGGGAGGTAAAACGTGGTGATAATGTGAATGCCATTATGGATCTGCTACCGGAAGGGACAGTTCTGGCCATGACCCTGGTGGTTCAGCCTCAGGACAAGCTTGAAGAAAGTTTTGCGAGCCTTAGCCGCAATTCAATGGGGGAGAATGTTGATTCCCTGCGTGCTCGCGAAGACGCTGCTACAGCGCGTAATTTCCTGGGAAACAAACACAAGCTTTACCGTGCGGCCATCACACTGCTTATCAAGGCTCAGGACAAGGAAACACTCGATAAACGGTATCTTGATCTCAGCAGTAAATTACTGAACTGTGGGATGGAACCGATAAATCCAGAACACGATATTGGTCCTCTCAGCAGTTATATGCGTGCGTTACCTATGTGCTTTAACCCTCAAATGGATAAACACAACTGGTACACGCGCCTTATGTTTGTACAGCATTTTGCATGTCTCGCCCCTATTTATGGTCGCGACACCGGTACTGGTCACCCGGGGGTTACGTTCTGGAATCGTGGTGGTGGCCCCCTGTCCGTAGATCCACTTAATAAAAATGACCGTACCCAGAATGCGCACCTGCTGCTTTTCGGGCCGACAGGTGCCGGTAAATCTGCCACTGCGCTCGATAAACTGGCTCAGATGGTGGCAATCTACCGCCCCCGTATATTTTTGCTGGAAGCGGGTAACAGCTTCGGTCTGTTTGGAGATTACTGTAATTCGCTGGGGCTCTCAGTGCACCGTGTCAGTATCAAGCCTGGTAAGGTTATTTCACTTGCTCCGTTTGGCGATTCACATCTGCTCATGCAGGCGAAACCTGAGACGTTAGTGACAAGCGAAGAGGCCCTCCCTGACATTGATGAAGATGATGAGGACAAGGACGAAGAACGTGACATTCTGGGTGAAATGGAGATTGCAGCGCGGTTGATGATCACCGGTGGTGAAGCAGCAGAAGAGGAGCGAATGACACGCGCCGACCGCGGTATGATTCGTGAGGCGATACTCATTGCGGCTCGTAAAGCGTTTGACGAAAACCGCCAGATGCTACCGGAAGATTTAATGTTCTCGCTTGAGAACATTGCCCGCGATGTCAGCATGGGAGAAGACGGCCGCGAGAAACGCACGCCAGCGCGACGTGCGCGAGCTGAAGAGATGGCAGAAGCATTACGCATGTTTACCGAAGGTTTTGAAGGGGAGTTGTTTAACCGTCCGGGCGCGCAATGGCCAGAGGCAGACGTGACTATTGTTGATTTAGGTACGCTGGCGCGTGAAGGCTATGAAGCTCAGATGGCCGTTGCTGTCATCTCGCTGCTTAATACGATTAACAACATCGCAGAAAGGGAACAGTTCAGCGATCGGGATATCATTGTGCCAATCGACGAAGCGCATATTGTAACTGCTAACCCGCTGTTGGGCCCGTATGCAACCAAAATTGTCAAAATGTGGCGTAAGCTCGGATCATGGCTGTGGTTGTTCACACAGAACCTGGAGGATTTCCCTGACACTGCGAAAAAAATGCTCAATATGGCGGAGTGGTGGATCTGCCTCGTTATGCCACCTGATGAAGTTGAACAAATAGCGCGATTTAAGACGCTCACAGAAGAGCAGAAGGCGATGCTGTTGTCCGCGACAAAACTTCCGAGAAAATACACAGAGGGAGTTATTTTGTCCCGTAAGGTACAGGCGTTGTTTCGTGCGGTCCCCCCCAGTTTGTACCTGGCGCTGGGAATGACTGAAAAAGAGGAAAAAGCCGAAAGACGGGCCATTATGAATGAATTAAATTGCTCGGAGCTTGAGGCCGCATTTCACGTTGCGCGCCGCCTCGATGAGAAACGTGGCATTGGCACTATTCAGGGGACAATATGAAAAAACTGATTATGGCGACGCCGATCGTTGTACCGGACAAGGCATTTATTGCCTCTGTTATTTTTACCGTTCCGCCACAGGGTTCTGCCTCAGTCGGTGTGGCTGACAGTGAGTCGATTAAGCATCTGCAAGGGGAGATCGTTAAGAGACTGGAGCAGCCTGTATTGCTGTCGGTCTATCCTCACCGGGTTGGCCGGCGCAGCTGCGTTGCAGTCCACCTCAGCGACGTGCATGAGAAAACCCTGGATATCCTGATAACTGTTACCGGCAATACACTCTGGCCAGCAGAACAGGAGTACCGGTCGGGTATCCGATGGAATATCTGTGTACCCGATGCAACCGATATGCTCTGGGTTCTTAAGGAAATCGACAGGGTGACCTGTGACACCGGATGTGACTTATAACCCTCCGACCTTGCCAGACAGCGGTGTGTTTTCCGCTGTCTGGTAAGGGGGGAGGCTGCGGGTGCGGGCGGCAAAGAGCCCGCGTGTATTAAAGTTCCTGCATTTAAAAAATGACATTTCCAGCGATCTGAGATTTATGCTGACGTACAGATAATGAATTACCAGGGCAAGATTAATTATCATTTTTCACGTCAGAATTAATTACTGACCCCTCCTTAAAGAGAACGCACCCTGAATAGGTTTTTCACACTCAGGGAGTGTTTTTCATGAAAATGCCATTTTGCTGCCTGGCAGCACTGTTCCTTTCCGTCGGTGCCAGTGCCGGCACAGTGATATATACCGACTCCTCTCATACCATAGCAGCAAATCCTGGTCCGGATGTCTCCGTTGTTGAGCTCGATGCGCCCGAACGTGCACAGGCGGACATTTTCGGTCAGTTATCTGCCGATCCCGTTCTTGCAGAACAACGTGCCCGGGCAGTGATCTCTTCCCCGAATTTCCGGCAGCAGCAACAACTGGCGGAAGCTTATGCGGGTGTCACTCATGCCTGGTCCCTCGGCCTGGAAAAATACCCGGCTGTGGTTTTTGATGACGTCTTTGTTGTCTACGGTACGACTGATGTCAACGAGGCAACCCGTCAGCTCGCTGCCTGGAAGGAGAAGAACCGATGAAATCTTTCTCCTTCCGCCCACGTCGACTGGCGATCGCCACATTGCTGGTTTGTTCCGGCACCATGGCCAGCGTCAATACAGCGAATCTTCTGGCCAGCGCGGCAAGTACAGACTGTATCAGCTGGCGTGTCAGTGGTATCTGCTACTGGTTATTGTGTACCCCATTTGGTTGCACGGTGAAAACCTCGGTGAAAGTGACACATTTCATTCCGGAGGCTGTGGTATCGGCTTACCTCAACCCCGGAGATAACCCCTGGACTGAAATGTCCACAGTTAGTAACGCCGCCAGCGGTGCTGAAGGTTCTCTGCTGGAAAGTGTGACGGGTGTGAGTACGGGGGGCGGTCGTCAGGAGATGAAAGCTCCCGGGGAACGTAAGCAGAACCTGCATTTCTATTACGGCGACGCCTATGGCCATCCAGCAACAAAAGTCATTGGCGGTATGGTGCCGGGCTATTCATGCGACAGTGCTGCCACTCCTTTCATGCCCTATTTCAACAGCTCACTGGATGCTCTGGTCTGGCGAACGGGTGTCCCGGAGACCCTTTATCCCGAAGCACTCATCCCCGGGCAACGAGAAATCGGGGAAACCACATCCGGCAATATGTGGGGGAACGTTTATCCACGTAGCGGGTTTGTCACCCAGACAGACAGTTACAAATCAGCAGCGGTTGTAGTTCAGCGTGTCGCTGACGTCATTACCCGCTCCGGCCAGCTCCACGTCTACAACCCCCTTACGGGACAGAAGTCCCCGGGTTACTGGCCACCCGAGCCGGTAAAAGAAAATACCGGCACCAAAAACCACAAATGGCAGCGACTTTCGCCTCAGTTGTCCCAGACCTGTGCAGTGTTTCCCGACACCAATGGCCAGATTGCCCAGGACGGTAACTATGCCTGGGCATTGTGGCAACCGTACAGCTGCTGCAAACGTCGCGGCCAGACGTTCCTTTCCAGCACCGATTTCTCATAAAGGTTCAGAACATGAAAAAAGCAGGACTTTTACTGATTTTTGCCTCGCTGCCGGCAATGGCAACTGATATCTCTTTGTCTTCATCGGGGGCGTCAGTTAGCGGTAACGCTATCAGCGATGGGCTCTTTTATTCTATTGGTGGCGGTTCGGTTATTTCACCCCCGCCCAGTCGTAACAATATGTCCAGGATAGGCATTAATGGTGGCCTTAGCAGTGATCTGATGTGTGGCAATTTCGACATCAAAACAACCGTTGGCAACCAGCTGAATGGTATTACCAGCGGGTTTAAGGATCTGATGGGGAATGTGATTCAGGGGGCGACTGGTGCTGTCATGAGTATGCCGGCAATGGCTATTCAGCGCGCAAACCCCGGGCTGTATGAAATGCTCACCAATGGCGTTCTGCAGGCCGGTTTGAGCTTTGATAAAGCGATGTTGAACTGTCAGAGCATGTCGAAGAAGCTGGCTGATTATACCATTGGCAATAAATGGCAGCAGGTAGCTGTCTCTGAAGAGTACAAAGATATTGTGGCCACAAGTGGCGGCGATGCGGTTTCCAGCGACCAGAAACTGCAAAAAGCAACTGGAGAGGAAGGCGTGACGTGGGTTGGTGGGCAGAAAAGAGGCGGCAAGGGGCAGCCCGCAATTCAGCCCACTCGGGATCTGGCCAAAGCTGGTTATAACATGATGAATAATTTGCCAGTGACCAGTAACAGCAGCGTCGGCTCCTCGAGCTGCAATGGTACCGCATGCCAACGTTATAAATCTTCTGAAGAGGCCGCTGCGGCCGTTGTTAAAGTGCTTGGTGATCGCTCCATCAGGACTTGCCGGGAAACCAGTGAATGTACCAGTGGTGGAACCGATAACCAGCCGGGCAGTGCTGTCGCTGGTACTGGCTTTTCTCCCATCCTTGAGGATGCCACGAAAGAGAATCTGGAGCAGCTTAGTAAGCTGGTTAGTGGTGAGCTGCAGCCCACCACTGATAACCTTTCCGCACTGAAAACCGGCAGTCTGGTTGTCACCCGCGGGGTAATTCAGGCATTACGTGACGATCCGGACAAAGCGGCCCTGGTTCAGCGGCTTGCCGGCGAACTGGCGATGTCCGATACCGTTGAAACCGCGCTAACAATGCGCAGGATGCTCACCACTGGTGAATCCGAACCTAATGCTGCAGAGCAGCCGGAAGCCATTGCTGAGGGTGATCGCCGCATCGATGCCCTCGATCGCGAGCTGACGGCGCTGCGTAATGAGATGGAGTTACGCAAATCTATAAGCAATAACAGCCTGCTGACGGCACTGGAGCGGCAGGGGACAAGGAATCAGGATAACCGTCTGCAGCAGAAAGCCGGTAACGAGGACCAGGGCTTCAGCCAGATGGGCCAGTCTCAGTCTTCCGGAGCAAACTGATATGAGACTTTACCCGTTCAGCGGCCATATTGGCCGCATTCTCCTTATGGTGCTGCTCATTCTGTTGATGACGGCCAGCATGTTTGCTATCGCAGCGGTATTTATGGCTTACGACCCTGATGGCCACATCACACGGCGCTGGTTGCATGACAGCCGATGGGGACTGTTTGCCTGGCGACTGGTTCTTTATGGCTGCCCTATTACCGCCTGGATATTGAAGGTACGCCCACAGGCATTAATCCGCTGGCCGGATGGGCGTCCGCGTCTTGTGCGTATGGAACTGATGGGGGTGTTGTTCCTGGTAGCCACGGAATATGTGGCCTGGACAAGCGCTGTGTAAGGAGAGGACGATGACCGCAAACAGTTTTCTGGAATATTTTCTCGTTCTCTTTGGCTGGGTAATGAACAATGCCATGTGGAGCATTCTCAGCAGTACAGGCCTTTTTGCATTGCCACTGGTGGTCAGGGTTCTTGGCGTCTGGCTGAAAGTGAGGGAGGAGGGGGCTGACGAGGGGAACAAAGGGCTTCTTGCCCTTCCGCGAATCGAACATGCACTGTATGTGTCTTATCTTGTGATGCTCTTTTGCTGTATTCCGCTGTTGCCGGTTGATATCAGCACAATCAAGTTCGACAGCTCGCGCGCTAAACAGTGCGGCGTCAGTGTGCCGACGCCACAGAATTCTGGCTACAAGGGACTCGTTAACGATTTTGACGGTCGTACGGCCGAGGTTCCAGTTTGGTGGTATCTCCTGCATATGATGTCGAAGGGCACAACGCAGGCAATGATTGCGTCAATCCCATGCGGTACGAATTTGCGACAGATGCGTTTTGACGTTCAGAACACGAAACTGCGTGATCCTGTGTTGTTGCAGGAGGTCCAGGAATTTGCAGATCAATGTTACTCGAGAGCATATTTCAGACTGAAAAACAGCAACAGCCAGCTCAGTGATGCCACCATCAACTCCGTGGGCTGGATAGGTAGCAGCTACTTCCTGAATACTTCCGGATATTATGACTACTACACGGCTATGACGCCACGTAGCCAGTGGCCTTACAACAGCAGCCGGGACAGTGGCTATCCGGATACTGGTGCAGGTGGATATCCAACATGTAAGACGTGGTGGTCCGATGGTACTTCCGGGCTTCGCAAACGAGTTCTGGCCAGTTTTAGTGATAACACACGTAAGGAGATGCAGCGTCAGTTCCCCGGAAAGCAGTGGGAAGAAATTGCGTTACGCTGGCTTGTCAGCCCACGCAACGCAGATCTCTCCGGCGCCGGTACCACTTATGCTGTTGGCAGTAGCGACACAACCACCGGAGTAGTTGGTAATCTTACACGCCTTACCTCGTCTATTGGTCTTGGACTGAAACAGGCCGAGGCGTTACCTGGTTTTGATGCAATGAAGCAGGCACTGCCGATGATCCAGGCATTATTGCTGATGATGATAATCACGGTCATTCCTGCGTTAATGATGTTCAGCGCCTACGATCCGAAAACCATTTTTACCATCTCCTTCGCGTTATTCGCTCTTCAGTTCATTACGTTCTGGTGGGAACTGGCAGGTTGGCTTGATGACAGATTGATCACCATCCTCTATGACAATATGGCTGAGCAGGGGATTGCAAACAGCTCGGTGCCTTTCGCGGCTTTCTTTAGCTCAACGGCTGATGGATGGATTATGAACCTGGTACTGGGGATGATGTACCTGGTCTTTCCGATGTTCTGGGTTGGTATGCTGAGTTGGGCTGGAGTTCGAATTGGTAATATGGCTAACAACTTTAGTGATGCTTCTAAAATGCCTACGGATGCTGGCTCGGAAGCAGGTAAAAAAGCTCAAGGGGTGGCGATTGATGCAGCTTCAGGCGGGATTAAATCAGGATTAAGCAAAGGATAACTGATGGCTATATGAAGCGGTGGTTATGCCATCGCTTCATAAGATTAAAAATTGTTAGAACCACCGTTAATACCTTTTTTCTCCCAGCTGTAACGGATAGGAGATTTATATTGGTCCTGTTTGTCTTTTGTGACGTCCGCTTTAGAGGTAGAGGCGAGCACAGATGAAATCACACAACCAATTTCTTGTGTTGCACTCGAAAGTTTTACCGGCTCAGGTTTTTTCCGCTTCAGCTTGGATTCATCACAAACGATATTGCGACGTTTTGTGGTGAAACGCGCAAAGGTGCTGCTCAGGTCATCTTTATTGAAACCGTCCTCGCTCATGGTAATGACTCCTCATTTTGTCTAATAAATAAGCTACTAAAAATCCCCTATACACGCAAATTATTAAGCACTATAGGGGAGGGCACCGGCTCACAGGCGCGTTCCTTGGCGGCGAGCTACAGTGCGCGGCGGAAGGCCTTAGGCCTTCACACGGGCCTGTATTTCCACTTTCATTTCTTCGCCTTCCCGTCGTGGCGTGCCAGGGCCAGCAGCTCTGCCTGCAGCGCACGGCCATCCTCCCGGGTTTCCTTCAGCTCCGCTTTGGTGTCCTGCAGCTGCGCCGCCAGGTGTTCGCCGGTGGCGGTCAGACGGGCTACCTGCTCGCGCAGCGGCAGCGCCTCCGCGCGCAGCCCGCGTACCTCATCGAGCAACCGGTCACGTTCGGTCACCACCTCCCGAAGCACCGCCAGTTCACTTTCCAGTGCGGTCACTTTCGCCAGCGCCTCGTCGCGCTCCTGGTCGGCCCGGGCGATATCGGTGTCGGCCTGTTCCCGGGCCGCCAGTGTCCCGGCTTCTGCCTGTTTCACCGCGGCCTGCCACAACAGGGCCAACTGGCCGGTGAGCAGCTGCGCCAGCTCTGGCGGCAGAGCCGGCGTCTGTTCGCTGGCCAGTGCGCGCTGGCGTGCCCGAAATTCCCGCATCACCGGGGAAATGTGGGACAGGGAGCCGCCACCGAGGTGCTGGCGGACCTGTTCGTTGGTCGGGTTCGGGTTGCCGGCGGCAATGAGTGCGGCGGCGGCGTCCTCGATCCGACGGACGGTGTCAGCAGGCAGGTTAGTCATGAAATACTCCGTTAAGAAGGTATGCATACATTTTAACCTGACTGTAGTTTGTACACAATACAAATAATACATACAATACAAGACCAACGTGCACCATCTCTACTTTCGTGGTCAGATCCGAAAACTCACTTAATAGGAAATGCTGTACCTGAGCCGTCAGGCTGGCCGGATGATATAGTGGATTTTCGAACCGGAACGGGAGGGTTAAATGGGAAATTATTCAGATTTTGAAACCGATTTTGTTCAGCGAACACTGGCGCTTATCGATCATTATAACGAAATGATTGAGGTGCTGGGCAAACCATTCAGGGAGCAGTACAACTACACGTTGACCCTGAATTGCCTTCTGGGTCTTATCGTGTTACCGAAAGAGAGGGCGCTCTCTTTCCTGCCTGCCGACCGTTTAACGCGGCAACTTAAAGCAGAAATGGGATTACGTGAGTCACAGCTGCCCGGACCGGAAATGAACCTGCGGGAGTTGATCCATAAGATGCGGAATTCAGTTGCTCATTTCTGTGTCCAGGTAGAGTCAGCCAGCGATGCACACCTTGTAGACTGGATTGTTTTCAGGGAATCCCAGGGAGATGGAGAAGTCTACGCCAGCTTCAGCGCTCCGGAGCTTTTACCCTTTCTGAAATATTATGCGACCCTGCTGCTCGACAATATGGCTCGGCGTCGAGCCCCCGCTGTTAACATATTGGATTTGTGAGGGATTTACACCATGTTGATTCTCGATTGCTCCTCACGAACTCAGGCGTTGCATACATTATCTGCCGGGTTTGCCTGTCCCCCTGAAAAGCTGAAAAAAGTGCTGCTTTCGCTCGATCTTGAAAGTATCTACGAGCTTAATCCTCGCCAGTTGGTTGATGCACCTCAGTATCTGAGAGACTACGTCTGTGCGGAACTGGGCGAACCGGGACCATTCACCCGGGCTCTGTGGTTTCATGGCACCCGGACTTTCGCCGGTAATACTTTTCCGGCGGGGTTACTGGCGCTAAATCAGTCAGAATCCCTCGCCATGAAAATGCTGCTCAACCTGGCCCCGAATGAGATGGTCCGTAAACACCTGCAGGAATGGGATGTTCCGGGGGGCGTCCCGGATGAGATGTTTCAGCTCAGAACCGGCGATAAAATTCACTGGGGACCTTATGGCCATTTAGTCCGGGAATTACATTTTAACGCCAGTGAAAATGGACTGCATGATTACCTCTGGCTGCCGGAGCTGGTAGAGGATGTCTGTAAGGCCTACCAGAAGAAATACGGCCACGATCTTAAACCGCATTATCTCAGCGTGCTTCATCCCTGTATTGTCTGGTTCGAGGCGGATATTGTTTATGAAAAAGGGGTTCTTGAAACGGCTCTGGCATATGCCTATACATCAGTCCGTGACCTCCCGCCGGACGGAAACGCAACTTTCGGCATAGACTGTGACGGGAAATCTGTGTCCAGGTCGGCCATTGCCAGAATCGAGTTTCTGCAGCCCGGGCAGATGTAATCTCTAAAAAACGGGTCTGTGATCCGGCCCGTTTGTTCGTTGCCGTGAACCCAGTATTGAGGTCATTAAAGCCTTAAGCGGATCACTTGCAGCTGGCTGCAGAAAGGTTTTACATTGACCAGGATTATGCCGTTTCCCTTCCTACTGCCTGGTAAAGGATCTCTGAATGCACTTTTATGTGGATGAAACAGGCCAGACTGGCCGAAACCTTTTTGACAAAACCCAGCCAGTCCTCTCCTACGGAGTGCTGTCGTCTGATGCTAATCTGGATAAGGTTGCTGAAGCGGATCTTGCCGTATTACGCAAAACGCTTGGCGTGCAGCGCCTGCACGCTGCGGAACTGGGCTTGCACCGCCTTTCTGACCTTGTGGATACGCTGCTGGTTCTGCAGAAAAAGCACCGGATACGGTTTGACATCTGGCAGGTAGTAAAGCGCGATCATGCCATTATTTCGTTCTTCGACCAGGTATTTGATCAGGGAATGAATCCAGCCGTTCCCTGGTCTGCATACTGGACCCCTCTGCGCTACCCCCTGCTGCTGAATCTGGCCAGCCTGTTTGATGATGAACTTGCTTCAAACGCATGGACGGCAAGGCTGGAGGCGCATGATGAGCGGGCGTCGGAACTTTTTTGTACCGTCAGTGATGAACTGATCAGCAGGACGGCAGCCAGCGCGCTGGACCACCGGTCGAAGCAGCTGATCACCGATGCCCTGAACTGGGCGTCAGCCAATTTTGAACAGCTGGGCTATAACTGTAAAACCAACAAGGAAAGGCTGCGGATTATGCCCAATATGATTGGCTTTCAGTCCGTATTGCACGGGATCTGTTCCCGCCTGGGGGCACCAGAAAGAAAGGCCAGTATCATTGTTGACCAGCAGTCACAGTTCAACACCACCCAGCGTGAACTTAACGAGTTTTACTACCAGATACGGGAGATGCCCTGGGAACTGGGGCCCGGATTACCTGTTATGAACATGAAAAATATGCCGGCTGAACCACTTGTATTCCAGTCCGGTACCAAGAGTGCAGGTCTGGAGCTGGTAGATATTTATCTCTGGACATTCAAGCGATTCATGGAAGACAAGGCGCTGACAAAGCCACTTTCCCGCCTTGTTTATACCAATCTGAAAACAGCCAGGACCAACAGCGTGTCAATCCAGTCGGTTGCCAGTCGATTTATGGAACTCCTGGGTAAACTCCCGGTACCAAGCGCAGAGATCATGAGGCAGGCGCAGGAACTGCGGGACTTTGATGAAGCCAGACGCATGCCATATGTGGTGTCGGGATCACCCGACTGATGCCGGATAGTTATCTGCTTTCAACTGCCCCCTCTCAGGGGCAGGTTTTCAGGTTAACCGGCAGCTGTGATCCACGACGCCGCTTACAGTCATGCTGCGATGCCAGAATGTCAGCAACCTGATAATCGGTCCCCATCGCCACATCGTGCAATAGCAGGATAAAGTCCCCGTCACTGCCGCCCCTGCGCGAATCCAGATACCGCTGCAGCCATCGGGCATGATAAAGAACGTGGCGCTGTTCGCGCTGCAGCCATTTCAGCGGCAGACGGGACGTCATATCGTCAAGGCTGCGCATTTCCTGATGAAGCGGCGCAATAACAGCGGAAAATTCCTCTCTCAGTATCCGGGCAGGTTTCTTCTGTCCGAACAGCGCGGCCATATTGCTCAGGACATCCTCGATCGTCCGGCTGACTTTCTGGGCCTGATCACGGGAGGCCTGATAACGCGTAAACCAAAACTTACAGTAGAACCCCGCAGCGGCAAGCAGCGCCGTAAGGATCGGTCCAATCAGACTTGTGTCCACAATATTCTCCTTAAAGATGGTCATGAGGCCACCCGAAGCAGCCGATGACGCAAATATACCTCGTTTTAGCAATTAGTGCTATCCGTGAGTGCAAAAAGTGCTATTCGTTGTTTTTGGTATTGATATTTTAATTGATATATGCATTTGGATTTCCCTTCAGTTTTCTCCCCTGAGATCCGAAAAAAGTATAAGTCGGATCTCCAGACTACTGCTGCGTTGTTTTGACTAAAATGGCGGAGGTGGAACCAGGAGAGTAAAATAATCTACTGATGTAAGAATAAATCTTACATTGAAAAACGGAGGGGTTATGGCCCGTACGATGACCGTGGACGTGGGTGATGAGCTGCGTGAATTCATCGATTCCCAGGTTAAGGCCGGTGATTACCGAATCCAGAGCGAGGTTATGCGTGACGCGCTGCGTCTGCTGCGCGATCTGCTGGCCGAAGGGATCAGCAGCGGCGAGGCGAAACCATGGAACAAGGATGCATTCCTGAAAAACGCCAGTGCCAGGGCGGAAAATGAAAGGGATCGAGCTGATGCGAAAAGAGAAGAAGACCTGTAAGTTATCTGGGACTACAGCTTTAGACAGTTCGGAGTTGTCCAGGCGGATGCATATATAAAAAAACGCTCCCGGACGGGAGCGTAAGCCAGTGACTTCGGCGTCAAATGAGGGTCTGACAAGTGGAGCTGCGGGTTAATTCTGGGTGATCTGGCTGCGATGCTTTTCCGCCTGTTGCTGATGAATAACGGAAGACTGGCCATTATTCGCCTTCTCATGCACAACAGCGGCTTTCTCATGCTCGCTCATTTCGGAAAATGGCTTAGCAGTTTCTTGGGTGTTCTCAGGTTTGGCTTTCATCATTTTTTTATGCATTTCAGCCATGTCCTGATGGGCGGCAGAATTGCCGTTTTGCATCATTTCATGGGACATAGCGGCCTGATCGTGACCGCTCATATCCATCATTTTCATGCTCTCCCCCTGAACTGCACTTTTTTCAGCGGATGACTGCATCTGATGGGCAGGCGCCTGGGCATTATTTACATGGTCATGCATGTTCATTGTCTCTGCAGCCCAGGCAGATGAAGCGACAGCCATCATGGCAATAAAGGATACAAGAATTTTTTTCATGGTTGGGTCTCCGGTGTTTTCATACCCGAACAATCAATGCTTATAACAGAGAAAGCATTTGATCTCAGGGCTGGTTAATCATCACGCCAGGAACCGGGCGATTGAATTATCACGTTGCTCCTGATTTATGACTGATTATAAAAAACCGCCTCTGTTTATCGCGTGACTAAATGATGACATTTTTGTCACCTTCCGGATTTTTCCTGAATAACAGTATTAATCCGTTAACAGACGCACACTGAACACAATTTCCCGCCCCTGCTGTTCTGCTGACAGCTCGCCGCCGTGAGCATGAATGATCGACCTTGTAATTGATAATCCCAGCCCCGCGCCTTCCGTGTTGTGGACCCTAGATGAGTCTGCGCGATAGAACCGGTCAAACAGGCGTTCCAGATTAGCGGGAACCGGGCCAGACATCGTATTCGTAATCATCACGTTCACACAGTCACTGTCACGCTCAAGGTGTATCGCTGTACAGGTGTTATCGGGAGAATACTTGATTGCATTGGAAAGCAGGTTACTGAAAGCTCGTCGCAGCATATCGCTGTCTCCGGCAACAACGCCCTCTCCTTCAACCGTGATTGTCTTTCCTGTTTCGTCTGCCAGGGGCTCGAATAACTCACGTAATTCATTCAGTTCGGCTGCCAGATCTACATCATGTTTATCCAGCTGCAGCAGACCATGCTCTGAACGTGCCAGAAAAAGCATGTCACTGGTCATTCGTGACAACCTTTTCAGTTCTTCCAGGTTAGCGAATAAAATTTCGCGGTAATGCGAAACATCCCTTTCCTTAGCCAGTGCAAACTGCGTCTGCATCATCAGATTACTGACTGGTGTGCGCAGCTCATGCGCGATGTCAGACGAGAAATCTGACAGTTTCCGAAATGACCCCTCCAGGCGATCGAACATGTTATTGAATTCCTGCATGGTCTCAGAGATTTCCGGTGGGGCCAGATCGGGATTAAGACGCTGATCAAGGCTGTGTACGGTCATGGAGGAAGCCAGACTGGTCATTTCCCGTAACGGTTTCAGACCAATACGTGTGGTCAGCCAGCCCAGAAAAACAGAAATAAAGACCAGACCGATATTGAACCAGAACAGCCAGGTACTGAGTTTGTCCATAAACAGGGTGTGATACCCAGTATCCGTGGCAACCGTAATGATGACATGTTTGCTTTTACCCTGTTCCGGCGTCACGGCAACCCGCCGCGAGATACTGCGGTACACGGTGTTATTTTCTTCCGTCTGGATCATATAGTCGAGAATATCACCCGACTTATTAAGCAGGACCGCTGGAACAACAGAATTTTTGGCATAGAGTTCAACAATTTTTTCATTTTCCATGTTTTTTATAGAAATGAATAAGCCATTGTGCCCCACCATCGCATCGTTTATTTTTTCTGATAATGACTTAATATCCGTTTTGTTCCTGAACGTCTCTGTTTTAAGAAACTCTTCGGTGAGCTGAAGTTTACCTGTCAGAAAATCGCGGTCCTGATTATCGAAATAGCCATTAAGGGTGCTAATCAGGATAAAACTTGATAACCACCATACCGTAAGCATCACCGCAGAAAAAATCAGGCTCAGGCGTGTGGTCAGGGAAATTTTGAACCTCACTCTTCTCTGATCTCCAGGACATATCCGGCACCGCGAACGGTATGGATCAGTTTTGGCTCAAAGTCATCATCAATTTTACTTCTCAGACGTCTCACGGCGACATCAATCACATTCGTATCACTGTCAAAATTCATGTTCCAGACCAGGGACGAGATAAGACTCCTGGGTAACACTTCTCCGGTGCGTTGCAGCAGCAACTCAAGCAGAACGTATTCTTTACCGGTGAGATGGATCTTCTTCCCCGAACGGATCACGGTCCGGCGCACCATATCAACGGTCATATCGGCGATGGTGCAGACTGTTGCGGCCTGCGAGCGTGCCCGGCGCAGTAGGGTTCTTACACGTGCAACCAGCTCCGTAAAATCAAAGGGCTTAATCAGGTAGTCATCTGCGCCAAGCTCCAGTCCTTTCACTTTGTCCCGCACGTTGTCCTTTGCGGTTAAAAACAGGACCGGTTCTTCGTGCCCGGACTCCCTCAGTGCGCTGATGATTTGCCACCCGTCGAGGAAAGGCAGCATCACGTCCAGTATTATCAAATCATACTGTCCCTTCGACGCGGCCCCGAGACCATCGCGGCCATTATTAAAGAGATCGGCCTGATAGCCTTCCTCAACCAGTCCCTGCTGCAGGTAACGACCTGTTTTTTGTTCGTCTTCAACGATTAAAATACGCTGCATGGTCAACTCGCTGATATGAAAGTAAAAATCTCACGCATGAGCTTTGGCTGTCCCCTAGCTGACCTGAGACGGAGCAAGCATTCCGAGCCACGCTACGGCGCCCAGAATGATAATCGCAACAACGAATTCTGTCAGGATGCTGTTTCGCATCAGGGCAACGCTGCGATCATAATTCCCTTCCCTGACCATAACTTCAAGCCGGGGACCCAGGTGAAACCGGTTTGCTGCAGCCAGAAGAAGCATCAGAACAAACAGAGCCGTCTTGGCAAGCAATATCCTCCCCCAGGAACTGTTGAATAAGGGAGTTAAGTTACCCTCAGCAATATACAGATAGTTGACCAGCGCACTCAGGATCAGGGCTACAACAATCACCGTTCCTGCCGTGGCAAATTTTGCCAGGGAGTCAGATATCACAATGACGCTCTGTGCATTATGCTCGTTTCTGCGCATCAGCAGGATAGCAAATGCAACCAGAGCACCTGTCCAGGCACCTGCAGCGCCGAGATGGGTCAGATCGCTCAGTAAATGGAGATAGTAATGCAGACCGTCATGCATAACGGCGTGTCCTCCCCAGGCAAGTGTAGCCAGCGCCACGCCCCCACTCATCGTCATCAGCAGGCAGGACAATACTCTCTTATTAGTGTAAAGGAACAAAGCACCGAGTGTGGTAAACAGGGCACAGAGCCTGACAATCCAGCTAATACCCACATCAGTTTCTTCTATCACCATCTCGATAACATGGATGGATAATTCTCTGAGGTCAGTTACTCCACTCATGGCATTAGATACCAGGAGCATATTAATGCCAGTAAGAATGATGCCTGTAACAACAGCAAAGGTTATAAACGACCTGAAATTAGTCAGGTTATAGGTTTCATGTCTGACACCGCTTATTCCATATATCTGAAAAAATGGCAATCCAAATATTACCATCAAATCCAGATAAAGAAGAAAACGAATAACAATCATAATCAGGTCGTTCATAATATTACTTCACTGTAAAGGTGTAATTACCGGTAATAGGGTGCGTATCTGAAGAAACCGCGCGCCAGTCAACACGATAAGTGCCAGCGGGTAAAGGCTCTCGCGGAATAATGACCATCGATTTAGGGTCAGCGCCTGGCGCCACTTTTGCCGCGACCGGCATCGGAGAATGTGATGACATGCCTTTCATACCCGTCATCGTTAATTTTGCACCTGAGAATTTCACGGTCAGATTTTCCGAGAAATTAAGCTGAATCTTTTCCGGGGCCGCTACGGCTGAATCAGCCTGTGGCACAGAGCTTTTTAATTCCGGATGGGCCATAGCAGAGAAAGCAACGCCCATAACGAGGCCACCTGTAAGAATGGCTTTATTTAAAATCGACATTTTATTTACCTGTTTAGTTGAGTGTTTTATATCAGTGCGTTAAAACCAGATTCTGGCTCCCGCCAGGAATACTACCTGATGGTCTTTCTCACCTTCTCTTTTCGCCATATCGGATGTTTTCCCGTAAAGTTGATTCCAGGAAACGCCTATATAGGGTGCAAACTCACGGCGTATTTCATAGCGCAGCCGGAGCCCCAGCTCTGTGTCAGTCAGTCCCCTGCCGCGACCCCGCGATTCATCATCCTGACTGTAGAAATTCACCTCATAGGATGGCTGGAGTATGAGCCGGTTAGTCAGTAAAACGTCGTATTCTCCTCCCAGACGAAGGGCTGCTTTTCCGCCATTACTGACAAAACCCGTAATTTCAGACTCAAAATTATAGAGTGCCAGCCCCTGAAAACCGACAGCAGCCCAGGTCCGGGCAGAAGCAGGTCTGAAATCCTGCCTGACACCCGCAACCAAATCCCACCATGGGCCAACCGCATGTCCCCAGAGTAACTGCGCTTCAGCCGCCTCCGTTTCCCCATTGCTTCGTTCACCTTCACTCTTTAGCCAAATCCGATCTGTGTCGCCTCCAATCCAGCTGTTAACACTCCAGCTGAAATTGTTGGTGTTATCCGACCGTTGCCATTCCAGTTGATCCAGCAGAACCAGATAATTAATCGCACTGTCGTGAATCGCATGCCCCTGTAAATTGCCGAATGCAGCCTTCCGGTCGGCATCGGTAACAGGCGGAATTGGCGTTCTGCTCTCAGTTACAATGGGCTCCATTGACGTCATCTCAGTGAAATTCTCATCTGCTGGCATCTGCATGGCAGACATGTCGTGCCCGGCGTGGGGATCTGCAGAGACGGAGCCCGCCGCAATAGAAAGCTGTGAGGTAAACAAACCGGCGACCAGAACAGGTATGGCCTTCAAATTTCTCTTCATTCGCATCATTCCTCCACCCGGACTTCACGAAACATTCCCATTTCCATGTGATAGAGCAAATGGCAGTGATACGCCCAGCGGCCAAGCGCATCTGCTGTCACTCTGTAACTGCGTTTTGTACCAGGGGGAACATCTATTGTGTGTTTACGAACCATGAAATTACCGTTTTCATCTTCCAGATCGCTCCACATACCATGCAGGTGAATGGGGTGAGTCATCATGGTATCGTTGATCAGCGTGATCCTGAGCCGCTCACCGTATTTCAGCAGCACCGGTGCGGCATCTGAAAACTTGATTCCGTTAAATGACCAGGCAAACTTTTCCATGTGGCCGGTTAAATGCAGTTCTATGGTACGGCCAGGTTCACGTCCGTCAGGATCCTCAAAGCGGCTTTTCAAATCCGCGTACGTGAGAACCTTTCTTCCGTTATTTCGAAGACCAATACCCGGATCATTTAATTTCGGAGAGACGCTCATCGCCTGCATATCAACCAGTGGGTTATCCGTTTCTGACGCAGGATGACTTTGCATACCCGGCATTCCGGCCATCCGGGAATGATCCATACCGGCCATGCTGCTGTGATCCATGGGCGCGGAGGATGTCCCGCTATCCGGAAGGTCAGCACCGTCCATAGACATCATCTCTCCGCTGTTATCCATGCCTCCCATCTGGCTGTGGTCCATTCCTGCCATATCATGTCCCATTCCCCCCATACCCATATCTTCCATGGTCAACAGAGGACGGGGATCGAGGGGGGGAACGGCAGCACTTAACCCCTCTCTCGTGGCCAGTGTCCCTCGAGCGTAACCGGTCCTGTCCATGGATTGTGCGAAGATGGTATAGGCCTCACCCTGAGGCTCCACAATGACATCATAGGTTTCGGCAACGGCAATCCTGAATTCGTCAACGGTAACCGGGTTTACATACTGGCCATCTGCAGCCACGACCGTCATTTTCAGCCCGGGGATACGGATATCGAAATAGGTCATTGCCGAGCCGTTGATAAACCGTAAGCGTATCTTTTCACCGGGACGGAACAGTCCGGTCCAGTTTTTCAGCGGGGCCTGCCCGTTCATGAGATAGGTGTAGGTGTAGCCACTGACATCCGCGAGGTCAGTCGGATTCATTTTCATTTCAGCCCACATTTTCCGATCGGCAATGGTGGCTGACAGCCCCCTGGTATTCACGTCGCGGAAAAAAGAGCCAACGGTTGGTTTATTGAAATTGTAGTAATCCGACTGTTTTTTTAATTTTTTCAGCAGGCTGTGAGGATTTTCATCGGTCCAGTCAGACAACATGACCACATGCTCACGATCGTAAGCAAACGGTTCTGGCTCCCTGGCATCGATGATAATGGCACCGTATACCCCCTCCTGTTCCTGCAGACCGGAATGGCTGTGGTACCAGTAAGTCCCGTTCTGCTTAACCTTAAAGGTGTAAACGTAGGTATCATCAGGCTCTATGCCCATAAAACTCAGCCCCGGAACACCATCCATATTGGCCGGAAGAATAATGCCGTGCCAGTGAATGGACGTCTGTTCATTAAGACGGTTTTTGACCTTCAGGGTAATGGTGTCACCTTCTTTCCAGCGAAGAACGGGCCCCGGCAGGCCTCCATTGATTGTTTTGGCCTGACGCTCACTGCCCGTGATATTGACGGCCGTTTCACCAATGGTCAGGTCAAACTGAGTACCCTGCAGGGATGCGGCAACTGGCAGGCTCAGACTGGAACGCGCATTGAAACTCCATACGCCAAGACTTCCGGCTACGCCAGAGAGGGTTAACCCCTTCAGGAAAGTTCGTCGAGACGTTTTCAACAGCATGCGCATTCCCTTATTTAAAGTATGGTTACTGACAGAATTCGAGAACCGATTTAAATTAAATTACTGGTTCATCCACTTACAATGAAATGAATCTAGGGAAGGTGCGAACAAGTTCCTGATATGAGATCATCATATTCATCCGGAGCGCATCCCAGAGGGACATCATGAGCCATCAACTCACCTTCGCCGATAGTGAATTCAGCACTAAGCGCCGTCAGACCCGAAAAGAGATTTTCCTCTCCCGCATGGAGCAGATTCTGCCATGGCAAAACATGGTGGAAGTCATCGAGCCGTTTTATCCCAAGGCGGGCAATGGCCGACGGCCCTATCCGCTGGAGACCATGCTGCGTATTCACTGCATGCAGCATTGGTACAACCTGAGCGACGGTGCCATGGAAGATGCCCTGTACGAAATCGCCTCCATGCGCCTGTTTGCCCGATTATCCCTGGATAGCGCCCTGCCGGATCGCACCACCATCATGAATTTCCGCCACCTGCTCGAGCAGCATCAACTGGCCCGTCAATTGTTCAAGACCATCAATCGCTGGCTGGCCGAAGCAGGCGTCATGATGACCCAAGGCACTTTGGTGGATGCCACCATCATTGAGGCACCCAGCTCTACCAAGAACAAAGAGCAGCAACGCGATCCGGAGATGCATCAGACCAAGAAAGGCAATCAGTGGCACTTTGGCATGAAGGCCCACATTGGTGTCGATGCCAAGAGTGGCCTGACCCACAGCCTAGTCACCACCGCGGCCAACGAGCATGACCTCAATCAGCTGGGTAATCTGCTTCATGGAGAGGAGCAATTTGTCTCAGCCGATGCCGGCTACCAAGGAGCGCCACAGCGCGAGGAGCTGGCCGAGGTGGATGTGGACTGGCTGATCGCCGAGCGTCCCGGCAAGGTAAAAACCTTGAAGCAGCATCCGCGCAAGAACAAAACGGCCATCAACATCGAATACATGAAAGCCAGCATCCGTGCCAGGGTGGAGCACCCGTTTCGCATCATCAAGCGGCAGTTCGGCTTCGTGAAAGCCAGATACAAAGGGCTGCTGAAAAACGATAACCAACTGGCGATGTTATTCACCCTGGCCAACCTGTTTCGGGTGGACCAAATGATACGTCAGTGGGAGAGATCTCAGTAAAAACCGGAAATAACGCCAGAAATGGTGGAAAAAATAGCCTAAATAGGCTGATTCGATGTGTTTGCGGGAAAAAAATCGGCCCAGATCCGCGAAATTTTAATCAGCGAGTCAGCTTGGGAAGAAATGACCTGCTTATTCGCACCTTCCCTAGCACACCTTAAGAAACAAATTCATTACAATCGTGTAATGTACATAGCTGTATTACATTTACGTCATCTTCCCCACAGGTTGATTATTTTTATATATGATCATAAGGACATCTTTTATGTACCTCAGAAGGTAATTACACATGAATATATTAATCACGACCACTGCGTTTACAGCTTTATTTTGTGGGGCAGCTTTTGCTCAGTCCAGTGATATTGCCCATGAAGCACATCGATTTGTTAATAATGCCTCAGCCGTCAGTCATGTGAATTCCTCGACGCATGAAAACTTACCGGACAGGGTTAATAAAAACAACACGCCCTCATTCTCTGAAATGAATGAACATGAAAGGGCCATTGTTGCTCATTCATTTATGAACAACAGCGCGTCCTATGCGCATCAGAAAATGATTGAGGAACATAAAAAAATGCTGTCCGGCAGTGATGCAAATTCAAAGACCTCGTCTTCTTCTTTTAACGAACTGAATGCCGGAGAAAAAGCCGCTCTCGTGCATGAGCAGGTCAATAATGCCGGTGCGGAAGCACATCAGACGCAGGCAAGAAAGCTTCGCGGGCTGTATTCGACCAGGTAACTGCAGGCGGGTTAGTGCTTAGCGTCAGGTGCGCAGCAGGGCTTTACTGACGGGTTACGTAGCAGGACATGAGCCCCATATTGCTCTGCCGTAACCTGTTTCAGTCCCGTTAATCATCACCGTCGGGCTGGTCATACAGTTCCCAGAGCTTCAGGAGCAAACGGGAAACAAGATATGTTACAAAAATGACGACCATCAACGGTGCTCCCGATTAACTGACAGATGACACGCCTCCTGAAAACCCCTAGCATACGCCGCAGTGTTCATGCTAACGGCGAATTCCAGTAAATGTATTCTACCGATGTCGTAAAAGAAAATGCCTACCTTTCAGCCACCCGCTCGGGGCTGGAATCGAACGAGATCGCTACTCTTCAGCGCTCCTTGCCTTCCCGGTTTAATCTGCGGCATTTGAAAAAAAATGAATCATTAAAACTCGTACTGCAAAAGAAAGCGGGAAAATCACGTGTCGTGGCCTATAAATTTACGTCCGGTTCATTTAATTACACGGCGTATCGTATATCAGATAAAAAGTTCTATAACCTTTCCGATACTTCCGGGAAAGGCAGTCTCGATTATCCGTTACCGGCCACAGCAAGACTCAGTTCGCCTTTCAATCCTGCAAGACTTAACCCGGTATCGGGAAAAGTGAGTCCCCATAATGGCATTGATTATTCCATGCCCATGAACACGAAAATAGTCAGCGTCATCGACGGAAAAATCACCCGGGCCGAATACAACAGTACCATGGGATATTTTGTTGAAGTAACGGGAAAAGCCGGTGTTAAAACTCGCTATCTCCACCTCAATAAAATACTCGTTACTAAAGGGGCCAGGGTTACCCGGGGAGACGCTATTGCGTTATCCGGTAACAGCGGACGTTCATCCGGTCCTCATCTGCATTACGAGCTGGTCATCAATAACAATCCTGTTAACTCACTGGCGTTCCGGGCAGCGGCACCCGCTGATAACAAACTTGAACAGCATGCCTTTGCGCATGCCAGAGACTACGAACGATACCTGGACTGATAACGGGGCCGCGACGCGGCCCCGTCTGCCGGATTAATTTTTTTTATCGTTTTCACTTCCTTGATGTTGATGATCTCCATGCCCTCCGTGGCCGTGGAAAAGATGCATTAGCGGGCAGACCAGCAATAACAGATATGGCCAGTAACCTGCCACATGTGACCAGTGTTCGCGCAGGAGGGCAAATGCCGCGATCGCGGCGACAGCAATAAGCGCATAGGTGGTACTTTTCATACTGGACTCCTTCTGTTCGTAACAGCCCCTTCACTCAGTGTTATTTCCCGAGCCTGACACTTTTCAGACGCAACGCATTCACAATGACGCTGACGGAGGAAAGAGCCATGGCCGCCGCCGCAATAACTGGCGACAGCAGTATTCCATACACAGGATAAAGCAGACCTGCAGCCACAGGCACGCCAAGTGCGTTGTAGATAAATGCAAAAAACAGATTCTGTCGGATATTTTTCATGGTGATTTCTGACAGATGACGGGCCCTGTTCAGTATCATCAAGTCGCCTTTGAGAAGGGTGACTCCGGCACTTTCAATTGCCACATCTGTACCCGTTCCCATGGCTATACCCACGTCAGCCGCTGCCAGCGCCGGGGCATCATTCACACCGTCTCCGGCCATCGCAACCACATGGCCAGACGCTTTCAGTCGGGTTATCACTGCTTTTTTGCCATCCGGCAGAATCCCGGCTTCAACCTCATCTATTCCCAGTTTCCGTGCGACTGCTTCAGCGGTAAGCTGGTTATCCCCGGTGAGCATAACGATGCGGATCCCCGCCTGACGCAAAGCTTTAAGCGCATCCGGCGTGGTTGCTTTCACGGGATCCGAGATAGCTATCAGGCCTGCAAGGTGCCCGTCTGTGGCCACATAGATAACGGTAGCGCCTTCCATCCGCAACGTATCCGCAACGGCCTTTTGATTATCAATAACGATACTGTTTTCCTGCATAGCCAGTTCATTACCAATAACAACCCGTTGACCTTCGACATCGCCTGAGACACCTTTACCCGACGGCGCATTGAAATGAGTGACTGCGGGTATTGCGATCCCCTTTTCCTGTGCTGCTTTAACTACTGCCATACCCAGCGGATGCTGCGAGCCTTTTTCCACTGCGGCCGTTACACGCAAAAGAGATGTTTCCCCACCCGGATTGAGACTGATAATCCCTGTCACCGTCGGCGAACCTTCCGTGAGCGTGCCTGTTTTGTCGACAACCAGCGTGTCCACTTTTTCAAGACGCTCAAGGGCTTCGGCATTCTTGATTAACACCCCGGCCTGGGCTCCTTTGCCCACCCCCACCATTATCGACATCGGCGTGGCCAGCCCCAGCGCGCAGGGACAGGCAATAATCAGGACCGACACAGCCGCAATGAGACCGTGCGCCATCCTGGGCTCGGGCCCCCAGACAGACCAGATCATGAAAGCAACAACCGCGATAAGTATCACCAGAGGAACAAACCAGCCTGAAACGCTGTCAGCCATTCTCTGGATGGGGGCCCGCGAACGCTGTGCATCAGCGACCATCTGAACAATTCGTGAGAGCATCGTTTCATCACCGACTTTCTCTGCACGGATGATAAGACTACCTGTCTGATTAATGGTCCCCCCGATGACAGGGTCACCCTCCGTTTTGGTAACAGGCATAGATTCCCCGGTCACCATCGATTCATCAACGGTTGTTTTGCCTTCGACCACGATACCGTCGACCGGAATACTCTCTCCAGGTCTGATGCGGAGCTTATCGCCAGGCAGGACATCTTCCGCATTAATATCCGTTTCATGACCGTCTTGATCCAGCCGCCTGGCGGTTTTGGGGGCAAGGTTAAGAAGCGCAGTAATGGCACCTGAGGTTTGTTCCCTTGCCCGCAATTCAAGGACCTGTCCCAGCAGAACAAGCACCGTAATAACAGCTGCGGCTTCAAAATAAATGGCCACCAGGCCATCCATGTTTCTGAACGATGCAGGAAACCAGGAGGGGAAGACGGTTGCAATGACGCTGTAAACCCAGGCTACGCCGGTCCCCATTGCAACAAGGGTAAACATATTCAGGGAGCGGTTACGTAACGACATTCCGGCCCGGGCGAAGAATGGCCAGCCACACCACAAAACGACAGGAGAGGCCAGAAGTAACTGCAGCCATGTGTTGTACTGTGGCGGTACTGTATTCCTCAAAGCGGGAAACAGATGAGAACCCATTTCGAGTATCAGAACCGGAAACGCCAGCAACAACCCCAGCCAGAAGCGTCTTGTCATGTCGCGAAGTTCATCACTCGTCCCCGTGGATGCCGTAGCTACGAGCGGCTCCAGTGCCATTCCACAGACAGGACAGCTTCCGGGACCACTACGGCGTATCTCCGGATGCATCGGACATGTCCACACACCTTCAGAAATCTCTTTCTCCGCCTGGCGGTGAGACTGTTTTATCTTATCAGGGCTGACTTCATGGTGGTCGTGGTGATGGTGATGTTCACTGGCATCTTCGGTAAAATAATGATCGGGATGGGCTTTAAATTTGCTCTCACAGCTGGCGGAGCAGAAATAAAGCTGATGGTCCTGGTATCGAATGCTGCTGTGCGCCTTGTCAGGCAGGATGACCATCCCGCACACGGGATCTCTCACCTTATGCAATGCGTGACTCTCGTCCGGGGATGATGTCTGCTCAGAAGCAGTCTGGTTGTTATGTTCCACTGCATTGTCATTTTTCACAGTAACTCTCCTTATGCATATCTGAAGCATTTTCTGTCTTCAGGATATGTCATGGATGCGATTACCACGAATGCCGCCGGCATAAGAGTGCCTGCTGCCGGCGTCCCGTTATCAGCCGTTCCGCTGACTATTCGATTCGCTGGAAGACTTTTTTACTGCCCTCCGGTGAGAATGCGATAACATCGTAAGCCTCTTTTCGGGCCCCCATCTCCATTCCCGGACTTCCTGCTGGCATACCGGGGGTGGCGAGACCGTATATACCCGAACCAGACTGCATGGCCTTATGTATCGTTGCCGCAGGCACATGGCCTTCAATGATCAAATTACCTACAACCGCGGTATGACAACTTCGTAGTCCAGCAGGAACAGCATGCTTTTCTTTCAGGGCTGACAGCGCCTGATCATTCATGACGTGAGTTCGCACTTCGAACCCGTCTTTTTCCATCGCTTTGCCCCACAGGGAACAACAGCCACAGTTTTCAGATTTGTACATATCAATGACTTTTTCACTCGCCATTGCAGGCAGTGACAGGCCGAGAGCCAGGGCCATTAGAACCACTTTTTTCATACTCACCTCTGTATATTATCGATATAAACCCTGACGTCAGGGTGAATCAGTGCAGAAGGACGCCCACTGGGGGCGCCCTTTCAGGGTTATGACACGCTTTTTTTATGTCTGCGCAGCCAGATTAATTTGTAGGCGGCAGGAATAATGAACAGGGACAGCAGCGGAGCCGTGATCATCCCACCAATCATTGGCGCAGCAATACGGCTCATGACTTCTGAACCTGCGCCGGTTCCCCAGAGTATTGGCAGCAGACCCGCAATGATCACCGCCACGGTCATGGCTTTCGGCCGGACACGCAGTACGGCACCATGATAGAGGGCTTCATCAAGACCTTCCGGTGTGAACGTCTCTTTACGGGACAATTCCGGGTGCGCTTCAATGGCATGACGCAGATACATCAGCATGACCACGCCAAACTCTGCTGCCACCCCGGCCAGGGCGATAAACCCGGTTCCGGTCGCCACTGACATATGGAAGCCCTGCCAGTACAGGAACCATATTCCGCCAACCAGGGCGAACGGCAGGCTCATCAGGATCAGCAGGGCTTCGTCAACCCGGCGGAATGCCAGATACAACAGGATGAAAATGATCATCACCGTCATCGGCACCATCAGCTTCAGTTTCTTGTTGGCATGCTCAAGCAGTTCAAACTGTCCGGAGAATGCCACACTGGTTCCCGGTCTCAGTTTCACTTTCTCGCTGATGGCCGTCTTAATGTCGTTAACCACCGACACCATGTCCCTGCCGCGGGCATCAACATAAATCCAGCTGGCTGGCCGGGCATTTTCGGTTTTCAGCATGGTTGGTCCAGAAACGACGTTAATATCCGCGACATCGCCCAGCGTGATCTGCTGCTTCATCGGGGTCAGGATCGGCATCTGTTTCAGCGCCTGCGGACTGTTCCGGTAATCCTGCGGGTAGCGAATGTTAATAGGGTACCGGGCCACCCCTTCAACCGTCTCACCCACCATAGCACCTCCGATTGCTGAAGAGACGAACAGCTGGACATCACCTACCGTCATCCCGTAGCGGGAGGCTTTCTCCCGGTTGATATCGATATCGATGTAGCGCCCGCCCTCAAGTCGCTCAGCCAGGACAGACACCACGCCAGGCACGGTTTTGGCTACCGCCTCGATACTCTGCGCCGTCGCGTCGATATCGGACAGAACAGTCCCGGACACTTTGATACCTATCGGGCTTTTGATCCCGGTTGAGAGCATATCAATACGGTTACGGATAGGCGGCACCCAGAGGTTTGCCAGACCCGGTAAACGGACTGTCCTGTCGAGTTCATCAATAATCTTGTCAATTGTCATGCCGGGACGCCACTGATCCTCAGGTTTGAGCTGGATCGTGGTTTCCACCATTTCGAGCGGCGCGGAATCCGTTGCGGTCTCTGCTTTACCGGTCTTGCCAAATACAGAAGCCACTTCAGGAACGCTTTTGATTAACTTGTCTGTTGTCTGCAGGAGCGCTGCAGCTTCTGCCGGAGAGACGCCAGGCAAGGTCGACGGCATATACAGCAGATCGCCCTCGTTAATCTTCGGCAGAAATTCACCGCCCACCTGACTCAGTGGCCAGATAACCGTGAAAATGGACAAGGCCGCAACCAGCAGGGTTGTTTTTGGCCAGTGGAGGACCCGCAGCAGCAAAGGATGATACGCTTTGATCAGCACCCGGTTCAGGGGGTTACTTGTCTCGGCAGGAATTTTCCCCCGGATCCAGAATCCCATCAGAATAGGAATGACGATGATGGCCAGTGCGGCCGCTCCCGCCATGGAGTACGTTTTCGTGAATGCCAGCGGGCCAAACAGACGACCTTCCTGCCCTTCCAGGGTAAAGATAGGAATAAAGGACAGGGTGATGATCAGCAGGCTAATGAACAACGCGGGTCCCACTTCCACGGAGGCGTCGGTAATCACCTTCCAGCGGGTGGCGTTGTCAATCTGCTCACCCGGATGCTGATGATCCCACTCCTCAAGCCGTTTGTGCGCATTTTCAATCATCACAATGGCGGCATCCACCATCGCACCGACGGCAATCGCTATCCCTCCCAGCGACATGATATTGGCGTTCAGTCCCTGGAAGTGCATGACGATAAAGGCGATACACAGGCCAAGCGGCAGAGAGATAATCGCCACCAGGGCAGAACGTACGTGCCACAGGAACAGAGCACAGACGATGGCCACCACGATAAACTCTTCCAGAAGTTTGGAACTGAGGTTATCAATCGCCCGGTCGATTAACTGGCTGCGATCGTAGGTGGTCACGATTTCAACGCCTTCCGGCAGGCTGGCCTTCAGCGTCTCCAGTTTATCCCTCACTGCCGTGATAACGTCGCGCGCATTTTTACCCGACCGCAGGATCACCACGCCGCCAGCGACTTCTCCCTGGCCGTTCAGCTCGGCAATACCACGCCTCATTTCGGGCCCGGTCTGCACGCGGGCAACATCCCGCAGATAAACCGGCACGCCGTTCTCACCTGTTTTCAGGACGATGTTATTAAAATCATCAATGCTCTGAAGATAACCGCTGGCACGGACCATATACTCCGCTTCGGCCATTTCAACGGATGAGCCACCGGCCTCCTGGTTAGACGATTCAAGTGCCTGTTTCACTTCGGGCAGGCTGATACCGTACTGGGACAGTTTTACCGGATTGACCTGAATCTGGTACTGTTTCACCACGCCGCCAACCGAAGCGACCTCAGCCACGTTCGGGATGGTTTTCAGCTCAAATTTCAGGAACCAGTCCTGCAGAGAGCGCAGTTCTGAAAGGTCGTGTTTTCCGTTGCGATCGACAAGGGCATATTCAAAAATCCAGCCCACACCCGTGGCATCAGGACCGATTTCAGAACTCACACCGGCAGGCAGTTTTCCCTGAACCTGATTCAGATATTCCAGCACGCGGGAACGGGCCCAGTACAGATCGGTGCCGTCTTCAAAAATGACATACACATACGAATCCCCGAACTGTGAAAAACCACGCACGGTTTTTGCGCCAGGTACGGACAGCATGGTGGTGGTAAGTGGATAGGTGACCTGGTTTTCTACAATCTGCGGGGCCTGGCCGGGATAGCTGGTTTTGATAATGACCTGCACATCTGACAGGTCAGGCAAGGCATCGACCGGCGTGTTAATAATCGTCCATGTACCCCAGATGCTGAGAAACAGGGCCCCCATCATGACCAGGAAACGGTTGGCGACAGAGCGCCGGATAATCCATTCAATCATCGTCGTCTCCTCAGTGCCCTGAATGCATATTTACAGGCTGGTCAGACATTGCTGGCATACTGCTTTCTGTTTTTTCAGGGTGGCGCATACGTTCCAGCGCGCCCGTAATATTGGCTTCGGAGTCAATGAGGAACAGGCCACTGACCACCACGGTATCGCCTTCATTCAGGCCGGAACCGATGCCGGACTGTTGCTGTGATTCATGCAGAACGTGGATCTGTTTCGGCACAAACTTGCCTTCATCATCAACAGTAATCACGCGCTGTTCTTTGCCGGTATCGATAACGGCCTGGCTTGGTATCAGCAGCATCTCCTGGCTCTTGGTATTCAGTTTCAGATAGGCATTCATGCCCGGCTTGAGAAACTCATCCTTATTAGAAACCTGGAGACGGACCTGAAGCGTACGGGTTGTCTGATCCACGCTGGGAAGAATGTTCCATTTTTCGACATGGAATGTTTTATCCGGATAAGCCGGTACCGAAATTTCAAACTGCGACGTATCTTTCAGCAGATATGCGATAGATTCTGGCACTGCAGCGCTGATCCAGACCGGGTCCATTCCCTGAATCTGAGCCACCACCTTATCTTTCGAAATATTCATGCCGGTGCGCAGGTCAAATGCAGTAATGACACCATCAATAGGTGCTTTAATGGTAAAACGGGTCTGAATGCTCCGGGTAGAACGCAGTCTCTGAATATCCTCTTCCGGCATACCTGCCAGGCGAAGCCGTTCCAGAACGCCTTTAATTTGCGTGGAAGTACCACCGGTGCTGGATAACAGAAGGAATTCGCTCTGTGCTTCCACCCAGTCCGGAATGGTAATATCGATAAGTGGCGTCCCCTTCTTCACATGATCGCCAATCGTCATGGGGTAGACTTTTTCGACAAACCCGTCAGAACGCGCCTGCACAATAACAAACTGATACTCGTTATAGCTGACATTAGCCGGGATTGTCTGAGAATAATTCAGCATTCCTCGCGTGACTTTTTGCGTTTTTAATCCCAGATTCTGAACCTGGGTTGGGTCGATACGGATCCCGCCACTGCTTTTATCGCCACTGTCATCAGCATATTTTGGCACCAGGTCCATATCCATAAAGGGCGATTTTCCGGGTTTATCAAATTTGGTATCCGGTTTCATAGGGTCATACCAGAAAAGTACCTTTTTCTCCGGTGCCTTTTGTTCTGCTGGTACTGTTTTTTGTGATGAGTTTAAATACTGCCAGGCAGTAACCGATATCAGCCCCCCTGCTATGAGGCTGCTGATAATTATTGCAGCATATTTTATCTTTAAAGAAGCCATACAATTTCTCGCTGAAAAATCAAAACACCTGGCATATGCGCACGATCATTCATTCACAGTAATCCCATAATGAATGTTCAGGCGCACTGGATGTATTCGCTCCGGACTGTTAATCAGGATTGCGTAACGTTAATGCTTTTGAGTAAGGAGATATTGCCCTGCTGAATAAACGAGAAATCGACATGGTTGCCGGTTTTCAGGGCATTGATAGCGTCGTCTGCATTAACAAAAGTGAAGCGCATGGTCATTGCAGGCCAGCCCACCGCCGGGATTGCTTCGTGCGAAATGGTGATTTTTTTACTATTCATATCAATGTCTTTAACGATACCGGTGCCCTTGATAACCTGCTGTACCGAAGCATCACTGGCAGCATTCATATCGCCATGCTGATGTGTTTCAGCATGAAGACCGGCAGAAAACATGACAGAGAAGGCACCAAATAAAACGGCTTTAAGTGAATTACGCATTTTAATTTCCTGATTAATTGAATAAATTTACTCTACCCAACCGCCACCCAGCGCGGTAAACAGATTAATTTCGTTAACCTGTCGGGAATAGGTAAGATCGAGAATGGTTTGCTGCGTCGCGAAGAGGGAACGTTCTGCATCCAGCACTTCGATGTAACTGACAGCACCACTTGCATACAATCCTCTGGCACGCTGTAGAGTTATCTGAAGTGAATCAAGATAACGCTGCTGTGACTCAAGTTGCTGGCTAAGGCTGTCGCGCAGCGCAAGCGTGTCGGAAACATCCTTAAAGGCTGACTGAATTTTTTGTTCGTAATTAACCACGGACTGTTGCTGGCGAATTTCAGCCAGCTTCAGATTGGCTTTGTTCCTGCCAGCATTAAATATAGGAATTTCAATTTTAGGAATAAAATTCCACATTCCACTTCCTGACGTAAAGAGGCTGGACAGCTCCGTACTGCTTGAGGAGAGACCACTGGTCAGGGTAATGGACGGGAAAAAAGCCGCTCGCGCTGCGCCAATATTGGCATCAGCCGCTTTCAACTGGTATTCCGCTTCCATAATATCCGGACGCTGCAGCAATATTTGTGACGACAGATTTGGTGGCAATTTTACTGGTGCGATCTCCCCACCTTTAATCCCTTTTTCTGACGGAACTGCGCGGTACGTTCCCAGCACCAGTTGCAGGGCATTGTTTGCCTGAGCCAGATCGCCTTCTCGTTTGGCTATTTCGGCGCGGGTACTTTCGATTTGCCCCCTGGCTTGTTCAAGCGCCAGAACGTTCGTACTCCCGGTCACCAGTTGTTGCTCAACGAATGCATAAGACTGTTCATAATTTTTCAGCGTTTCCCGCGCAATACGGAGTTGTTCGTACGCCAGTTGCTGGCTGAAATAGCTCTGTGAAACGTTGGAGACCAGCAGGATGTGTACGGCACGACGGGCTTCTTCGCTGGCAAAGTAGTTCTGGCGATCAGCCTCACTCATGTTCTTAAGTTTGCCAAAAAAATCGAGCTCATAGCTGAGCTCCAGACCCGCGTCGTACTCCTGTGTGGTCGGCTTGTCACCTTTCAGACCACCGTTGTATGTGATCCCGGATGAGGCATTCAGTTGGGGATAACGATCTGCATCCGTGACGTTGAACTGGGCCCGGGCCTCTTCAACCTTCAGGGCAGCCATTCTCAAATCACGGTTATTATTCAGGGCTTCACCGATCAGCCTGCTGACCTGGGGATCGACAAAAAAGTTTCGCCAGCCCGTATCCTGATAGCTGTTTACCGCAGGCGTCAGACTGTTTTTAGACAATGAAAACTGCTGGGGAACCGGAGCTGGCGGACGCTGATATTCAGGTGCCAGAGAAACACAACCAGCCAGGATGAATATGGTACTGATGCTGAGTAATTTTAATTTGAACATAACGCTTCTCGTACAGGCAGACCTGGTAAATGGTTCAAACGAAGTCCAGAGTATTGATAGGGGTACTTTACCTAACGCTCTCTGTTTGCCGGGTGACAGGATAATGACAATGTTGTCATTTTTGCTGTAATCCGTTGATAACGATCGTGGGCGCAATAGAATGACATTAGCAGCCAGCCGGGGAGCAAGATGAAAATATTGATCGTCGAAGACGAAATTAAAACAGGTGAATATCTCAGCAAAGGGCTTACAGAGGCAGGGTTCGTAGTGGATCACGCTGATAATGGTCTTACCGGATATCATCTCGCCATGACAGCCGAGTATGATTTAGTCATTCTGGATATCATGCTACCTGATGTGAACGGCTGGGATATCATCCGCATGCTGCGCACTGCCGGAAAGGGTATGCCGGTCTTACTGCTGACAGCCCTCGGCACGATCGAACATAGGGTCAAAGGACTGGAACTGGGTGCGGACGATTATCTGGTTAAACCCTTTGCGTTTGCCGAACTGCTCGCCCGGGTGAGAACCCTTCTGAGGCGGGGAAACACGATGATCACGGAAAGCCAGTTTAAGGTGGCTGACCTCTCGATTGATCTCGTATCCAGAAAAGTCAGTCGCGCCGGAAACCGCATTGTGCTCACCAGTAAAGAGTTTAGCCTGCTGGAATTCTTCATTCGCCATCAGGGAGAGGTTCTTCCCCGCTCCCTGATTGCCTCTCAGGTCTGGGACATGAATTTTGACAGCGACACTAATGCGATCGATGTCGCAGTAAAGCGACTCCGCGCTAAAATAGACAACGATTACGAGACAAAGCTGATCCAGACAGTCCGGGGCGTGGGCTACATGCTGGAGGTCCCGGATGCATAGCAAACCTTCCAGACGCCCTTTCTCACTCGCTCTACGGCTGACCTTTTTTATCAGCCTGTCCACGATACTGGCTTTTATCGCCTTCACCTGGTTTATGCTGCATTCTGTTGAAAATCATTTTGCCGAGCAGGATGTCAGCGATCTTCAACAAATCAGCACCACACTGAACCGTATACTGCAGTCCCCGGTGGATCCGGATGATAAAAAAATAAGCAAAATAAAGGAATCAATTGCCAGCTACCGCAACGTTGCCCTTTTGCTCCTCAATCCCAGGGGTGAAGTGCTCTTTAGCTCAGCTCAGGGGGCGGCACTACGCCCGGCAGTGAATTCAGCAGATTTTAGCGAGCACAGCCGCGCACGGGATGTCTTTCTCTGGACGGTGGAGGATCCTGCGGGACCGATGGATACCGGGTCCGAAATGAAGATGGAAACATACAGGATTATCGCCTCCTCTGGTCAGGCGATATTTCAGGGCAAACAGCAGAACTATGTCATGCTGACTGGCCTATCCATTAATTTCCATCTCCATTACCTCGATGCGCTGAAAAAGAACCTGATTGCGATTGCCGTCGTGATAAGCCTGTTGATTGTTCTGATCATTCGAATCGCTGTCCGTCAGGGGCACCTGCCCCTTCGTAATGTCAGCAATGCCATTAAAAACATCACCTCCGAGAATCTTGATGCGCGACTGGAACCGACACGCGTTCCCATTGAGCTGGAGCAACTGGTTATCTCGTTCAATCATATGATTGGAAAGATTGAGGATGTCTTTACCCGCCAGGCCAATTTCTCTGCCGATATCGCGCATGAGATCAGAACGCCCATCACCAATCTGGTGACGCAGACTGAAATCGCACTGAGTCAGGATCGAACACAGAGGGAACTTGAGGATGTCCTCTATTCCAGTCTTGAAGAGTATAACCGGATGACCAAAATGGTCAGCGATATGCTGTTCCTGGCACAGGCAGATAATAATCAGCTGATACCTGACAGGGTCATGTTTGACCTCAGAGCGGAAGTCATGAAAGTCTTCGAGTTTTTCGAAGCCTGGGCCGAAGAACGCAATATCACGCTCAAATTTAACGGGATGCCCTGCCTGGTTGAGGGAGATCCACAAATGTTCAGAAGGGCGATCAATAATCTGTTATCCAATGCCCTGCGTTATACCCCGGAGGGACAGGCAATCACCGTCTCAATAAGAGAGCAGGAGAGCTTTTTTGACCTTGTGATTGAAAATCCGGGGAAACCAATCCCTGAAGAGCATTTATCAAGGCTGTTTGACCGTTTTTATCGGGTAGATCCGTCCAGACAACGAAAAGGAGAAGGCAGCGGCATCGGCCTTGCGATTGTGAAGTCCATCGTGGAAGCACATCACGGAAGAGTGCAGGTGGAATCGGACGTACGTTCAACTCGTTTTATCCTATCCGTGCCCAGACTGGAGAAAATGATTCCGGAAACCCAGTACTGAGAATAAAGATTTAAATGACAAAGATGTCATTAGCCTGTCATGCAGCAAACAGAAGCCATTCGATATAATTAGTGCAACTTATCAGGAAGGCATTATTACTTCATCCATACACGGCATCAGCACAAGCCAGGAGTTGTATTAAAGCCTCATCCTGGCGGAATAAGGTCTGTAGAGTTGTCAGTTGTACTACTGAGGACACAGATCGAAATTCACGGACATCACTAATTCAGAAATGGAGAGTTACCATGAAAAATATCGTCTTAGCATCAGTGTTAGGTTTGAGCTTAATTTCTACGGCCTGGGCCACTGAAACTGTAAATATCCATGAGCGTGTCAATAATGCTCAGGCTCCGGCCCATCAGATGCAGTCTTCTTCAACTCCAGCCGCCATCCAGGGGGCAGCTCCACGGATGGCCGGTATGGATCAGCATGAACAGGCTATTATTGTTCATGAAACCATGAACAATGGTTCAGCAGATGCACATAAAAAAATGGCGGAAAGTCATCAGAAGATGATGGGAACTGGCACCGTTAACGCTTCCCGTCCGGCGACTTCGTTTGCGGCGATGAATGAACATGAAAGAGCAGCTGTTGCCCATGAATTTACGAATAACGGTCAGTCCGGCCCCCATCAGGCTATGGCTGATGCACACCGCCGCATGATCAATGCGGGCTGATGACAACTGAAGTTTCCGTGCGGTTACCCTTTCCTTGATAGATTGTCCCTTATACGGATATGTTGTTATTTTTTGCCCCCTTCAGGGGGCTTTTTTGTCTGACTCAGCTAAACTTATCCGGTAACCATCTGAAAGGGTTTATTATATGAAAATCACAAATTCGCTTTTTGTTATACTGATGTTATCCCTGCCAGCGATTTCCGCAGAACATTCAGAAATGAAAATGTCAGATATATCCTCATCGGCATCGTCACAGGAATATATGTCCGGCATGAAAGGTATGCATGACAAAATGATGGCCGCTGTAAAAGAGTCCGATCCCGACAAGGCTTTTGCGAAAGGCATGGTAGCACACCATGAAGGGGCAATAGCAATGGCTGAGACCGAGCTAAAATACGGAAAAGATCCGGAAATGAGAAAGCTCGCGCAGGACATCATTAAAGCTCAAAAAGGTGAAATTGAGCAGATGAATACATGGCTTGGTAATCAAAAATAATGATTGCGGAAATAATATATTGCGCGTACAGTCAGAGTGTTCCCGGGCACGGGAACCTGTTAATCGTTAATTAATCAAAACCCGATTCATTTCGGGTTTTTCCTTTTACCCCCCCCAACGCATGCACTGCACCGAGTGAAATTCACCTGAGCCAATTCTGCTTGCTTATTATTTCGATGGGAATTGCTGATTTTAATTAAGTCTATGTTTTAAAGGTGTTTCTCATGCCTGGGTTTGGCAGGGGTTCGTCCTGTTCTCTGGTCATGCGCAATGGCAATTCGCAGTCAGGGCTCAAGACTACTTTTACCTCTTTTTTAACAGAAAGTTTCTGGACCCGATACTTGCCGGAAACATCATCTGCTGTTCATCCCGACCAATAAAACGAAGGTATCACTCTCGTTTGAATCTCACTTACTTTCCATTTTGTAATAAAGAATCAAGTTTTCCAGTGATATATCAATACCAACTTTTTTTAATAACCTTTTTCGCGCAGTGTATATTTCTTTCAGCATATCTTCATAACCCTGACCAAGGTGAATTTGTTTATGGCAATTGCAACACAGAGATATGATATTTTCTTCAACATCAAGAGATGTGTCAAAAGCATCTTGCCTGGACATAGGTACAATGTGATGAGGTTCTGTGTAATTTAAGGATGAATTTCGCCTTCTGAATGTTGGGTGGTCACTATCGACTTCACATCTGTAACCTGCTTTATTCAGCGCATTTTGGGATACGCCTTTACTCCTGGGATACGAGAGGCCATTTTTTACTTCTATTGCATTTTTCTTTGGTTTGGCTTCCCCTGTATATTCAAACGTCTGAACGTTGTCAAAGATATTACTTTTCTCTATGGCATTGATCAACTCATCGTCAGAGTAATACTCACTGCTGGCCATTTCTGTTGTACCAAAAAAATCCAGTTCGTTAATTGCCTGAACAAGTTCCTCACGAATTGTCCATAAGTTTCTTTTGGGTTTTCCGCCGATTTCTTTACTCTTCATTACGGTAATGAATTTTGTACCGGATGCGATATTTCCGACACCTTTAACCTCGAATCTACCAAGTTCTTTTTGAACTCTGCCACCCAGTCCGTTTATGACTCCATTAGCACTCATGCTGTGCAGGTCGTACTTCTTACCAATATCGAAGCATGTGCAGGAATGATTTGGCTCAATAAACCATTTTTTTAACGCTGCAATACTTTTTGTGTCAAAAACTTTATCATTTGTTAATAAAGTTTTCCATTCTTCCACACTGATATCAATGTCACAGACATACTCTCCATCAATCACTTCGCATATTTTTTTAATCACATTCATTCCCCTGTTATACAGATAGTCATAATGAAAATATAAAGCTCGCTAACCGGTATGGTTGCGTAAGGACCGTAGTCTCTCAGAGACCGTGCTTTCTTTTTTTTCAGGCCTGGACACTAAAGGGTCTGTTGCACCCCGAAAAAATTTGTTGCGGGGATTGCTCATTGAGATGAGCCTCTGCTCGATCATACCAGGGGTCGTCTCAGAATTCGGAAAATAAAGCACGCTAAGGCGTAGTCACCCCGTGACTCCCCCGCGCCGATGCAGCGAGCTTCGTTCCGTCTTGCAGTGACGCAATCAGCGGGCAGGAAACGTTCCCTTTCCGCGCATGGCAGGCGCACACCAGTTCAGACAGCACGGCCTCCATGCGTGCCAAGTCGGCCATCTTCTCGCGCACATCCTTGAGCTTGTGCTCGGCCAGGCCGCTGGCTTCCTCGCAATGGGTGCCATCCTCCAGCCGCAGTAGCTCGGCGATTTCGTCCAGGCTAAAGCCCAGCCGCTGGGCCGATTTCACGAACCGCACTCGTGTTACATCCGCCTCGCCATAGCGGCGAATGCTGCCATAGGGCTTGTCTGGCTCCGGCAGCAGGCCCTTGCGCTGGTAGAACCGGATGGTCTCCACATTGACCCCGGCCGCCTTGGCAAAAACGCCAATGGTCAGATTCTCAAAATTAATTTGCATATCGCTTGACTCCGTACATAACTACGGAAGTAAGCTTAAGCTATCCAAACCAAATTTGAAAGGACAAGCGTATGTCTGAACCACAAAACGGGCGCGGCGCGCTCTTCGCCGGTGGGCTGGCCGCCATTCTTGCGTCGGCCTGCTGCCTGGGGCCGCTGGTTTTGATCGCCTTGGGGTTCAGCGGGGCATGGATCGGCAACCTGACGGTGCTGGAACCCTATCGCCCGATCTTCATCGGCGCAGCGCTGGTCGCGCTGTTTTTCGCCTGGCGGCGCATCTACCGCCCGGCGCAAGCCTGCAAACCGGGTGAGGTCTGCGCGATTCCCCAAGTGCGAGCTACTTACAAGCTCATTTTCTGGATCGTGGCCGCGCTGGTCCTGGTCGCGCTCGGATTTCCCTACGTCATGCCATTTTTCTATTAATCACAGGAGTTCATCATGAAAAAACTGTTTGCCGCCCTCGCCCTCGCTGCCGTTGTTGCCCCCGTGTGGGCCGCCACCCAGACCGTCACGCTGTCCGTACCGGGCATGACCTGCTCCACCTGCCCGATCACCGTCAAGAAGGCGATTTCCAAGGTCGAAGGCGTCAGCAAAATTGACGTGACCTTCGAGACACGCGAAGCGGTTGTCACGTTCGATGATGCCAAGACCAGCGTGCAGAAGCTGACCAAGGCAACCGGAGACGCGGGCTATCCGTCCAGCGTCAAGCAGTGAGCCACTGAACCCGAACCTGGGGCGATCATGGGACTGATTACACGCATTGCCGACAAGGCTGGCGCGCTTGGCAGCGTTGTTTCCGCGATGGGATGCGCTGCCTGTTTCCCGGCTATCGCCAGCCTGGGCGCGGCCATCGGCCTTGGCTTTCTACAGGAATACGAAGGGTTGTTTATCTCCAAGCTGCTGCCGCTGTTCGCAGTCGTGGCTTTGCTGGCGAATGCACTGGGCTGGCTGAGTCATCGGCAATGGTACCGCAGCCTGCTCGGGATGGTCGGCCCAGCCATCGTGCTGGCGGCCATGCTCTTGTTTTTTGGCAATTGGTGGACGGCGAACCTCCTCTATGTCGGTCTGGCCTTGATGATCGGGGTGTCGATCTGGGATCTGCTCTCACCGGCCAACCGCCGCTGCGAACTACCACCCAAACACGGCTAACTGCATTGGAAGTTGCCGAAACGAAAAGGAACGATGCAATGTATTTGAATATCACCGGAATGACCTGCGACTCGTGCGCGACACATGTCAAGGACGCCCTGGAGAAAGTGCCGGGCGTGCTGTCGGCGCTCGTGTCCTACCCGAAAGGCTCCGCGCAACTCGCCACCGATCCCGGCACCTCGCCAGAGGCGCTGACCGCCGCTGTGGCCGGCCTCGGCTACAAGGCCACACCCGCCGATGCCCCATCCACTTCAGCGCGGGGCAGACTGCTTGGCAAGGCGCTGGGATGGCTGGGCGGTGGCGACAAGGCTGGTGGTGATGGGGACGGACTGCACGTCGCCGTTATTGGCAGCGGCGGAGCCGCGATGGCGGCGGCGCTGAAGGCCGTCGAGCAAGGTGCGAACGTCACGCTGATCGAGCGCGGCACCATCGGCGGTACTTGCGTCAATGTCGGCTGCGTGCCGTCCAAGATCATGATCCGCGCTGCCCATATCGCCCATTTGCGCCGTGAAAGCCCATTCGACAGTGGCATCGCGGCGACTGTGCCTGCGATTGATCGCAGCAAACTACTGGCCCAGCAGCAGGCGCGCGTCGATGAGCTGCGCCACGCCAAGTACGAAGGCATCCTGGACAGCAACCCGGCCATCACCGTGCTGCATGGTGAAGCGCGTTTCAAGGACGACCAGAGCCTTGCCGTCCGTTTAAACGATGGCGGCGAGCGTGTGGTGGCGTTCGACCGCTGCCTGGTCGCCACGGGTGCCAGCCCGGCCGTGCCGCCGATTCCGGGCCTGAAAGAGTCACCCTACTGGACTTCCACCGAGGCCCTGGTCAGCGACACCATTCCCGAGCGCCTGGCCGTGATCGGCTCGTCTGTGGTGGCGCTGGAACTGGCGCAAGCCTTTGCCCGGCTGGGCAGCAAAGTGACGATCCTGGCACGCAGCACGCTGTTCTTCCGCGAAGACCCGGCCATCGGCGAGGCCGTTACAGCCGCGTTCCGTGCCGAAGGGATCAAGGTATTGGAATACACGCAAGCCAGCCAGGTCGCGCATGTGGACGGCGAATTCGTGCTGACCACCGGGTACGGTGAAATACGCGCCGACCAGCTGCTGGTCGCCACTGGCAGGGCACCGAACACGCGCAGCCTGGCATTGGAAGCGGCGGGAGTCGCTGCCAATGCGCAGGGGGCCATCGTCATCGACAAGGGCATGCGCACCAGTACGCCACACATTTATGCGGCTGGCGACTGCACCGACCAGCCTCAGTTCGTCTATGTGGCGGCAGCGGCCGGCACCCGTGCTGCGATCAACATGACTGGCGGCGATGCGGCCCTGGACCTGACCGCAATGCCGGCCGTGGTGTTCACCGACCCGCAGGTCGCCACCGTGGGCTACAGCGAGGCGGAAGCACATCACGACGGGATCGAGACCGACAGTCGCACCTTGACCTTGGACAACGTGCCGCGTGCGCTTGCCAACTTCGACACACGCGGCTTCATCAAGCTGGTCATCGAGGAAGGTAGCGGACGGCTCATCGGCGTGCAAGCGGTGGCCCCGGAAGCGGGTGAACTGATCCAGACGGCGGTGCTCGCCATTCGCAACCGTATGACCGTGCAGGAACTGGCCGACCAATTGTTCCCCTACCTGACCATGGTCGAAGGGCTGAAGCTCGCGGCGCAGACCTTCAGCAAGGACGTGAAGCAGCTTTCGTGCTGCGCCGGATGAGGAAAAGGAGGTGTTCAATGAGCGCCTACACAGTGTCCCGGCTGGCCCTTGATGCCGGGGTGAGCGTGCATATCGTGCGCGACTACCTGCTGCGCGGATTGCTACGGCCGGTCGCGTGCACCACGGGCGGCTACGGCTTGTTCGATGACACCGCGTTGCAACGGCTGCGCTTTGTACGGGCTGCCTTCGAAGCGGGTATCGGCCTGGACGCACTGGCGCGGCTGTGCCGGGCGCTGGATGCTGCGGACGGTGACGGTGCGTCTGCGCAGCTTGCCGTGTTGCGGCAACTCGTCGAGCGTCGGCGCGAGGCCCTGGCCAGCCTCGAAATGCAACTGGCCGCCATGCCAACCGAACCGGCACAGCACGCGGAGAGTCTGCCATGAACAGCCCAGAGCACTTGCCGTCTGAGACGCACAAACCGATCACCGGCTACTTGTGGGGCGCGCTGGCCGTGCTCACCTGTCCCTGCCATTTGCCGATTCTCGCCATTGTGCTAGCCGGCACGACGGCCGGCGCGTTCATCGGGGAGCACTGGGGTATTGCAGCCCTCACGCTGACCGGCTTGTTTGTCCTGTCTGTGACGCGGCTGCTGCGGGCCTTCAAGGGAAGATCATGACCGCTTCCCAGCCAGCCGAGAGTGGGCAGCTTTGAGCTTCGCTACCAATCTGGAGGAGTACCACCATGAACGCAAACGCCCCGAACACTGCCAGTTGCACCACCTGCTGCGTATGCTGCAAAGAAATTCCGCTCGATGCCGCCTTCACCCCGGAAGGCGCGGAATACGTCGAACATTTCTGCGGGCTGGATTGCTATGAACGCTTCCAGGCACGCGCCAAGGCCGCGACAGAATCTGACATTGCGCCTGTCCCTGGCGGTTCGCAGCCGTCAGATTGAGGCATACCCTTCACATACTGGAGATAACGTCCTCTATGAACAGCCTCTTCCAATTTCCAGTGTCGCGGTCGCTAAAAATCTCTTTCGGCTCATCGATGCCAAAACCGGAGAAGCCTTTGACATCGAAGAAGAACTGTGGGCCTATGAGCGTCTGACGGCCGCAGTAGTGAACGACATTATTCACGAACATAATTTTTCTCGACTTCGTCTGGCTAAGCCCGGCGATTTCCCGTTCGAGACACTGACCAGCTTTGCAGTAATGCAGCTGCTTTTAAATTTACATAATCCCCAGAATAAGAATCCCTACAAGCAGGATCTTCTTGACCACTTTCATCATGACATTGAAATGCATTTTGAAGAATATATAAAAAGCATTCAGTCACTGCCTGGCACCCAGCCCGCACTAATGAACGACAGTTTTTATCAAAAATTGCTTCGCGTAGCCAACGCGTCCTCATCCAGAGAGGATAAATGTCGGGCGATTTTTACTTTGTTCAGCCTGCTGGCTATTCTCAATAAACCCACGCCTTATGACATGATCAATGTCTTCCGGAATAAAATATTCAGTCGGACGAGCGTGATTGAAATAATACACACCGGCCACGCTTTTGACAGTACTAACCCCAGGCCAGTCTTTGCGATAGCCCCGAATATATTTTGTTTATACACAAAACAGAATAGAATATATCTGCCGTTGTCTCATAATTTCACTTTGTGTTTTATTATTGGCTCACCATTAACATTCCGTCCCCGGATAGACGTTTTTTCACCACGACCCGAACTGCTAAAGTGTTGTGACGATCGCCACTTAAATTTCTACAAAGTTTCTTTTGATTACATTGATAATGTCATGAGCACCATCGATATGTACAATGTAGGAAATTCAAGCACTTTCTATTCTGCTTATCAGCTCAGCGACGTTGAAAAATACCTCGATTTGCAGGAAAAAGATCACCAATATTACTATACGCCTGCAGACCCCGTGCGATGGCTCCCTCAGCAGCCGGATTCATTATGAACCCAGAAAACCAGCAACGTATACGGGAGATGATTGAATCCGGAGAATTTAACGGGTATACGCTGGTCAGCGGAGAAGACTGGCAGCTCCCCACGGCACGCGAAACTACCTTCGTTCGGGGGCTGATCCCCCTGACTGACATCCAGCTGGCCAACCGGCTGAATGTGGACGAACGTACCGTCCGCAAGTGGAAATCCGGCCAGACCCGGATGGTGTTCACCACATGGTGTTGCCTGTGCTGGCTGGCCGGGCTGGGGATGCTGCTGGATAACCTTCTCAGCGATTAAAGAGACGCTTCCAGATACGTCTGAGAATGAAGCGTCTCTGGTATCGCCAGCGGGAACGGTAGATATGGGGCAGGTCGTCATAGTTTTTCCAGAATAGGGTCCAGCCCTGATACCCTTTGTCCACTAAAAGGATGTAGCCGCCGGTACTGACGATGCCATATGCGATGGCGGTGAGGATGAGAAATACAGTCATACGATGTTCCTTATGTAAAACTGTATTTAGGAAATCTGATGCGGCCTTTAAGGCCGGTCTGTAAAAAAAACTGAAAAAAGTTTCTCTTTCCTTATAGTTGCCATTTAAGCCTCAGTCAGCCGTAAAATTTGCACTCCATGCAATAATCCCCAAATCACAACAATCCGCCTCTTTTCTTGATTCTGCTGCAATAATCCTTCTTTCTTTCTCCGCAGATCCGATTTCTGTTAGAAGCGGATCATGGCTATTATTTGCACATTTTTTGGGACAAAATCAGAAAATGTGATATAATTTAATTAATTAGATAGTAAGCCACCCTCCGCACTTCAAACCGACCTAACGGGTCATTCCAGATAATCTCTCCCTCAGCATTTCCGAAAAACAAGCCATTATGGATTTTTCGGAAGTGTGGGAAAGGTGCGTCCGGTAATTGCGGTTGGTGACTGTTATCTGGCTAATCACTTCAGGCGGGCAACGGAATGTCCTGCGGGTGATGATAAATAAAGTAATTAGTAGAAAGCTTACGATAAGGAAATCAATTATGAGCAACACAACGACATACGCTAATCAGTGCAACAGCTTTTCCCCTTCATCAATTGTGGAAATGCTTTCAGGTTATGGCTGTAAAAAAATGTGGTTATACCGCACGACGAATACGCAGGGGGAAACACTTCTTGTGCTTCTCGATGAGGAGAACGGGATATACGAGGAAATGGCCAGCCGCCTTGATGCTCCAGATATGAAAGAGTGGTCCATTCAGTATTCTGACGGCGGTTATAAATCCCGTACGCTTCCTGAAGGGGCGTTTGAGATCGATTTGGGTTGTCCTGACGAAGCGGCATGGTATATGGATCTTTTATAGTCACCAGGTCATAAGGTGAACTCCTGACAGGCGGGATTTCTCAATAGAGCAGCGTAACAACTAAGGAGTTAAGGATGGGGCGTTCCACTAAGGGGATTATCAAGGGAAGGGAGTTTCCTTCCAAAAAAGCAGCTGTGGGGCATTTCATGGATCAGCGTGAAACAGTCAAAGAAGCGGGCCCGCTGAAAGAGGGAGAATTGTTTGATGAATTACGCGAGCTTTATCTGCGTTACTGCGAAGTGACCAGCTTTGATCTGAATGGCAGGATTATCTATGCCTTCAGTGTGGATTATGAGCCGCGACAGAACGGTCAGACCTGGGCATCTCACCTGTGCTACTGGGTACATTTCTCGCCGAAGCAGAGTTTGTCCTTTTCGGTCAGAGAAGCGGTGGATGAAATTGCAAAAACTGCTGCTGAACAAATTTAATGGCGGGCGGGATTTATGATTAAAGGAATTCCATTGCATTCTTTTGAATACCTGCATTACATCGTTGATAGTCTTGGATGGATGCTGCCAGTTTATTTATATCTCTTCAGTTTTCTTTACGCATTTATTCATGAATCCGGACATGCCCTTATGGCCATGTGCCTGGGAACTCGGGTAACCCGCTTTCAAGTGGGGAAACCTGTGTTGTTCCGGTTCAAAAGGGGCAGACTTATCCTGAAGTTTGGATTGCTTTTTCCAGACGGAGGTGTCAGTTACCACTATGCGAATGATGCCCCCAGGTGGAAAGTTATGGCGGCGGCGCTGGCCGGTCCATTATTGCCCGTGATTCTGTCAGTACCAGTTTTTACTCTTACCGGTATTCAGCCACTAACGGTCATTGCTGGGTTAATTGTGATGATGCTGACTCTGGTTAACCTAAATCCCTTCATGATGGAAACAGATGGCCAGAAAGTTCTCAAGCATCTGCATGCCATAGTTCAGGGGCGGAAAGTCCTGGATTCCTGAGCAACTGTTACACGAGTTCCATCTACTTAGTTGAAAGGAATGCTGATGAAGATGTCTCTTCCTGGTCTGCCGGGCGAATATGTTGCCCAGTCACAGCAGCTTCCTGTGGCTATCGACTAGGCCACAACAATTTCTTGGCTGTTCTTCACTTCATTCCCAACCAGATACATTGAATATTGAATGTAAAATTCATTTCTATTATTCTAGAAATATAGAAATAACAATCATGAGAACGAATATGGAACTGAACTTTGCGGCGTCGGTGCTGAAAGAGCTTGGCCATGTGACAAGGCTCGGGATTTATAAAAGACTAATCAAAGCCGGACCTCAGGGCGTGGCCGTGGGTGATCTACAGAAGCAACTCGAAATCCCTGCATCCACACTGAGTCACCATCTTTCATCTCTGATATCTGTATCTCTGGTTCGTCAGGAGCGGCAAGGAAGAATACTGTACTGTCACGCCTGCTATGAAAACCTTGGCGCGCTGATTGCTTTTCTGACAGAAGAATGCTGCTCAGGGGCAGATGGACTGTACGATACCAATGGCGATCTTGGAGGAAAAAATGAGCACTGAACTTAAGAATGTTAATGCAAGCCTGTTCGATACCTCAATTACAGAGGCAAGATTCGGCATTCCTTCTGTTCCACACCCTCCCCGTATCCTCATGCTGTACGGCTCTGTACGTGAACGTTCATACAGCAGACTGGCAACTGAAGAAGCGGCAAGGTTGTTGACTGCCATGGGCGCAGAAGTTCGGATCTTCAATCCTTCTGGCTTGCCTCTTCCTGATGATGCGCCTGATTCGCATCCCAAAGTCATGGAATTGCGTGAGCTGGTTCGTTGGTCCGAAGGGATGGTGTGGTGTTCACCTGAACGCCATGGTGCAATGACCGGCATAATGAAGGCTCAAATCGACTGGATACCTCTATCGGAAGGGGCAGTTCGCCCGTCGCAGGGGAAGACGCTTGCCGTCATGCAGGTCTGCGGTGGCTCTCAGTCTTTCAATGCCGTAAACCAGATGCGCATTCTTGGCCGCTGGATGCGGATGATCACCATCCCAAATCAGTCCTCCGTGGCAAAAGCCTGGCAGGAGTTTGATGAAGATGGACGGATGAAACAGTCGTCTTATTACGACCGCATTGTGGATGTGATGGAAGAGCTGGTGAAATTCACGCTGCTGACAAGAGGTAATTCAGCCTATCTCGTTGATCGCTACAGCGAACGAAAAGAGTCAGCAGAAGAACTTTCTCGCCGAGTAAATCAGAGCAAAATTTGAGGGCTGGTATGAGTGATGTAACGGCATTCAACAACTGCATGAGTGTGTTCTGGCGGCAACATGAAGCCGAACTCTCTCGCTTTCTGACATCGAAGACAGGTGATAGCGAAAAAGCAGCAGATCTTCTGCAAGAGCTATTCCTGCGTGCCCGTGCTCATTCAGACAATTTCTGCGAAATGGAGAATCCGCGAGCCTGGCTGTATCGGGCGGCGAGGAATCTGCTGATTGATGAGTACCGCACCACCAGGGAATTCGTTGAGCTGGAAGAAGAGGCCCCACTGCCTGATGTATCCCATGATGCGATCTCAACGCTGGATATTTGCCTGCCTGAAACATTACAGGCGTTACCCGAAGATGAGCGGTGGCTGATTGAAGAGTCCGATCTTAACCGGCGTCCCCAGCAGTCCCTGGCCGATGAACTGGGAATCACGCTTACGGCGTTTAAATCCCGTTTACTACGGGCCAGAAAGCACCTGAAAGAAGCGATGACAGAACTTTGCCAGATTGAGGCAGATGACACTTCTCCCGTCTGCTGCCACAAAAAAATGAATTAATCGCGCATCTTTTTCCCACCATCTTCGTTTACCTCAGTGTAAAGCCAAATGACTAAACACTGAGGTAAACAGTCCATGTCAAAAATTGAGATCTTTGAAGCAGCAGGTTGCTGTGCAACCAGCAGCGTTGTGGTCAGCGACGAAGCCGTCAAATGGAACGCCAGCGCCGAATGGGCGAAAAAGAATGGTGTTGATATTCAGCGCTACAGCCTTGCGAAAAACCCGCAGCAGTTCCTGAATACACCTGTGATCAAAGAGTTTCTGAACACTTCAGGGATGGAGTCCCTCCCTGTTACCTTGCTCGACGGCAAGCTGGTGATGGCAGGCAAACTGCCGACTCGTGAAGATATCGCCCGTTGGGCCGGTATTCCGCTTACTCAGGACTGGAGTGAAGACAGCACCCAACCACGTTGCTGCAGCATTCCACGTATGCCTTAATTCCAGAGGAGCTATTGCTGATGAATATGCCATTTTTAAAAGACATCCCCCCGTTCATCTTCTTCACCGGTAAAGGTGGAGTGGGTAAAACATCCCTCGCTTGTGCTACTGCGGTATGGCTGGCCGATCAGGGTAAGAGAACGCTTCTGGTGAGTACCGATCCGGCTTCCAATGTCGGCCAGGTATTTAGCCAGACTATCGGCCACCGAATTACAGATATCAGTACCGTACAAAATCTTGCTGCGATGGAAGTTGACCCTATGGCTGCGGCACAGGCTTATCGTGACCGTGTGCTTGACCCCGTTCGTGAGCTGATGCCAGCCGATGTGGTCAGCAGCATTGAAGAGCAGCTTTCAGGTTCATGCACCACGGAAATTGCTGCGTTTGATGAGTTTACCGGTCTTCTGACCAATCATCAGTTGCGGGAAAAATATGACCATATCGTATTTGATACCGCGCCAACCGGTCACACTATCCGCATGCTTGAGCTACCGGGAGCCTGGAGCGGTTATCTGGAAGCGAACCCCGATGCCGCTGCAAACCTCGGGCCTCTGGTGGGGCTTGAGAAACAACAGCACCAGTACTCAGATGCGGTTAAAGCGCTGTCTGATGCAGCTCTCACACGATTAGTGCTGGTTGCCCGCGCCCAGGCTTCGACACTGAAAGAGGTTTCCCATACCCACGATGAGCTGTCTGCTATCGGTTTGCAACATCAGCACCTTGCCATTAATGGTGTACTACCGCCGTTTGCGGGTGAGGATGATCCACTGGCGCAAAGTATTCTGGCTCGGGAAGAAAAAGCATTACAGGCAATGCCTGATAATCTGGCTAATCTTCCCCGCTCACAGCTGTATCTGAAGCCATTTAACCTGGTCGGTCTGGAAGCATTGCGGGAGTTATTTACAGAGAGCAAAGCCGCACCGGCTCTCCCTGCTACTACGCTGAATACTCTGGATTTGCCGAAACTTGCTTCACTAGTTGATGAACTGAGCCAGACTGGCAAAGGGCTGGTCATGACGATGGGGAAAGGCGGCGTGGGCAAAACGACCGTTGCGGCATCAGTCGCGGTATCGCTGGCGAAACGTGGCCACAAAGTCCACCTGACCACATCCGATCCGGCAGCACATCTGTCTTACACGTTGGATGGCTCGCTGCCCAATCTTCAGGTCAGCCGTATCGACCCGAAGGTAGAGACAGAACGTTATCGCCGCTTTGTCCTGGAAAATCAGGGCAAAGGATTAGATGCAGAAGGGCTGGCGGTGCTGGAGGAAGACCTCCGCTCGCCATGCACTGAAGAGATCGCCGTCTTCCAGGCATTCTCCCGAATCATCAAAGAGGCAGACGACCATTTTGTCATTATGGACACCGCGCCAACGGGCCATACGCTCCTGCTACTGGATGCGACTGGAGCCTATCACCGGGAAATGGTGCGTCAGATGGGGCAAACACATGACCACGTCATCACTCCAATGATGCAATTGCAGGATCCGGAGAAGACGAAGGTGATTATCGTGACGCTTGCCGAAACGACACCTGTACTGGAAGCTGCAAACCTGCAGTCCGATCTGCGCCGGGCCGGGATCGAGCCGTGGGCATGGGTTGTTAATAACAGCCTGGCAGCTGCTGAACCGTCTTCACCTTTCCTGAAGACCAGGGCTAACCGCGAGCTGCCTCTCATCTCTGATGTGGAAGAGCAGTATGCAGAGCGTATTGCATTAACAGCGCTACAGAGCGAAGAGCCGGTTGGTATTGACCTGCTGGAAGAAATGGCGAAGTAACAATGAAGGGGGCGTTTGCCCCCTTCATGCTTTGCTGTCGTTCTATTTCCCCGATGGATAACAAAGTCCTCTGTCATTTTCCAAAAAGAATCTTTTCGAGTTCGATTAACTGTTGCTGAGATTGCTCATTGAGATGGGCCTCAGCCTGGTCATATAAAAAATATGGGTACAGGAAGCACATATTTGTCTCCCTGCATGAATGAAAACAAAAGATGGTATGGAAGATTAGCCTGCTTGTTGGGTCATAAGCTTTTGTATTTACCTTTCCTTTAGCTTTTCAAGTAACCTTAAAAAAGATGCCAACGGGAACAGAGCAATGAAAATCGTTAACGCAGAAGAAAAGCACATCCCCGCCATATGCGATATCTACGCCCATCATGTTATTCATGGTACCGCCAGCTTTGAAACTGAACCACCGGATACCCATGAGATGCTTGCCCGCCTGAAAAAGATCCGCAATCAGGCGCTGCCGTGGGTTGTCGCGTTAGAGGAAGAAAAGGTCATCGGGTATTGTTATCTCACTCGTTACCGTGAACGCTACGCCTATCGCCACACCCTCGAAGATTCAATTTATATTCACCCGGATGCGCAGCGTCAGGGGACAGGAAAAGCGTTGCTGCGCCACGTCATTGCCTGGGCAGAAACACACGGCTACCGGCAGATGATAGCCATTATCGGCGACAGCAATAATGAGGGTTCGCTGAAAGTCCATCAGCAGGTCGGATTTACAGAAAAAGGCACGCTGAAAGACATTGGTTTCAAGCATGGTCGCTGGCTGGACACGGTTTTGCTGCAACGAAATCTGGGGGAAGGGAACAGCTCGCTGCCATAAGATTCAGGCCTTATGCTCTGAAACAGGAAAAAGGGGGCATTCGCCCTCCTTCATATTTATTTCCGTCTTTAACTATTTCTGACGCCGATATTGAGAGAGTTTTCTTCTACCTACCGGAAATATCATCCGTTTTTCTCTTTCTGAAACCAATGCTTAACAGTTGAAAGGTAAGTTTGTATTCGAGCACATAGGTTGCTGGAGGGGAATAAATCCCGTCTCCCCGAACTAAATTGTGACGTTTGCAACCGGGATACCGGAACCTGAGGAGATGCAAAAACGGTGAACACACCTCCACTTCTACTTAGCAGCAAGATTACCTGGTGCGTTGGTTTGGCCCAGTTAATTAACTGGGGGATTACCTACTACCTGTTGGGTGCTTTTGGTAGCGCCATTGCTAATGACACGTCGTGGGGGCAACCTCTTATCTTCTCAGGGTTGACGCTGGCTATGGGCATCATGGGGCTCATTTCACCGATATCCGGGCGATTATTAGCATCGATGGGGGGAAGAAAAGTCCTGCAGCTTGGTGCTCTCCTGAACGGCCTTGGATGCCTGCTCCTGGCAACGAGTCACTCCCTATACATTTACTTAATGGCCTGGCTGGTGATGGGCATAGGTATGCGCCTTTCACTTTATGATGCAGCTTTCGCTGTTCTCGTAAATCTTGCAGGGCCGACAGCCAGAAAATCTATTACACAGGTGACCCTGCTCGGAGGTCTGGCTTCTGTTGCCTTTTGGCCAATTGGCGAGGGCTTACTGAGCCTGCTGGGCTGGCGATGGGGTGTTGGCTGTTACAGCCTGTTCGCCCTGATAAGCATTTTGCTTTGTATTTCTTTGCCAGATAACAAAAGAGAACGAGGTGTAGCCCCCCGCGAATCGACGGAACAGGGCATCCAGCATCTTGAGCGGGACTATCTGAAATGCGGGTTGTATGCAGCATTGATGGCATTGCTCAGTTTCCTGTCCACAGGAATTTCAACCCATTTACCTCTGATTCTGGCCAGTGCTGGTGTCCCGGTACTTGTTGGTTCCTTATGGGGGGTGGGACAGGTCAGTGCACGTCTTGGCGATATAGCGATGGGGAGTCGAGGATCTGCTCTGGGGCTGAACCTGATAGTGGGGATTTTGCTTCCTTGTTGTTTCATGATCAGCCTGCTGGGACAGACATCCATCGTGGGGACCGGCTTGTTCGTTCTTGGATATGGTGCCGTCAACGGTCTATCTACTCTGGTGAGAGCAACATTACCATTAACTCTGTTTGACCCGCGCCTGTACGCCAGTCGCATGGGAACATTGCTCATGCCGAGTTTTTTTCTGTCGGCACTGGCCCCTTCACTCTATGCCAGCTTTCGCGAACGATTTGGGGATACTGGCATGCTGATCATTTCACTGGTATTTGCGTGTGTGGCAGCAATCATAGCCATATGGATCTATTTGATTGGAAAAGATAAACAGGCACTACAAAGAGTGCCTGTTGATATAACATCGAACGTTAATGAGTAGGCAAGCGCGTACGAGTCTCACAACTGCACTACACGCCTTTATCCAGTTGTTCCAGTTGCTGTTGTAAAGAAAGGCGATCTAGCTTCTCAAACGGCAAACTCAGAAACAGTCTGATGCGACTGGCTATTTGCTTCTCGACGTCCACAAATGCCTGGTACATTGCTTCCGAATCGCCCTCTGCGAGTGCGGGATCTTTGAATCCCCAATGGGCCGTCAGCGGTTGGCCTGGAAATACCGGGCATCCTTCTCCAGCCATTTTGTCACACAAGGTGAAAATGAAATCCATTTTTGGTGAGTCGACTTGCTGATACTGCAGGAGACTTTTACTTGAAAGGCTGGAGATGTCAAACCCCTGACTTTTCAATACTTTTAGCGTCAAAGGGTGCGGTGATGAAGCGGGATGGCTGCCGGCGCTAAACGCCTTGAAAATCCCACCACCGAGCTGATTCATTAAAGCCTCAGCAAAAATACTTCTGGCAGAGTTGCCTGTGCACAGGAAAAGGACATGGTACGTTTTATCCATCATTTCAGCCTCTGAGTAAAAATCGCATAAGCTCTGTCACCAGGCAGCAATAAATAGAGCTGCCTGGTGAAATGGAACTACTTGATTACACGCTGCCCATGTGCGTCGATCACCTTTTCACCGTCTTCTTTAGTAAATTCACCTCTCTGTGCATCAGGCAAAATATCCAGTACCACTTCCGATGGGCGGCACAGTCGGGTTCCCAGTGGTGATACAACAATGGGTCGGTTAATCAGGATCGGATGCTGCAACATAAAGTCGATTAACTGATCATCAGTAAATTTATCTTCGGCGAGTCCCAATTCTTCATAAGGCTCAACGTTTTTACGAAGCAGGGCTCGTACTGAAATACCCATATCTGCAATGAGTTTGACCAGCTCATCGCGTGAAGGTGGATTCTCAAGATAGAGAATTACGGTCGGCTCAGTACCGCTGTTTCGGATCATCTCCAGCGTATTACGCGATGTGCCGCAGGCCGGGTTGTGATAAATGGTGATGTTGCTCATATCAGTATCTCATTACAAAGTGAAAGAGAGACGTAGCGCCAGCGCGGCCAGCGTTACAAACAGCACAGGCAGAGTCATGACGATCCCGGTGCGGAAATAGTATCCCCAGGTGATGGTCATATTCTTCTGTGAAAGCACATGCAGCCAGAGTAGCGTTGCCAGGCTGCCGATAGGTGTTATTTTCGGTCCCAGATCGCAGCCAATCACGTTGGCATAAATCATCGCCTCTTTGATAACGCCTGTTGCGGTGCTGCCATCAATAGAGAGAGCGCCAACCAGCACGGTAGGCATGTTATTCATGATGGAAGACAGGAATGCAGTCAGGAAGCCAGTACCTAAGGTAGCAGCCCAAAGACCTTTATCAGCAAGTACGTTCAGCACGTTAGACAAGTATTCTGTCAGCCCTGCGTTGCGTAATCCGTAGACCACCAGATACATCCCCAGTGAGAAGATCACGATCTGCCAGGGCGCACCGCGCAGCACTTTACCGGTGTTAATCCCATGACCTTTTTTGGCCACCGCAAACAGGATTGCGGCTCCCACTGCCGCGATTGCACTCACAGGAATTCCGAGTGGCTCGAGTACAAAAAAACCGACTAACAAAAGGACTAAAACAATCCAGCCCGTTTTGAATGTTGCTGGATCTTTGATGGCTTTTGCGGGTTCTTTCAGTCGCGCCAGCTCATAAGTGGGCGGGATATCTTTGCGGAAAAAAAGATGCAGCATCACCAGCGTGGCGACAATGGCGGCGATATCCACTGGCACCATCACCGACGCATATTCTGTGAATCCCAGACGGAAGAAATCAGCCGAAACGATATTGACCAGGTTCGATACGATAAGTGGCAAGCTGGCGGTATCGGCAATAAACCCTGCGGCCATTACAAACGCCAGCGTGGTGCTTTTACTGAACCCCAGCGCTAGTAACATGGCGATAACGATCGGCGTCAGAATTAACGCCGCGCCATCGTTGGCAAACAATGCCGCCACCGCCGCGCCGAGCAGAACAATATAGGTAAATAGCAGACGTCCACGCCCATTGCCCCAGCGGGAAACGTGCAGGGCAGCCCATTCAAAAAAGCCGGACTCATCCAGCAACAGACTGATGATAATGACGGCAATAAAGGTGGCCGTGGCGTTCCAGACGATATTCCACACCACCGGAATATCGGCGATATGAATCACACCCGATGCCAGAGCCAGTACGGCACCCAGCGTGGCGCTCCAGCCAATGCCTAATCCCTTTGGCTGCCAGATAACCAACACGATGGTCAGGATAAAAATGGCTCCTGCCAGTAACATATAACCTCCCGAAAGGGCAGCAAAGCTGCCCCGAATAATGACAATAATTAACCAGCGAGTTGTTTGAGTTTGTCGATGCCGGTCGGTTCTGACGCCAGTACAGGAACAAGAGCTACGCGACTGGCATGCTGGAATTTAACGCTCTCGATCTGCGGAAGTTCCTGTTGTGCCCGCAGACGAAGCAGCGGTGAACGGGTATCGGCAATGGAAAGGCTGTTATTGATAATCCAGCCCCAGGGATGAATCCCTGCGCGTTCAAGGTCGGCCTGCAAATTTGCCGCCTCAAGCACAGGCGTGGTTTCCGGCAGCGTGACCAGTAACACTTTGGTTCGCTCCGGGTCCTGAAGCTGCATCATTGGCGTGGTGAAATGGCCTTTATCGCCCATTTTCTTAGCAATTTCGCGGTGATACGCCCCGGTGGCATCCAGCAGTAGTAGCGTATGCCCGGTGGGTGCCGTATCCATGACCACGAAGCGCTTACCCGCTTCACGAATCACCCGTGAAAAGGCCTGGAAGACCGCAATCTCTTCGGTGCAAGGAGAGCGTAAATCTTCTTCCAGCAGGCGTTTTCCTGCTTCGTCCAGTTCGCCTCCCTTAGTGTCAAGAACATGCTGACGGTAGCGTTCCGTTTCCTCGTGAGGATCGATCCTGCTGACCTGCAGATTCTTAAGGCTGCCATTGAGGGTTGTGCTGAGATGCGCCGCAGGATCAGACGTTGTCAGATGGACATCAAATCCCATTTCGGCCAGTCTGACGGCAATGGCAGCAGCCATCGTGGTTTTCCCCACGCCACCTTTGCCCATCAGCATGATCAAACCATGTTCATTACGGGCAATGTCATCAACTAGCGCAGAGAGCGATGGAATATCAGGACGTTGCTGAATGTAGTCTGCAGAAGATAATACTGCTTCTGGCTGAGTGGAGAGAAGCCCGCTGAGTGCAGATACACCGACCATATTAACCGGTTGAAGGAATAGCGTGTCAGTTGGAAGGCCAGAAAGATCAGAGGGAAGATGAGCTAGCGCTTCCTGTTCACGTTCCCATATTGCTGCAGCCAGTGTATCGGTAGCGGCTTCAGTTTTTGGAAGAACGCCATTAATGACCAGATACTGATTTTTAAGACCGATGGCGGCAAGTTCCAGATGAGTTCTGGCGACTTCCAGTAGCGTTGATTTCTGCAACCGCGCGACTAAAACCAGTCGGGTGCGTGTTGGGTCAGACAACGCTTCAACGGCATGAGCATATTGTTCACGCTGTTTTTCCAGTCCCGCCATTGGGCCCAGACAAGATGCGCCATCTGGATTACTCTCTATAAAACTGCTCCATGCACCAGGCAACTGGAGAAGGCGGATAGTATGGCCAGTAGGTGCTGTATCAAAAATGATATGATCAAAGCGGGTCAGCAGAGAGGCGTCAGTCAGCAATCCAGTAAACTCATCAAATGCAGCAATCTCGGTTGTGCATGCACCCGACAGTTGTTCGTTGATGCTGCTAACGACGTCATAAGGCAGGACGCCTTTAATTGGGTCAACGATTCTGGCCCGGTACTGCTGTGCAGCTGCCTGAGGATCAATCTCAAGAGCCGATAATCCCGGAACAGAGGCTATTGGTTGAATGGTGTTGCCTATCGTCTGGCCAAACACCTGGCCAACGTTTGAGGCCGGGTCGGTACTGACCAGCAATACTCGTTTACCCTGTTCTGCAAGACGGATCGCTGTGGCGCAGGAAATAGAGGTTTTACCTACACCACCTTTACCAGTAAAAAACAGATAAGGGGGTATATTTTCTAAAAATTTCATTTGTCCTCCTGGCATACTTAACAACAAGAAGTATTACCACCGCAGCAGCCTGAAGGCGCTAATCCTACTTTCTCCAGCGGAATCCCAAACCACCGTGCAAGTTCAGCCCGTTTCGGATAACGTCCGGCCATCACTGTTTCGCCATCCAGTAACAGTAGTGGCAGTCCTTCCGCACCGGAAGCCTCAATGAATGCTTTAACTTTCTCGTTCTGGACAAAGCTCATCGGTTGCTGTGCCAGATTGTAACGATCTACCTGAACACCTCGTTGTTTAAGCCATTGTACATCCGCAGAAAAATCAACCAGAGCCTGATCGACATCAGTACCGCAGACACCGGTGCTACAACACATCGCTGGGTCGAATACCGTTAGCGTTTTCATCCTTAACACCTCACATGTGGAAAATCATATATATTCAGGCAAATTTTTAAATACAAATAGCCTTACTGCTGTTAGTGCAGTTGACTGAAGCCAGTTTACGGGCGATGGCCTGAAGATCGTCCTGTTGGCTTAACCTGGCCTGCTCAATAATCTGCGCAGCCCATGAAGGAATGTGTGGGGATAAGCGGTAATGAACCCATTTTCCGTGCTTACTATCAAGCAAAATCCCGCTTTCCCGCAACATTGCCAGATGCCGGGAGATCTTAGGCTGTGATTGATCAAGTGCAGTGCAAAGATCACAGACGCACAACTCCCCCATGGTTCTGAGTATGAGAACAATACCCAGACGTGTTTCATCAGACAGATTCTTAAAGAGTTGTAGGGAAGTAAGCGACATCATTCCTCCTGTTCGTTTGGGTAACGATATCTCCAGCGGAGATGAAAATCAACAACATATACGCATAAGCGAATGTATTTGATAAATGTCAAAACAATGACAAGTTCGTACACCCATACTACCTCTGTTTTCTTTTGTTATGTCTTTTTATTCATATTTATGTAAACAATAAATTGAAGGGTAACTATGAATACCGATGATGACGACTATCCAAAAGATTCCCAAAAACGGAAACTTATATCTACATTAGCCATTGCGACTGGAGCTGCGCTTGTTATAGCTCCTACTCAGGCAGCCCCCAGACTTACTGAAAAAAAACAGCACTGGTGTATGGTCATAGATCTGCGTAAATGCGTGGGTTGTCAGGCATGTACTGTCAGTTGCAAAATCGAGAATCACGCACCGCCGGGGCAATTCAGAACCTGGGTCGCCGATATTGAAGTTGGTCAATATCCAAAAACCAAAAGACAGTTTCTTCCGCGTCTATGTAACCATTGTGAAAACCCTAGCTGTGTCCCTGTTTGTCCAACAGGTGCTACGTTTAAACGCAATGATGGCATTGTTCTTATCAATCAGGATATTTGTTGGGGCTGTGGTGCCTGTGTTACTGCCTGCCCTTATGATGCTCGTTTTATTAATACTGAAACCAAAACAGCTGATAAATGTACCTTTTGCGCGCATCGCATAGAACAGGGGCTCGTCCCAGCCTGTGTCGAAACTTGTGTCGGTGCAGCAAGGGTTTTTGGTGATCTGAATGACAAAGAAAGTGAAGTGCATAAATTATATTCAGAGCATATAACAAATGTTTTGAATCCAGCAACGGGTAACAAGCCTCAGGTATTTTATATTGGGTTAAACAATGAAATGACTGTAGGAGAAGAAATAAAAAGTAAGACTTGGACGAAAGAGTTTTCTGATGTTTTCGATCAGGAACTCCCCTGGGTAAATCAGGAGTAAATCATGATGACGACCATTTTAAATATTGCACATCAATCTCCATTTGGCTTGCTTTTTATTAATTACTCGCTATTGTTAGGTGCATCAGGAGGTCTCGCTGTTATCTGGTCCTTCCTTAACTGGGGGAGTCAGTCAAAGACTAACCTTTTACCTGTGGCATTGGCTTTTGCATTAGCATTTGGAGGCATATTAAATGTATTAGCAGAGGTACAGCAACCCGGCCGGTTAATTTATGGATTTATATATGGTTGGGAACACTGGTACGGTTCAATAATAAAATATGGTGTACTGATTTTACCCCTGTTTTGCCTGTTACTAATCCTGCAACTCACGCCATTAAAGCTGTCTGTTTTCGTTGATAAATTAACGAAAATCCTTCTTATAGGAACTGGGATATTTTTAGGGATGTACTCTGGAATATTCATGACTAATGAGCATGGTATTGCACTCTGGAATACCCCACTGTCTGCAGTCTTAATGTTACTTAGTGGACTTTATACTGGATTCATAGCCTACAGTTTAGTTTCTAAACATACTAATGAACAACCGGCAGTAATTTCATCTTATTGCGGGCTTGGTGTGATGCTTATTACTATGTTTATTTTATTGCTATTCACATGGTGGGGGCATGTCTTTGCGGGAGAAACTATCAGCACCTCCTTTGGTTTACTTGATTCTAACTATTTAGCAACGCAGATAATTACTGTGGGAGCGTTGGTTTTAGCTTGCGTTATGATTGCTGTAATTAGATCTAAAAATAAAATCCACTACATAATTATCATTATTCTATCTGCTATCTCTGCCTGGGGTGTTCGTTTTCTTTTGTTGGTTGGGGGGCAGGGAACGAGTCGTAGCAGCGCCGGAGTCTTTACTTATCACCCTGAACCAAAAGAATATTTATATTCTTTTGGTAGTATATTTTTCATGGCAGGTATTCTTGCTTTAGTCATATTGTTTTATGAGAATTTCCAACACAAATATCCGGCACATACAGGAGGAGAAATTAAATGAACAGACGTCATTTTCTTACAGGTTGTGCCGCGCTAGGTGTAGGTGTTGGTGCCAGTATTTATGGAAAAGTATTTTACCGTGCAGGTACATTCTTAGATGCAGGAGAGCAAGCAAAATCAACCTTTTATGGTCAGTCAACTGAACCTGAATGGCTGCTTGATAAAGAAACTGGCCAGCATGTTATAAATCCCAATTATATGGTACGTCATTCTGTATGTCTTCAGTGTCATGGAGAGTGTGGACTGAGAGCCAAAGTGAACCGTAAAACCGGAAAACTGGAACGCTTACAGGGTAATCCATATCATCCGAACACATTGATTGATTATAAGGATATGAATATCCCGGTGGTGGACACTGCCAATACTCCGGGTACACTATGTGCCCGAGGGAACGCGGGTCTACAAACTGCTTACGACCCATATCGACTGACAGTTCCCCTGAAGCGCTCTGGCCCGAGAGGAAGTAATAAATGGGTGCCTATTGAGTGGGAAAAACTGATCGATGAAGTGGTCAATGGTGGAAAGATTTTCGCTGATACAGGTGATGAGGCTAGTCAAAACCTTGAGATAAAAGGATTCCGGGCATTATATGAAAAACGTGATGAATGGATTGATGATAACAATCATGACTTAGGGCGAGTATCTAATAAGCTTGTTATACAAAGCGGACGTATTGTTAAAACGCGAAAAGATTTTCAGACTCGTTTCGCGAAATCCTTTGGCACAGTTAATAATTACGAACACACTAATATATGCGAATTAAGCCATCACATTGCTACGAGTGCTGTATATACTGAGCATAATAATTTTAAAGCAGATCTTTGTGAGTCAGAGTTTGTTTTATATTGGGGAACCGCGCCTGGAGAAGCTAATTTCCCTATGCAGACATTAGGGAAATACTCAGCAGAGGCGCGTTCAAAGGGCTGTAAAATTGCTGTTATTGATCCAGTATTACCCCGAACTATAACGGATGACCCAAATATGTTCTGGCTTGCTCCGCGACCAGGTACTGATGGTGCTATCGCAATGGGGATGATAAGCTGGATTATAGATCATAATCGCCATAATACGGATTTTTTAAGTTACCCTAATCAGTCTTCTGCCAAAAATGCTGGTGAAACTTGTTTCACGGATGCCAGTTATCTGATTATTACCGATGAAACACATCCTAATTTTGGGAAATTTATTACTTCTAGTGAAGCTGCCTTGGGGGACAGTAACGACAGTGTCGTAATTAATCTCACTGGTATTCCAGAATTAGCGGAAAAATGTGTTAAAGCAATACTGGATTATAGCGGGAGTGTTAATGGTATAGGGGTTGCTACAGCATTTCATTTATTAAAGACATCAGCGAATGATTATTCTCTAGAGTATTATGCCGATATCAGTGGTGTTCGCATTGACGATATTGTCAATTTAGCTGACGAGTTCACTAAGCATGGACGAAAAGCATCCACAGAGTTTTATCGTGGAATTGCACAGCACCCGAACGGTTATTATACAGGTTTTGCAATAAATCAGTTGAACGTCTTAATCGGTAATTTGAACTGGAGTGGTGGTGGTTCCCTCGGGGGAGGTGGATTCCCTTATGACAAAGGGGTATATGACCTGACTGCTATTCCTTCTCTGGTGCCAGCTCAATTTGGTATTAAAATTACCCGTGAAGATGGCTTTCGCTATGAAGATTCTACTGAATTTAAGACAAAGGTTGCTCGTGGCGAAGCCCCCTACCCAGCTAAAAGGCCGTGGTTCCCTTTCACTAAAGATATTTTCAGTGATATCTTGCCTTCAGCACTGGAAGGTTATCCGTATACAGCCGACATTCTGTTGTGGCATATGTGTACGCCTTTATACAGCGCTCCAGGCATGGGTAAAGAAGATATTATTCGAGGGGTTTGTGATCCAACAAAAATACCATTAATTATTGCCAGTGATATTGTCGTTAGTGATACCAGCATGTATGCAGATTATATTATCCCTGACATTACATATCTGGAACGTTATGTCCAGCATCCGATGCTTGAAGCAACTATGGTCAAGGGGACTGCTGTACGTTATCCCGTTATCGAGCCGCTGACTGGAAAAAACCAGGCGGGACAACATTTTTGTCTTGAGACTTTCTTTATTGATATAGCTTCGAAATTAAACATGGCTGGGTTTGGGAAAAATGCTATCCCTGACAGTAATGGAACTCTATGGCCTCTCGAAAAAATGGAGGATTACTATCTGAAAGGTACTGCAAACGTTGCTTATAGTGGAACACCAGTATCGGATGCTACTGATGATGATATAAAAATTGCCGGTCTTGAAGATTACCAGAAGAAGTATTTCAGTAGTCTTAAGTCTGATGAATGGAGAAAAGTACTTTTTTTAATGTCACGCGGTGGTCGTTTTGAGCCAGTTACTACCAGACGGAATGGTACGCAATTGAAAAATCAATTCAATAATCGTATCAGAATGTACAATGAAAAAATTGCTCAGGGTCTAAATAGTTTTACCGGTGAACGTTTTTCAGGAACTGCACTTTGGCAACCATCTCTCACTATGATGGGGAAAAAAGTGGATGAGCTCGATCAGGGCAAAGGTATGGATTTTACAATATTGACCCGAAAAAGTGCACTTCAGACCCAGTCCCGACTGTCTTCCAACAGTTTTATCCGAGAGATACAGCCGACAAACTGGGCTGAAATTAATACCGAGGATGGGAAAGCTCTCGGTTTGAAAACCGGTGATAGTGTATGGGTCGAAACTGTTGAAGGGCGTAGGCGTTGTGAAGTAAAACTCAGAGATGGGGTTGCACCCGGAGTGATCAGCTTTATCGTTGGCTATGGCCATTGGGGTTACGGAGCAACCGATATTGATATTGGTGGGAAGCGAATTAAAGGCAGTAAAATCCGGGCTGCGGGGATAAATTTAAATCCAATAATGCGACTGGATCCAGATGTATGGGGGATGCCGCTTATGGATCCAATTGGTGGCAGTAGCAGTTTCTTTAATACACGAGCTAAAATTATCAAAGCGTAGGGGGCAAGTATGTGTGAAGTGGAAGAGTTGAGAAGAACCTGTGATATTGCTGGATCCTTACTACTCAAAAGCCCTGAACAAGAGCTTATTGACTGGATAAAGCAATGTACAGGGCAAAACCTTGCGATTAAAGAATGTCAGCAGGCGTTTTATGACTATTTCTGCTTCCCACAATCTGGTTTGTTTTGTCCACCCTATAATCATGTCTTTAGTAATGGCTTACGTCATGGAGACATCTGGCAATTTCCTGCAGCAAGCTTTGATGGGGGAGCAGAAGAAGAGGATTTCTATCAAAAATTCAATTTTGCTCCCTCTATGCTTAACATCAAATTGCCGATGGTACATAAACATGTTCCTGGTGACCATTTTGGTGTGGAATTGCTTTTTATAAGTTGTGTGCTGACAAATGAAAATTTAAACACCCCCGAGACCTGGAGTATTTTAAAGGGATTTATATGTGCACACTTACCTGCTCTACAGGGGTATACCCATTTATTAGGCAGCCAAACTGAACCCTATATTAAAGTCGTAGCTGAATGTCTGGAGGAGTGCTTGTCAGGACTTGATTATTTACTTTCGATTGATTCTTGAACCAAAATGTAACTACATAGATATTCTCAGAAACAGAGCCAGATTAAAATATTAATCTGGCTCTCAGTGCTTACCAGGTTGGCGCATTACTTGGTATTCTGTGGCGATTCAATCCTTAATGGTTAGGGGCAGTGTCTGGAACAAGTGCTGAAGCGCCTGAGCCAATCAGTATATTGATATTGGATAAATCATTCCGACATTCTGATCTTAAGGTTTCTGTAGTTAAGGCAAATAATGTATCTTTTGAGAACGCTGAGAAACTTGAAGAAAAACATTCCAGGTTGTATGTCGGATTTATATTAAGCTATACATCTACGGTTAATGGTGTATCTTTTACAAAATACGAAGTTTGCGAGTTTCAGAGATGGAATTATGATAAATGTCGTGGTTATTTAAGATTCATTTTTTATTTTCTGGGTTCTGTCAGAACGAAAATAAACTGCCAGGGCGTATCATTCAATGAGGATATTATTGATGGTTTGATGGCATGTAGGTTATTTCCATCAACAATTAAAGGCATGTTATCAGAAACTTGGTTTATTGCTGATCGAATAGGTCATATAGAAAGTAATTACGATGTAGAGATAAATTCAGTTGAGTATTTAAACAGATTTAACAGACTTATACGTTTATTGTGTTTCGGTAGTTCTGTGACAATTTTAGATATTGAATATACAACGAAAGACTTTTCATATGGATGGATTATAAAGTACTCATGTAATGGGGAATATCATACGGAGTTTTACCATAGTCTGGCCACTGGTCTGGACGATATTTATGATAAGTTCATCGTCGAGAATCCATCATAAAGGTGACTATTGATTACATGTAAATCATTAAAGGTACCCTTCAAATTTTGGAGGGTTTCCTGCAGACTCGTCTTCCATGTCACAGATAAAAACTTGATAAAGGATCACGCTCCGATCTAATATCTTGCTCGTTGTACCGTTGCGTTGTATGCAACATGCCAATGCCTCGGCGATCTGAGAGAGGCGCCTTCGGGTGATCGCCATGCCAATGCCACCGTGACCTGAGAGGTGGCGCCTTCGGGCGGTAACTTCGTTTACCCTTTGAAAACGAAGATCGTATACAGTTTGAATCTGGCGATGAAGGTCCCTTTCACTTCTGTATCTGTTTTTCAGATACGTCTTGCAGCCGTTGTCTGGCCGCAATTTTCTTATCGTTTTCACTCTTTATGACGCTGCTGGCCGTTGCGAACTTTGCGGCGTGGGTATGACCATTTGGAACATTTGGGCATCTTCCACGACTGCATTGAGAGCAGAGGAGCGCGGCGTCACTTGTGCACGAGTGAAACGAGTACCAAGTGACGCGCGCAGCGCATAACAGGCAGAGCTGACGCACTGCCATTTCGACAACTTTTTTACCAACTGACCAACACGTACTTAAAGGTTTTAAGGGCCTTAAAAACGTACTTCATTCACTTCTTGTTCATTTATCAACCAAACGTCTTTCTCGTAAAAACGGGTAAGGACTTCATTCTGAAAGGAGAAAATCGACACGATATCGATGGCGACACCAGTCAACATACTGGTGTGTGGAAGCAGACTGATTAATTTCAGCCCGGTGCAAACCGCGAACAGGTCAGAGACCTGGGGAGCTTCGCAATAACTCAACATTTCGCCGCCCCGATGCACAGATATCTGTCGAGACGCAGGAAGCACAACCATAAACCGTGCCGTCGGGGTGAAATTCATCGTCTGTAGCTGTGGCGCAGCCGGTGTCAGTGCTTTTCCGTTCACGCAGACGGAAAAGCACTGACACCTGTTTAAATGGAGGGTTGTTTATGGCAAAACTGAATAAAAATCTTAAAACGCTTGCCAGGCAGGCAGGGGGAAGTTTTAAAACCGTTTCTGACCGAATGAAAATTGCGGACAGGTTTGCCGAACGTTTATTAAAACTTAATGTTCAAATCAGAGATATTAAAAATATCAAGACGGGGCATATCGAGTTGTATATGAAGAGCCGCCTTTCTGAAGATATTTCCAGACGCACACTTCAGAACGAAATGGCAGCTATCCGGGCTTTGTTACGTGTTGCGGGGAAAACATTCATGGCAAATCCTTCTCATGATAAACTGAGCAATCAGGCTCTGGGTATTTCGGAAACGAGCCGGGATGGAACTAAGGTTGCTATTCCCGATGCTTATTTTCGGCAGGTATTGACGAGTGTAGAGCAAAAGGATGATGGCGTTGCATGTGCAATGAGATTATCCAGATTACTCGGGTTAAGAACAGAAGAAACAGTACAGTCTGCTAAATCGTTGCGTACCTGGAAAAAAGCTTTACTCAATGGTGACGAAAAAATACGTGTTGTATTTGGGACAAAAGGAGGACGACCAAGAGATACAACGGTATTAGATCGTGAATCAACTCTGGCTGCAATCAATGCGTCCCTTAAACACTTGAATGAAAATAATGGAAAGTTGATTGATAAGCCATCATTACATACGGCTATTGAACGTTATCGCAATGTTGTCCGTGAGTCCGGATTAACAGGAAAATATGCGCCTCATAGTTTACGCTATGCCTACTCTGTTGATGTCATGAATTATCATATGAAAAGAGGTTTCACTAAAGAAGAGGCACAGGCTCTGGCATCAATGGATTTGGGACATGGCGATGGCAGGGGACAATACGTGGCTCGTGTTTATAATAAGGTAGAGGGTAATGAGTAAAAGCATTTTTGTTTCTGGTGAGGATTTGGTTATTGGTCGTGTGTTTTTGGGATGGAAGGAAAGGATTTCACGTATTATCGATAGGGGGCATTACGAGGTGGCTTGTTCACAGGAGGTTCATGCGCATTACGGAGACAAATTTACCCGTACTGATGCCTGTCTGTATTTCATCCGTGGCGCACTGTCTGAAACTTTCAGGAAATCACTGAGAGAAAAAGAAAACGCTCATGAAATGTAAAAATATGATCCTTTTTTCTGGTCAATTTAAACATGACACATTTTCTCAGGATATTCTCAGCAGTAGTGACTTTCCGTTAAGGGCTTCATCGTCCTGGTTCAAACCACAATGTGGGAAGATCTTTGCGTTGACACTATTGCCTGAGGTGCGGGAATTGTGTACGCTTAATTTGCTAACGTTGTCTCTGACAACTGCCAATGCCTGAGTGATTTGAGACAGGCGCCTTCGGGTAATCACATGCCAATGCCATCATAACCTGAGAGATGGCGCTTTCGGGCGGTTCAAACCTGTTTAACCTTTGCAAACAGGAACCTGATTACAGGTTAAGGTCCTTTTCTACATCACTTCACACTACCAAACACCTGATTTACTCATCCGGCATTTTTGGCCTGATTCTCACCCTGAGGGATACTTTCCCTTTGGGACGGTTCCCTTTTTTCATAAGGAATCGTACCCATGCATTACACCAGAATGATCAATCCGCTCGCGTTACTGAGTTGTGACTCACCCGCTTCTGCAAAAATCATTGTGGATTACGTAAAAACTCAGCTTAACGTTCGTCTGGATAACAAACTCATGGTCGACGCAGATCCTCAGGTTCCTGCTGACGGCCTTCCTGATTACCTGACTTTTCTCAGACATGTCGCGCATACAGTTGGTTTTGCAACTGAGCATGGCTTCATAAAACATACCTTTGTCGAAGAAGCAGTGAGCGAGCTTACGCTTCTGGGGACAGATGTTCACAGTTTTCACTGGAGTACAGCTTTTCTTCAGGGCGTTACCAGGTCTCGCGAGGAAAAAGAGCTGGACGAAGCTACAGAGCAATTGCGCGAAATGTTTTATCAGAGCGCCCATTTCTCAGACATCGCCTGACGGCCTTATTAGTCGAAGATTTTCTCACCCTAACGGGACTTCTGTCCCGGTCAGGGACAGGATTCCACAACTCTTTAAGGAATCCTTTATGAACGAGTTAATTCTCACCGAAGATTTTCACATCCGTGCCAGCGAGCGTAATGCTCACAAAGTTGCACTGGCTAAAGCGGAAGGCGAGCTGCTGAGTATCGCAGCGCTTCGCCGCCTTGACCTAAATACCGGGACAGATGAAGACGGCTTTCCGTATTATGTCTGGGATATGGCTTCTGTTGCCCGGGAACTGGCTGAACTGTATGTTCGAAAACTTATACCGGGATCATGGGAGGCATTCTTTAACGACCTCTGCCGCATGGCAGAAGGTATTGATAAAGAAGCCTGGATATATTTCTACAAAAGCGCAGTCAAAGACGAAGAGGCCTTTCTGTCTATGGAACGCAGCGATGCTGATTTCTGACGTGATGCACTGAACCCTATGGGGACTTTCTCCATACGGAGGTGGTTGTGTTTTCTGAATGAAGCCAGCTTATAACTGATGTACCAACCCATGCGGGGACAACCTCCCTGCATCTGCGGTGATGGTTTTCTCCGCATTAACTAAGGAGAAAACCATGAGCAGTATAATACTGTTGTTTATCACCCATACCACGCGCGTCCTCAGCCGCATTTCAGAAGCAATGCGGCAGCAGCAGGCCGAATGGTTCACCAACCGTAGCGGTCACAGCAGTTTCCGCGCCGAGGTCGTTCAGTCTGAAGGGGGTTTTACCGCCATCATTTCACGCAGAACGGGCTACAGTTCGCGTGACTGGCAGTATCAGCAACTGGCCAGCGCCGGTCAGTTTGCCTCCGCACGTAAGGCTTTACGGGCGGGACGGCAGATGGCGCAGCAGATGGCCTGGCTGCGTTACCGTTTCGACTGAATCAGTTCTGACTGATTAACACTTCCCGGAGGGACCTTCCCTCCAGGGGAAGTCTCCTCCTTATTAATTTAAGGAGTCCTGATGATTCGCTTTACCTCAACCGAATTACGCCCTCTTTTATCACAGCAGGGCGGTATGCAAAGGCCACTGCTGCTTGAAAAGAACCTTGGTATATACATCCGGGTTCCGGATGACCGAAACCCCGGCGAATGGCTCAGGGCATGGGCGGAAGGTTGTAATCCCTCGAAAGATGCAAACTGGTCGGAAAATGCAGACCTGTTAATTCCCGGGAAGGAATACGCTTTTCAGACCTTTATGGAGCAGAGCAAATTCGACGCCGTTCTGACCGAACACCACGATCTTTTTATGATGCCATCGGCCGGTCCACTGGGGACTGGTATGACAATTCGTAAAGAGACCCGTCCGCCAGAAAAGGTGTATGTCCTGGTGGAGGAATATCGCAGCAATATTCGTTGGCTCTACGATCAGTCTCTCCGGCATTTACCTGCCTGTGTGGGGAATGCGGAACGTCTGAGCTGGCGCTCGCAGGCGCTGTATGTGCTTGACAGGGTAATCCGTCTCGACTGTAAACGGGCAAAACCTGCTGATCGCGCGATATTTGAGAGTGCGGTTCGCAGCGTGCGCAGCAGCGTCAGCGAGGTGATGTCTGATGGCTCTTTCCGTTACGCGGCAACCCGCCGTTAGGTTGTATTACTGACTATCTCTGACTTTTTTCCACTCCCGGTGGCGCATTCTTCCGCCCCCGGGGAGGATGCGCCCTTTTTTACAGGTTGCATCCTTATGAACAAATCCATTCGCGGCCGTAAGGCCGCGCCGGCTCAGAAAGCCGATCTTTACCAGCAGGTCACCGACAAAATCATTGCTGCCCTGGGAAAAGGGGTTCCACCGTGGCGCCGGCCGTGGCGTTCTGCACAGAACGTACATGGCAGCGCGTTACCGGTGAATGCCACAACCGGCCGCCATTACAGCGGAGTGAATATACCCTTGCTGTGGATGTCTGCTGAAGAGCGGGGATTTCCATCCGATCGATGGCTGACATACCAGCAGGCGAAAGCCGTGGGTGGTCAGGTGCGCAAGGGTGAAACCAGCTCGATGGCCATTATCTACAAACCGTTTGAGAAACAGGCGACGGATGGCAACGATAACAAGCTGTTCGATAAAGACGGTAATCCCGTCATGGAGTCGCTTGCGATGCTGAAGCCGCTGCAACTTTTCAATGTCGCCCAGTGTGATGGACTGCCGGATGCTGTTGCCGGCATGCCGCCAACAGAGGCAGAAGAGGAGCGGCATTCCATACTCAGTGAACAACAACAGGGGCAGGTACTGTCAGTACTGAATGCAACCGGTGTGGTTTGCACATCGTACCGACAAAACCGGGCGTATTATCAGCCATCAACCGATCGAATTGTGATGCCTACGACTTCGCAGTTTAATTCTGAAGCTGATTACTGGTCCACGCTACTGCATGAACTGGTTCATGCAACCGGCCACAGCCGCCGCCTTAGCCGTGAAGGGATAACATCTTCTTCGCGAAAATTCGGTGATCCGGTTTACGCCTTTGAGGAGCTTATTGCCGAAACCGGCAGTGCTTTTCTTTGTGCAGAGCTGGGTATTTACGGTGATGTTCAACATGAAAGCTATCTGGCCAGTTGGCTGAAGGTACTTCGTGACGATAAAAAAGCCTTTTTCCGCGCCTGCCGGTTTGCCCGGGAAGCGTCGGAATTTTTACTGCAGCCACTGAACCGACAACCGGAACAGAACAAGGCTGCTTAACAATAAACTTGATGGCCCTGGTCATCAGCATCCCCTGAGGGTATCTCCTCAGGGAGATGCCCTCTGTCTAAACTAAAGAGGAGTAATAACTATGTTTTCATGGTGCAAAAACCGTCTGGAAATCACTGCGAAATCTGTTTGTATTGACGTGATGCAGTCCTGGATTGCCGGCACTGAAACTCCGCGTTATCGACATGCCATACGGCAGGCCATAAAGCTGTTTCTTGCTGGATGTGCCGGGATACTTAAGCCAACAAAAGCGACAGAGTTTACTGCTTATCCGATGCTTACGGCCGCCGGTACGGGGGCTTCTACTTCGGCAAACCAGGCGTTCCAGCATTTCCTGGAATTAATGGAAAAGGATGCGTGGCTCGACAGCGCTACTATTGCACGTATGGAGAAGATCTGGGTTCAGTCCGGCCTGGAAACACTTAAATGGGAGAGTATTCCAGTTTCATCGCGCCAGATAATGTCCCAGTTGATGGCTGTTCACTATGCTGACTGGTTTGGTGTTGCCAGCTTCGGGGAACAGTTCGATCCGCAGGAGCGTTGGGAATGGCTCAGTATAATGCCGGCCGCGAGTTGTCCCTGCGATATGCTGATGATAATGCCGTCACGTCTTGCAACTGAGTTGAACGGTAACAGTGGTTTGTTCCGGGGGCTTAACACAACTGCAGATCTTTACACGCAGCTGTATGGTGTGGAGTTCCCGGCTGGTCATAAAGCCAACTGGAGCCGTGAATCACTGGGCACGATATTACTGACGTTCGATACCCCCTGGTACCCGCCATCTGGAGAGGTTATGGGTGAGATGTCAGAGCTGTTTGACTGTGAGATCCGTCATTACTGGAAATCAGTGGATGAAGGTTTTTCCGGATATAACTGTTTTGACCGCGGTGATCACGTTGACAGTGGCCCCTGGCCGGAAGAAATGCAGCAACTGAGCAACGGTGAAACAGCAAGAATGTACCTTGTCTCTACGGAAACCACAGCGGTAACGCCATATGCGGCGCCAGCGGCACAATACGGGAGCATTCGGGCCTGACACTAAACCAGGATAACCCGGGCTAACCGGTTCAACATACTGGCCACAACACTTGTTGTGGCTTTTTTTCACCCTGACGGGAAACACTGTTTCCCCGTCAGGGGCGTGTTTCCCGTTAAAGGAGACATGCATGAAAAATCTTATAAACCATGAAAAGGCGTTCATTTCGCTTTTCAACCAGACTGCTCGTTATCACCATCGACATCAGGTTTTTGAAGACTTCATCAGTTGCAGCGTTATTGCTCTTCAGAATGCCCTCAGTTTCTGCGAAAAGCGGGAGCAGAAATATCTACACATAGTTGCACGTTATGAAAAGAAGGATGTAGTCCGTATGGCAGAATTGCTGGCCCATGTTGTCAATGGGCTGGATGATTCACCGGGGGATTTTCTTGGACAGGTTTTCATGCAGCTCGAACTGGGTGATAAATATCGTGGTCAGTTTTTTACCCCATGGGATGTGGGCATCATGATGGCGCGCATGCAACTCGGCAACGTTGCTGATAATTTTGCGGACAAGCCTTTTATTACCCTGGCGGAGCCAGCCTGTGGCGCAGGATGTATGGTGCTCGCATTTGCCACTGTGCTGCGCGATGCCGGTTATTCACCACACCGGTATTTGTGGGTTTCAGCTACTGATATCGATCCGCTGGCTGCGGGGATGGCTTATATTCAGTTAACGCTGTGTGGAGTGCCAGGTGAAGTGGTTATTGGCAACTCTCTTTGCGATGAACGCCGTCGTGTGTTGCATACGTTTGCGCATTACCAGGGCAACTGGCCCGGTCGTTTACGTCATGTCCTGAATCAGGCCGCCTGAATAATAAAAAGCTCCCTCCCGGGGGCTTTTTTATTGGGTATAGAGATTGAATGGTTGATGAGGCAGCATCTTGCTACTGGCCGTTATAGTAGTCTTATCTGAGATGGCATTTCTCCGCGAACGAATTTAATGGTTAGCGGAGCATCAGTTCTGACCTGCAAAAGTGCTTTTACTTCCTCTTCAATTTCAGGCAAATACAGGCCTGTTTTCTTATATGCAGGGAAAAAGAAAAACCTGATAACGGCAACGATCCTGTTCAACCAGTTTGCCTTCACGGACTTTTGGATGTCTTCAAACTCATCCAGTGTCATAGCGCCAATTTCCTTCCCGTTGGCTTCGACTACCCAGTACACATCTTTCATTCCGTCACCTCATCGTTCAGGCTTTTCCGTTTATCTACATCGTCTATTAAGGTGTTTGCCTGGAGATGACGAAGTGCGAATTCCAGTGAGGGAAACTCCATCGTTTCCTGACGTGACATAAAGCGATCTGTGGCGATGCCATATGTACCTGTTTCGATATTAAAAACGAAGCTGTGGTAGCAGTCCACCGCGGGGTAGTTATAAATCATTAATGATTTTTCTTTTCGCTCATCAGCAATAAGGTACGGCAGAACAAACTCCACCATCTGGACTGTTTGCTCCAGTTCTTCTTCAGACTTTGTTGTGAAACCGATCCCGTAAACTGACTGTCCGGTATAAATATTGCCGAAGGCAGTTAGACGCAGACCTGCGATCGTACCGACCCATTTATCACGGTATGCTCGCATGGTAGTTGAGGCATCCTCACTCATACTAAATATTCCATGCCAATTAGGAACATCTCCCCAGCTCGCTATGACGAGTTCATCTCTCTGATTTTCCAGGTCTGCAAGGTGGTCTTCGGCTATTTCCAGATTTCGTTCTGCACGTCTGACTGAGCGCTCGCGTTTTGCAATAACCTCTGAGGCATCGCTAATTAGCTTTTCAATGGCTTTGATATTTTCACCAGTTGGTAAACTGGACATATCAGTCTCCTGCGGCCGTGGAGAAGGTGACTTGCTCATTGCCCGACCTCCCGACTAACCTTCGTACCGCGTGCGACTTCCGGAATTTGTTTCCACAGGCGCGCGGTCCATTCAGGTTTAAGATGCTCCGGATTGGAGGAACGATAAATTGCGGTCACGTTGCTGCGTTTAGCATCGCCTGTGACTTCTATTGTCAGGCGATCATTAGCTGCCCAGTTCCGGCTCATGCGATAATAAGACCCAGGTTGGGCTGACCAACTGGCACCTTCTGAAATTGCCGATGCTGACCAGCCAGCATTTCCCTGGCCATTGTTTCTTGCTGCTGAAACATCTTCATCTGAGGGAAAACCATAATGTTGCTTCAGGCGTAGTGCAGCAGTATCTACGCCGACTGGCAGGCTGAATGCCTGGGTAATCTCATTACGTTCAGCCTGTTTGTCAGAAGTATGCTGCTCTCCAGGTGATATCATTGTGCTGACATCTGACAGTTGCTGCTGAAACTGATTGAGCTGGTTCTGGCTACACCCCGCAAGAGCCATAAGTACAAAAGAGATACCTGAGCAAAGAATGAGTTTTTTCATAGTGTTCTCCTGAGGACTTCCAGGGCTGTCAGTAAACAGCCCCTTCATTTTGCTGGATCAGAAAGTGAATTGAAGTTGTGCAACCGCCCCGTAGGTACGATCAGTGCCTGCGATGCCCGTGATATCCAGGTGAACCACATCAAACGGAGAGAACCCCAGGCCGGCAGTGAAAGCATTGCCTTCTCCGGAAGCCATGTTCTGGCGGTAACCCGCACGCACCTGCATCCAGTTCCAGGCATTAATCTCGGCACCCAGACTTGCAAACTGACGCTTATTATCACTGGTGAAACCACTCGCTTCAGTCAGGTCGACATCGAGCGCGGTTGTGATGAAGCTGTTGTGCCATGAGGCGCCGGCAGTGGCCTGCGGTTTAATCTTGAACGTTCCCTTTTCACCATTTACTTCTTTGGTATCGATTGAGCGGGGGATGATATTTTGTACGGCCAGACCGAGAGTCCAGTTATCGTTCAGGTTTGTGGACAGACCGACGTCGGCGTTAAAACCGGTTTTGGTATTGCGGTACTCGCTGGAGTCAATGTCGTTTTTGTCAAAATTACTGACGGAAACGTTGTAGTTAAACAGGTCAACGCGCTGGTATTTTGGTGTGATACCAAAGGACCAGGCATGTCCTGCAGTTTCGAACTCATGCGCCATGGCCACGCCGACATCGGTGATCACAGCCGCACGACCGTAGGCTCTTGACGTAAGTGAGTCAGTATCCACTGCAGAAGGGGGGATTGTGCCATCGGCGACCTTGTCGAGGTATTCCAGGTCGTGATCGCTGACCTTACCATCGACAGAGACAGTACCCCATGATTTCACCACAACGGCGAACGGTAGTGTCTGGTTCGGCACAGTTGCAATAACTGAAGCCCCGACCTGGCCGTTCGCATGTGTGTTTTTCAAATCCTGAAGCTTACTCTTGAGTGCCGCGGCGCTTTCGCTGACACCGGACTGATTAGCGACGGCGCTGTCGAAACGATCCCAGAGGTCCTTAACATCATCCGCTTTATCCACGGTTTTATCCGGGTCAGAGACCTGGGCGCCCATCGATGGCAGCACCAGGCTGAAATCATCGGTTGGTCCGGACGTAGTTAACAGAGCAGGGTTAGACAGAGCAGCTGTACCGTAGTGCGCGGATGCCACGCCGGTGCCACCCATAGCATCACCGCGTGCCTCCATCCAGTTCGTCGCAGCATTAACCGATGGCACTGCGGAAACCAGAAGAGCAAGGGAAACGCAGCGTGTAATCATTGAAATTGAAGCTTTCATCATTTATATCCTTTGTCGTTTATGGTGTTTAAGGCAAAAAAAAACCCTGGCGCTGGCGCACCAATAAAACAATGTGTCTGACTGGTTATTTCACTTAATATTGAGGGCTGTTATTTGGCTAACAAATTTACTCCATTCTGGTGTTATAAATTCCTCAGGGAAAAGAAAAGGTTCTCTTTCCTCTTCGGTCCAAATATTTTGAGAAAACTTACCTGACTCTGTTCGTTGAAGTTTCTGAATCTCCCACAGTGCAGCGGCCGGAAGTATCTTTCCTTCTCTCAGCGCATCCAGTAAATAACCGGATGCATAAAATGTGTCGAAACTGTTGAGAATATGCGCTCTGAAGAGAATGTTGCTCATGCTCAGAAATGAATTAAGTTGTGTTTTATAAGCACCTGAAGATGGACAGTGCCCGATACATTCAACTACACGAATTGTTGTGTTATTAACGGTTTTATAGCGCCGAATAAAAATGAAAACATGTCCGGATTCGTCTTTGATATCTCCTGAGGTGTATTGATTCTCTCTGACCAGGAATATGTCAGGACGGGTCAGGTTGTCGTCAGATGTATATTCCTGAATTCTTTTTTTAATTATCATGGCAACCTGCATCCATTCGCTGAAAGCGGTCAGGTACACTGGCCGGGGATCACTTCCTTCCAGCCATCTGGTACTTACACAGAACCAGTCAGATAGCTGTTTCAGCAAAGGTGCAGTTAAGTAATCCATCGTTCTTTCACGGCTTTCCAGAACGCTCAGACCGATATTCCAGTCCGAGAGCAGGCGAGCCACGTCCAGTACCGACAGGCGGTGCTCATCCATCAGCAGCCAGAACCGTTCGTGGATATGTGTGATCACAGCCTGTCGGGGGATAAGCGTCTCGCGCATGATACCCTCGACGAGAATATTGACCAGTTCAGCTGATGAAATACCCAGGCGTCCTGATACCAGTGTGACGAAATCCCTGACAGCTGGTTTAAAACGTATTGCAATAGGGCTGCCAGACGTTTTCTTTCCGTCCGAAAGCTGGGCTACCAGCTGCTGCATATTTTCATCCCGTTCAGTGATGATACTGGCAAGGATGGAGGTGATGTTCAGACGGTTCATATCATTTCCCGGTGTTGGCTAATACATTAATTCGACTTAAGTTATTAATTATTGTATCCACTGTGGATACGTTACCGCGCACCAGAGTGGATGTATAACGATGAAAATCGATCGTTCAGATCGACTACATTGATGTAGCCAGTGTGACAACAGGTGAAAAATCAAAACAGGGGAAATTATTTTTCCGGATTGAAAGTTTTTCGTATGACAAGAACGGGCCATAACGTTCTGGACGGTACACGCCAGCGCCACTGTGCAAGAAGAATTTCCAGTTGCATAACTGCACGCGCAGCGGGTGTGAAGGGGACATGTATGACATGGCTTCGGTAATGTCCGGCCTGAATCTGAAGATGCCTTCTGATACGTTTAATTCGATAAGAGGTGAGGAGATGGGAGGCAATCACGATGGTGTTTTCTCTGCCACTGAGAGCGTCCTCTATACTGGTTAGCACTCCATTCCAGAACCAGGCCACACGTTCGGATGAAATACTGACGGTTGGCTGGTTTGGCGACAGATGCACGAATATCCTTGAGCTGCGCTTATGGTAGCTCAGGATGCAGGGCTGGTTGATGAGTCTGCGCTGCATCCAGTTCACCACTCTCAGAGAAAAAGGGGATAGCAAAACAAGCCCCCAGAGATACACCATCCCATCCTGATACCCCGTAATCAGAGCGATGAGCCCGTAACTCACAAGACCCCAGCAGAGGATAATTCCAGAGACTACTAATCTTTGCATTTCTGTCGCTTCCCTCAGATTTCTGATGGCGCTTAAGGAAGCATGCTGATTAATTCTCTTCATCTGAAAACTGTGAACCGGCCTTTAAGGATTAATGCAAGTTCGTTTTGTTTAATCAGGAACTAAGGCTTTTGACTTGCAAAATACAACCGTCTCCATAGCGTAGCGTCAATTCGGAATCTGGTTATGGGGTGGTTATGCGTGGACTGAAATGGTTAACAGGCCTTGGGCTGGCAGTCGGAACGGAACACTCAGTAAGGCCATCCGTGCAGCCGGCGCAAGCGGGAGGGTTCCGGAACGTACTGTCCGGTCAGTTGTTACTGGGAACTGCGGAGCGACAGAAGTTCGTCCGGATGTTGCGGGAAAATTGCCCACTGTCACAGTCTGCCTTTGACGAATTCTGGCTAAAACCCTTAGAGCAAATGGCCGCTCGCGTTCAGGAAGTACCGGCAGCCTGGGCGGGGCCGTTCGCCACTCCAGGGGGCTTTACTGACCTCAGTTTATCCGTGGCCGCAAGTGCCGTGAGGCTGGTACGCGGTATGATGTTACCTCCGGGAGCGACGCCTGAGGAGCAGGCAGAGCAGGGGCCAGCCTGGATATGCGCAGTGTTCTGGGCTGGGCTTTTTCATCATCTTGACTGGTTGTCGCAGATTGAAGGGAGCCTGGCGAACGGAAAAGCCTGGTGTCCGGGGATGGAAATACCCGGTGCAAACTGGCGGGTGCGTCCCCGGCAGGGGAGAACGGCTTCAATGAACGGAATGTACATTGCCAGTAAACTCATCCCGGATGCTGCGGCTATCTGGCTTCAACGCTGGCCGGCGATTTCAGGTGCGCTATTTTTGTACCTCAGCGGACAAAAAGCTCAGTCTGGAATTCTCAACAGCATCATCAGCGATGCGCTTGCCAGCGTTGCCAATAAATCAGGAACCGTTTCTGGTACAGCAAGCCCCTCTGAAAGCGATAAGGTGATCACCACAGGGGAGGAAGGGGAGGAAGAATCCAGAACAAACAATATCCCAAATTTAATAGACGACGATATGCATCAAACGTCCAGTCACAAAAATATAACACCGGTTCCAGAGCCAATTAACAATGCATCAATAGGTTACGATACTAACCAGACAGGTGATTATGCTGCCAAGGATGTTACCGGTCAGGTTACGTTGCTTTCGGCATTTGATAATCATGATACGCAGTCATCCGATGAACGAACAGGTGATGACACTGTCCCGGATGAGTCGGTATCAACCGCAGAACTTCTTAGCGTGCTTGACCAGATGTCGGGCTCTGGTGCACCTGTTGTTGAAGCGAAGGTTGAAACTACTTCTTCTGAAGAGTTTTCGCTAGTCGGGATGGAATCTGGCACTCCAGGAGAAAAGTTTCTGGACTGGCTGAAATCCTCAATCCATGACGGTACGGTTAGTGTCAATGAGGGCGAGAGTTTTGCACATATTCTTGCTCAGTTTGTATTCATTGTTTCACCTGAGTGTTTTTTTAAATATTTATCGCTGAATACAAACGAGTCACTGGATAAATCAGCGTTACAAAAAAGCTTTGAAGCTCTGAACGTTCATTATTCACGAAATGGTAAAGGCCTCTGGCATTACCATAAATACGATACGCCGGACAAAAGCGGTCGTTACACCAAAATGTCAGGATACATGCTGAGCGCTGACATTATTTACAGAAAAGGAACCTGTCCACCGGACAGCGTATGGCTTGCACGAAGAAATTAATACTATTGCTTAAGTCAGAATAACAATATACGAGGTGAATATGAACAATGCATTTGAACAAGTGCTGGATGATTATTTTTTCAGTAAATCTTTGCGCCCGGCTACGGAGTGGAGCTACAGGAAGGTAGTCAGATCATTCATTTCCTTTAGCGGTGAAGGTATTTCACCTGAGCAGGTTGATAAAACGCTGGTTTTAACGTGGCGCCGAAAAATTATCCATGAGGAAGGACTGAGCAGAACGACCTGGAATAATAAAGTGACTCATATGCGCGCTATATTTAATCACGCCATCGTTAATGGGCTTGTAACGATGAGGGAAAATCCTTTCAACGGGGTAATTACCCGACCCGATGTCAAACGCAAAAAAACACTGACTGATGTGCAGATGAATAAAATTTATCTGCACATGCAGGCGAGGGAAGAGGATGAACGGACTGGTATGATGGAGTTAAGAAAAAGCGCCTTACGGCCAGCATGGTTCTGGTTAACGGTACTGGATGCATTGCGGAGAACAGGGATGCGCCAGAACCAGCTGCTGCACATTCGCCTGGAGGATGTAAATTTTGAGCACCGATGGATTAATCTCCGGCCTGAGGGTTCCAAGAACCATAAGGAACACCGGGTTCCGATTACTGAAAACCTACGACCCAGACTTGAAAGGCTCTATAACCTTTCCCTTGAGCGTGGCGCGAAGATGCAGGATCAGTTGTTTAATCTTTCTCGCTTTGATGGCCGGAAGAATGAAATCAGCAGCAACATGGATTATCCGCCGTTGCGCGCGTTTTTCAGACGACTTTCACGAGAATGCGGTTTTACAGTCAGCCCGCACAGATTCCGACACACCATCGCGACTAACCTGATGCGTTTGCCGGATCGTAATCTGAAGATGGCACAGGACCTGCTGGGTCATTCAACGCCGGCGGTCACGCTGGAGTATGTTGAAAGTGACCTGGATAAGGTCCGGGACATGCTGGAGGAGCTGGATGCGGCATAAGACTAATCTTAAGTTAAATCTAAGTTGATGAAATTAAAAATGGAAAAAAAAGGGATGTTTGCTTTACAAAAGATTGACACAGGGAAGATCTGAGGGTAAATACGTTCGTGAAGTAAATTGTGGACGTGAGAAATCCAGAGGATGGTTCGAACATCCTCTGGATTTAAGTCCCGTGTTCAACTGATGCGGTAACACAAGTACCATCATCATGCCGTCTGGGGACTACTGTCTTGCCCGTTAAGGATCTCATCTCTTAACGAACAGGCTCTGAAGAAGTGGTGCCGGACTCGGAATCGATGTGTTGTTTTAATTTATTGATATTTATGCTTTATTTTTAATTTGATTAAGTTTATACCCTCATTTGCACCCTCAATCCCGTTTGATGACTGAACCAGATATTCAAACTCAGTAATGGGAGGATATCTCCGTGTACCGGGCTCAATAACTGATGAAATGCGGTTGATGAATAAGTACGAATAATTTTTATTCGCTTGATGCTAACCTGAAAATTGATAAAAAGCTGCCTACACTAAAAGGCAGCTTTTATCACACCTCGTATACATGCGGACGCTTTTCCTGAATGCTTTTTGATTTACCAATCAAACGTATCGAGACCGGGTAACACTTCTCCGGCCGCATCCAGATGAATTGTCGTGATGCCGTACCGGGCAGATAAAACAACAATCAATCTCCTGCAATGCTCCGATAATCCCGAACGCCTGAGTTTCAGTACAGGATGCCGCCACGCGCTGAGCCGAAGTAAATATCCGGTCCCCGTGAAATGAATCCACTCCGCATCACCATACTCTGCCATGTCATGAGAGAGCTGATACAGACGTTCGTTGTCCTGGTCCGTTATATGCGCAGTGCTGCACTGTATACCGGTAAACATACAGTGCGCCGGGAGCAGCGGAGTTATGAGCTTCATACCCTTCCCTCCATTATATCGGGTTTTATGTAAACCACTTTTAACCCGGTAGCGCACCTTGCATTCAATACTTCCAGCGTGGTTAAAAACGGCGATTGTTTCAGCCATGAGAAACCACGCCTGTCGATGCGTATTAGACCATAGCGTTCCACAAGAAAATTCAATGCATCCACCAGCTTTATCCCGGCGTCTATGTGTTCATTAATCACGCGGTCATAGTGAAATGGAGTATCAGTCAGGGTCAGTCCGTAATGCCTTTCCAGGAGATAGGCAAGTAAGATCTGCCACGTCTTCACAGGTGACATACATGAGGAAGCCGCCCCCCCAGGAGGTGCAGTTTTGTATTTCATATTGAATCCTTAATGGCTTAATTTCAGAAGAAATAACGTGATGACAGGCCGTACATCATTCGGGCAACAACGAACTCGTTATTACTGGTTTCGAACCATGCCCAGATATCCGAAACAAGAGTACCTGCGGGGAAGTGGATAAAAGGCTCACTGATAATCAGTACGCCCTCCTCTTCGGTAACAACGATGTTTCCCAGTTCCCTCCATAAGCTGTCCAGCCGTTCCATTGATACAGGCATTTCTGCCTCCTTTAAGCTGACGCTGGAGCCGGATAAATGGTGACGTAGACATAGCCGCAACTTCCTCGTGTATCGGCTTCACAAACCAACCTTTCTCTTTCAAACCTGATACCGCGCGAATTATGAGGTTCCAGCTCACCGCATCGCAAAGCAGCCTCCATGAGATCGATAAATACAGGAAAACTGCGATCAAGCGCCCGCAACTGCTCTGGAGCGAATTTCCCGTAAAGACCGGCATGGTCGCCCAGGTAATGCAGCCGATTCCTCTCCTGCACCAGGCGGGCACCAAAGCAGGGTGTGATGTCATGCCTCAGCCCCCATTGCGGGGAAATGGATGATGTCATGAGTTATTACTCCGGTAATGGATGATGTTTATTGTCAGGGCCTTCATATCAGGCCTTGCTCTGCGAAGGACAGGATGTCACTGCGCCCAACAATGAGATGGTCCAGCACACGGACCTCAATGAGCCCGAGAGCCTGTATGAGTCGTTGTGTGATGGCCGTGTCGGCATGACTGGGGTCGATGCAGCCTGACGGATGGTTATGGGCCAGAATGACGGCTGCGGCGTTGTGGCGCAGTGCCCCTTTGACGATTTCGCGTGCATGGACTTCGGTCTGGTTGATGGTGCCGAGAAAAACGGTCTCGCTTTCCAGAAGGCGGTTCTGGTTGTCGAGGTAAAACACCATAAAGACCTCGCGCTCAAGCCCGGCCATCTGCAGACGCAGCATATCCCGGACGGCATGGTTGGAGGTCAGCGGCTGACCAGACACCCGGAGGTGCCGGTCAAGTAATCGTATTGCACGTTCTATGATGCGCAGTGAAGCGGATGGCATCCCCGCCGGGGTCATCATTGATAATTCAGACATAGTGGCTTTCTCAGTCGATAAGGGTCAGGATGCCCTGAGATTCAGGATGGGAGAATGCGTAGTCGCGAAGGCGATAATAGTGCTCCGCCATCTCGTTGCTGGCGGTGATAAAAGACATATGACTGTACATCATCAGGCAGGCAGCGATACCTGCCGCTTCGCCACCCAGCGTGGCGTGGTTACCATTTGACTTACAGTACAGGTCATAAGTCTCCTGGCTGTCCGGTGCCATAAACACACCGCCGTTACTGAGGGTGTAAAAATGCCAGTAGCCGCCGTTGTATTCCCGGCACAGGCGGCTGAACCAGCTCAGGATATTCAGTTCCAGAAATAACCATTGCGGTACGTTCCCGAAGTGTTGCCGCCAGAAATCCAGGCGCTTTGATTCAGGTACAACGGACGCATAAATTTCAGCGGGTTCCCTGCAGGCATTATCCACCGGAAGTGCATGACCGGTTTTGTTCATGATGTTTCTCCGTAATTTTCTTAAAATCAGCAGGTAAAACAGATGTAGAGAGAGGTGACAGGGATGAGGAACATTGAAGGAAGTGCAGTGGCTATGAACACAGTGACAGCATGTTCTCCGCCATTACCCACAGGGAACGATTGAGCTTCACATCGCTGTCAATTCCTTTCACTGCCCGGGTGTGCATGGGTTTACCTTGCGTATTTCTCCCATATAGCCCGCCTTTTATCAGGTTTTCCTGTATGCGCTGATACGTGGTCCACAGGTCATGACTTTCATCCTGCCAACGTCGTGGCGACAGAATTTGCGCTTCGGTTACCGGCTGATGTTCTTCTCCGAACCGATAGGAAATAGCGGCTTTCGCCAGTGCCTGCCGGGCTGGTGGTGGTAACAACAGCGACTGCATCGCATCCCGCTTCTCTTCCACCCGGTCAAAAACCCCGAGTACTTCATAAGCCCCTTCAATCACTTTGCCGACCACGTCCCCTTTATGAGAAACTCGGACTTCGCCAAATGACTCTCCGCAAATCAATCCGTTTTGACACACCGCGCGAAACAGTCCCGGCAACATCTGGTAGCTGCTTGAACCGTCATGGCTGTTCAGCAGAATGATTTCCGGCACCTGTTTACCGGTAATCTGCCCTTCGCGGCGCAGACGGAGCATATGTTTGGTGTGTTCCCGCTTGTCGGGGTTACGCACACGGGTTTGGCAGGCAAAGAACGGCTGAAAACCTTCGCGCTGCAGGTTATCCAGCAGGATGATGGTCGGGATGCAGGTATAGCGCTCGCTGCGCGATTCGTGCTTTTCCTCACTGAACACGCTGGGAACATAGTGAGCCAGTTCATCACGGGTTAAGGGACGGTCACGGCGAACAAGGTTCACCGCACCAAAGCGGCTGGCTAATTTCATTGAGACTCCGGATAAAATGATATAAATGAAAAGGCCATGCTCCCTTACGGGAATATGGCCTGTCGGTGTGGCGATGCAGGGAGGTTCGTGGTGTGTTGCTTTCCGGGATACAGGAATTAATCCTGCGTTCTTACCTCAGCTTTCTTCATGGTTAAATGTCAGCGAGCAGGCGTGGCAGATATATTCATCAAATATCTCCTTATCCAGGCTTTCGCCAGCAACAGCGCCCAGAGCTGCGCCGCTTCCCATGCCGACTAAAAAACCAATCACGCCTCCGGCAAGGGTGCCAACACCCGGGATAACTGAACCGGTAGCTGCACCGAGTGCCGCTCCCTCAGCACCACTGGTTATACCGGCCATGCCGCCAGCAATGGCACCAATACCTCCTCCCATTTTTCGTCCAAGGTTTCTTTTCTGCGTGCGGGATGAACCGCAGTGGGGACATAGCATTTTTAATTCCTTACGTTGAGTGAATAAAAAAGCCCTTCTGGTATTCCGGAAAGGCGGTGGGCGTTAAATAACGGTACGACCGTCAGAAACCGGAGCAGAAATAAAAGGGCACTGCTCAGTAGATATGGTCGTAAAACTGGCCGTCCGTGCGATTCTGAAACGCCATGGGCCAACAGATATACGGGAGTATTAATTCAACGCGGGTGTGATTGACGATATCCTCGTAGGTGCAGATTTTTTGTCCCTGTTGAGCCGGAGAGTCTATCTGGCTGACCAGTTTAAACGTGGTAAAGTCGCTGAAACTTGCCTGACTGGTCATCGGCCAGAATAATGAACTGGCAACCAGTAATAACCCTGACAGAGATCTCAGATTGATTTTTTGACGTTGCATTTTTACAGTTCCTTATTTACAATTTTGTTGGAAGATTAATAAAGTTGACATGTCGCGTAATGATGGTAGCCGTGTCAATATCGTTACTGAACCGTGTGTGACGATCTTTTGATGAGAGAAGGGTAAGTCTTGTTAATGAAAGGCTATAACACTTAGTGCGGATTTTAATAACTTGACTGGTAGAGGAGTGATTTACACTAAATTAAAAAGAATGTAATTAGATACATTCTTTTCCATTCAACTGGGTAATATATAATTTAACTTAATTTACCCTTTGGTTTTATTGTATTCGGTATTTATTAGGTGTGAAAGCATGGTCTGGATGCTTACACCTTTATTGACACATAAAACCTTAAGTTTTTCCTTTGTTTTCTTGTCAAGGTATGTATTTAATGGCAGTTGTTCTTTTTTATTGCCGCGATGTTTTTTTTGACTCCATGCACGATTTATATTGGTGAGAAATAACTTCCACTCAGATTCGCTTTCTATCTCGATCATCAGGAACAGTAATCCATAAGCCAACAAATAACGTTCTTGCGTATCCGTCGGTTTGTCAATATCAATGCTATCTGGCTTATATCTTTGCAGAATATAATCGCAAGCCCATTCACACTGCTCATCATTTTTTTCATCCAGCCAGTATAGAGGCTTTATTTCATTAATGGTTTTATTGTACGCATCCTGAATTATATCTATAATGGAAAGTTTTGTTTTTCCTGATAAATAACCATGGCGGAAATAATCTAAAATATCATCGCATCTCTCACCATGGTTTTTAGATTGTGTAGGTAAATTCATATCTTTATATATCGGTCTTTTTTTAACTTCATTTAAAAAGTATTGCTCGCGAGTCTCACATTGACGGATATATAACCATGTAAACATGCAGGTTATCTTGTTATCACGAATAAATTCTATGTCATCTATCAGGAGTTTATCATCATCAAAATCATCAAGCATTTTTTTAATAAATCTTGCTATGCGAACCTGATCTTCTCTGTAGTGTATTTCAATTGCCTGATTTATTTTTTCTGACCACTTATGACAGTCATCATTAACTTTGGGAATTCCACGGATAACTATATTATTTCTTTTTATATAACCAAAAAAATAAAGTAATTCATGCCGACTTGTCACACTAACTTTATGCATATCGTCATTCATGTTTACACCTGATTACAACGTAATTTCATGTATAATTCATGATATCTTTTACATCATTTTTAGTGTTTTTTTTGTGGAGTTTATCACAATCACACTACGTATCTTCTAAAGGAACAAGGCTGAGCTACGTTGGCTTTGGCATCAGTCTGACTCGATTCACTGTCAGCCTCTCCTGCTTCTCAATCGTAATCTTTCCATCTCCCAACCGATAGTCATAAAAGCCACCGTTCTGCCTGAAAGGGAAATATCAACTTCAGAGTAAATAAGTCACCTGTCAATACTCCGCAATGCAATTATTCTGTATGTTTATCCATAACAGTCATTGTCTGATTGGTAATATCATTAATCTTCCTCCCCCTTTTGACCACTTCTCTATCAATCCCCTTATCAGCAATCCATCTATAAACATTAAATTAATACGGCCCTCTGCCAGACTATGTAATTTAGTAAATATCAGGAGCCAGAGGATAGTATGTATACACATAACACCATAAACAGAAAATACCTGACAACCATGCATCGTGTTATCGATAACGCCATAGCAGAGCATCCCAGAACAATGCTGGTGATGGTGATCCTGCGAATACCATATTCCCGATTCGATGACGTACCCCATCCATTCAAATATAGCCAGCGGGATAAATTACTGTCCCGGTTTATTGATTCCTTAAAAGCCAAACTACGAGCACATGGGAAACGAATCAGACGATCAGGGAAACGTTGCCATCAAACAAGTTTGCGATATTTCTGGGTGCGAGAAACAGGCCCTGAAAATCAGCATGAGCATTACCATATGGGATTATTGGTAAACAAAGATACCTTTTGTTCATTAGGTTCATTTCATTCTGAACGAAATAATCTGGGGAGTTATATCGAAGAAGCGTGGCTAAGCGGTTTAGGGTTATCTATAGATGATGTTGCAGATATGGGTGAGTACGAAACGCTGGTGCATTTTCCAGAACATCCACTGTATTACCTGGACTGCAATTCAGCAGGATACGGTGACGTTTGGCGGGATATGTCGGAGAGGCTTGAATATTACGCTAAAGACTATTCGAAAGACTACAGCAGGCAGATACGTTCAATTGGATGCAGCCAGTGCTAGTGGTCCAGATGAAAGGGGAATAACTAAAAATAATTAATTACGGCAGACAGATATCTGATGAGCAATACCAGTGAGCATAATGACTTTCTGCGTAGTGCTCTCCCTTAATATCTCCCAGAGAGAGCTCATCATGATATCTGAAAATACATCCCTGCTTAATGACCAGATGGTTGATATGAAATTCATTACTGCCTTTACCGGTCTGACCGATAAATGGTTTTACCGACTGATAAGCGAAGGTGATTTTCCAAAGCCAATAAAAATGGGGAGAGCCTCCCGATGGCTTAGAAGTGAGGTAGAAAAATGGATGCAACAACGGATAAGTGATTCACGATGCAATGAATAACGACATGCAGGCTCCCTGCTTTCTTATTAACCCACCATCATCCTCCATTGATATCAATCTCCGGCTCATCTTCCTTTTCAGGACACGACCCGATAAGGAGTCTGTTATGTATACCCGCCAGGCCTCACATGCTGAATTATCTTTAAGATATCTGCGGCAACATTACCAGCAGGAACTCAATCAGTGCACTGAATCGCCACGGGTTTAACAGACACCTCAGAGTCATTTAAGATGGCTTAAAGAGAGGTGCCCATGAGCGGTAAGCGTTATCCCGAAGAGTTTAAAACTGAAGCAGTCAAACAGGTTGTTGATCGCGGTTATTCTGTTGCCAGCGTTGCAACACGTCTCGATATCACCACCCACAGCCTTTATGCCTGGATAAAGAAGTACGGTCCGGATTCTTCCACTAATAAAGAACAGTCAGATGCTCAGGCCGAGATCCGCCGTCTCCAGAAAGAGCTGAAACGGGTTACCGACGAACGGGACATATTAAAAAAAGCCGCGGCGTACTTCGCAAAGCTGTCCGACTGAGGTACGCCTTTATCCGTGACAACTCCTGTTGCTGGCCTGTTCGCCTGCTCTGTCGGGTGCTGGATGTTCATCCCAGTGGTTTTTACGCCTGGCTTCAGCAGCCGCATTCACAACGCCATCAGGCAGACCTGAGACTGACAGGACAGATTAAACAGTTCTGGCTGGAGTCGGGATGCGTCTATGGTTATCGCAAAATCCATCTGGATCTGCGTGACAGCGGGCAACAGTGCGGAGTAAACAGAGTCTGGAGACTGATGAAACGTGTCGGAATAAAGGCTCAGGTCGGATACCGAAGCCCGCGGGCACGTAAAGGCGAGGCCAGTATCGTGTCACCCAACAGGCTCCAGCGACAGTTCAATCCGGATGCTCCTGATGAGCGTTGGGTAACGGACATAACCTACATCAGGACCCACGAAGGCTGGCTGTATCTTGCCGTTGTTGTTGATCTGTTCTCACGCAAAATTATCGGCTGGTCCATGCAATCCCGGATGACAAAGGACATTGTCCTGAACGCACTGCTGATGGCTGTATGGCGGCGTAATCCCGAAAAACAGGTGCTGGTACATTCGGATCAGGGCAGTCAGTACACAAGCCATGAGTGGCAGTCGTTCCTGAAATCACACGGCCTGGAGGGTAGCATGAGCCGTCGCGGTAACTGCCATGATAATGCGGTTGCAGAAAGTTTTTTCCAGTTGTTGAAACGTGAACGGATAAAGAAAAAGATCTACGGAACGCGGGAAGAAGCCCGCAGTGATATTTTTGATTACATCGAAATGTTTTATAACAGTAAGCGTCGGCATGGTTCTAGCGAACAGATGTCACCGACAGAATATGAAAACCAGTATTATCAACGGCTCGGAAGTGTCTAGATTATCCGTGGCGATTCAGAGTATTATAAAACATTAACATGGGATCGTGGGGCTGAAATGACCAGCCACATCCGATGTACTGTAGCGACAGACATTCAGGTTTATTTCTGCGATCCTCAATCCCCCTGGCAACGCGGCTCCAATGAAAATACGAACAGATTGCTCAGGCAGTATTTTCCAAAAGGAACTGACTTATCGGTTCACAGCCAGCAAAGCACTTAACAGTGCTGCCAGGCAGCTCAACGAGAGGCCAAGAAAAATGCTGGACTATGAATCTACCGCAGAGCAGCTCAATAAGAAGTGTGTTGCATCCATCGGTTGAGCTCACACTCCGTACCGTACACGGGGAGGTATGAGGGCGCAGGTTTTCCTGCGGCGCAACTCATCGTGGCATTGTAAGTATCCCGCTCATCTGCTCCTGCGCCATGAGGGGTAAATTACCGGCAAACAGGTCCCGGAAATCATTCTGCTCAACTCCCATGACGGCACCAGTTCGTACCAGATGCTGCCGGGCCTGTTCAGGGCAGTGTGCCAGAACGGACTCGTCTGCGGCGAGTCGTTTAGTGAAGTGCGAGTACTGCACAAAGGATATGTGGTGAGTCAGGTGATCGAAGGGGCGTATGGGGGCTCTGGCATCCCGGCATGCCGCTGAAGTTCACTTGGCGGCAATGGTGCGCACCTGTGCATAGCGGCACGGCATCCGTACGCTGGCCTTTGGTGGGGGGCTGCAAACCAGTTGCTGGTGAGCTGGCTGAAATTCTATCTTGCTGGATTCTCGCTACTGTTCCCGCAGAAACTGCTCGCTGGATCGCTCATAGGGCAAAGCAATGACGCAGATGTGACTTTATGATAGAAAAGCAGAAGTAAATAATAACAGTGAGGTCGACGATGCGAGCAAAAATGAGAGTGTCTGCATTTAATCTGGTAGACTTGCTTAATCAGCCATCACACCAGCATATTTTGCGGCAGTTCCATAATAAAAAATTCCATAAAGGTGAGCGGGTAAGTGATTCGTATATTCGCGACGATAACGTCTTTATTGTCTCTTCTGGCCAGTTGCGTGTTTTTCTCTCGTATGGCGACCGGGAATTTACGCTATATTTTCTTGAAAGTGGAGATATTTTCTCGACTCACACCCGTGCATATATCGAGGCAGTAAAAGAGTCGGTCATCCTTATGTTGCCTACAAAAATATTTCGCCAGCATCTGTCTACCCATCCAGATATGGCACTGCAGATGACGGGAATATTAGGTGATATGCTCGGCAGTTCCTGGGATGTTATTGAAGGAATTATTTTCCACGATGCCAAAACCCGACTGATTGCCTTTATTTTATCACTGGGAAAAGAACGCGGCGTGGTAACGGAGAACGGAACGGAATTTGAATGCGATCTGACGATGGAAGATATTTCGCTGATTATTGGCTCGACCCGCCAGACCACTTCCTCTTTATTTAATGTCTTAATCAAAGATGGCGATATTGTGCGAATCTGTAAAAACAAATATGCCATCGGGGATATTATAGCGCTGAGTACCCGGCTCGCGGAGTATAAAGCCTGAGCCGGGGAATACCTTAACGCTCGGTACAGGAGATGCAGGGGTCGATGCTGTTCACAATCAGCGCCACATCGGCCACTGTGTTATCACGCATCATCACTGGCAGCGCATCCCAGTTCGGGTAGCTCGGCACACGCCATTTCAAGCGCTCCGGCATATCTGTCCCGTTGGTGCGCAGGTAGTAAATCAACTCACCGCGCGGGGCTTCGGTTTTCGCCACCGCTTCACCCGGCGGAATGGTCGGCAGACCAGAAATAGATACCGGCCCTTCCGGCAGCTGCGCCAGGCACTGGCGAATCAGGGCGATGGCCATTTTCACCTCATCAAGGCGCACCATCGCACGCGACCAGACGTCGCCATCAGGACGGGTCATGGTGGCAAAATCCAGTTCCGGATAAATGGCGTACGGCGTTTTGGCGCGCACGTCATATTCCACGCCCGATGCACGTGCCACCGGACCAATCAGGCCATATTCCAGCGCAATCTCTTTGGGCAACACGCCGACGCCACGGGTACGGGTCAGAATACTGCTGTGCGTGGTGTAAATCTGATGGATTTCATCCACCGCCGGGGCCACTTCATCCAACCGTTTGAGCAGATAGGCGATGCTCTCGGCATTAAGGTTATATTTCACGCCGCCAATGCAGTTGGCCCCCAGATCCATACGGTTACCGTACAGGGTCTCTTTGATGTCCTGCACGATTTCGCGCGTTTCCAGCACGTGCATAAACAGTGACGTAAAGCCGATGATGTGCGCCATGATGCCGACGTTAAACAGGTTTGACGCCACGCGCTTGATCTCATCGGCGATCACGCGCAGATAGTGGCCGCGCGGCGGGACGTCGATACCGGCAATCTCTTCCAGCGCCATGCAAAAGGTGGTGGGGTGGCTGTTGGAGCACAGGGAACAGATCCGCTCGGTCAGGGTAATGTTCTGGTAGAAGTTGCGCTTCATCACCAGATATTCCATGCCACGGTGTACGTGCCCGGCAGAGATATGCAGCCCTTTAATGGTTTCCCCTTCAAGGTCGAGCTTAAAGTACATCGGCTCTTCCAGCGCCACGTGCAGCGGGCCAACCGGCATTTGATAACGGGTCATTGTTTCTCTCCACGTTGCTGCATGATTTTTTCCCACAGCGCCTTGGTGCTGGCGGCGTTCACCATGTCCGAGAACGGAATGAATTTTTGCAGCACCGCCGCATCAATGTTCTCGTCAATAAACAGGCGTGTGGGGTTAGGGTGTCCCACCGCGTTCAGGTCGTAGAGCTCCATAAATTCGCGCTCGTTCCAGTCGGCATTGTGAAACACCGGGGTCAGCGACGGGATATCGCGCTGGCCTTCGGCGAGGAACACCGTCAGGGTCAGCGCCGAACCGTCGAGATCAAAGTGGTAAGCAATCTCGTGGATCTCCGTGGGCTTGCCTTCCACGCGCTGGTACGCACTGATGGTGTGCAAACGGCCACTGAGCTGTTTGATGCTCCAGGCGGCGGGCAGCAATTGCACCGGGCTGGTCAGTTTTACCCAGGCGGTTGCCACCCCCCATTTGTTGACCTGGGTTGTAAAGCTAAAACCCGGCGTCAGGTTCTGGTTAAACAGGGCTTCTGCCTTCTTGATATCGTCAATCATGGCGCTTCTCGAGGTGGTTAAGGCGCGGATCCCGTTGGGTAATCCCGGGATCGCGGGTAAGGTCGATGCCCGGCGTATTTTGCTGCGCGGCGGCGCGGGCACGGCGACAGTCCGGGCACAGTTGGCGCATGGCGGCATCAACGCTATCCGGTGTCTGATAGACCTTGTCCATCAGTGCCGGGCTGGCAGGCAGAAACGCGGTCTGACAGGACACACAGGTCTGAAAGAGCATGGTGCCCTCTTCGATCATGCGGTATTTGTCTTCCTGCTTATGTGCCAGATGCCAGTCGTTGGTCAGGTGAATCGCTTTGGGCACGCAGTAGTGCTCGCACAGGCCGCAGAAGGTGCAGGTGTTGTGCCAGAGTACAAACTCCACCCCTTGTGGCGTCTGTTCAAAATGAATAGCGCCGCCGGCACAGACGTGTTCGCACATGCGACACACCGAACAACGCGAGGCATCAAAGGCGATGCGCCCACGCAGGGCCTCTGGCGTAAAGGTCTCGCCAAAGGGGAAGGGGTCGGTGGACGGCCCCTGGCGCAGGTTGCGAATCAGGACTTTAAGAAAATTCATGCCAGCTCCTAAATGCGTTGACGCCAGATGTCGATAGCCATGGCGATCCCTTCGATAATGGCCTGCGGACGGGGCGGGCAGCCCGGCACGTTGACATCAATCGGCAGGTAACAGTCCATCGGCCCGGCGACGGCATAGCTGTCGCGGAACACGCCGCCGGATATCGGGCAGATGCCAATCGCCACCGTCACTTTCGGTTCGGGGATCTCCTGATATACGCGCAGGACCTTCTCTTTGACCTTCATGGTCAGCGGGCCGGTAATCAGCACGATATCCGCATGTTTCGGGCTGCCGCAGTACTGGCAGCCAAGACGCTCCACGTCGTAGCGCGGAATACAGGCGGTGGTCGCCAGTTCCACATCGCAGCCGTTACATGAGCCCGCATTGATGCGGTACAGCCAGGGAGAGCGGGTGGCGATGGAGTTTAATAACGTCATAATGTTGTTCCCTGGGTCTGAGTCAGCACACAAATAAGACCAATGATGCCCAGCAATTCAGGCCATTTCAGATAGAACCAAAAGGCCTGATCGATGCGCATCCTGCCCACCATGGCGCGCAGCAGCGTTTTACACAGACAGGCCATAACAAGGCATTTCACCAGCAGCACCAGCACACCCGCGATGCCCGCTGGCCCGTTGGGGAAAAAGAGCGTGATGCCCAGTCCCACCACCACCAGCGTTTTCAGCGCCGACATCAAATGAAACAGCGCCAGCCCCGGCCCGGTGTATTCCAGAATCGGCCCTTCCAGTACTTCCGATTCCGCCTCGGGAATATCGAACGGCGCGATCCCGAGGTTGGCAGGCATAAACAGCACATAGGCCGCCAGCGCAGGCCACATCCACGGATCGAACAGGAAGGCACCGTGTTCTTGCTGGTAAGCCACGATCTCGTTCAGGGAGAAGGTGACCCAGCCGCCCTGTGCCAGCCCGACTTTCATCGCCACGCTTGCCAGTGCCAGCAATAACGGTCCTTCATAGGCGAGGATCAGCACCATTTCGCGGGAGAAGCCCACCGCGCCGTAAACCGAACCCGAGCAGGAACCCGCCAGCATCAGCACCACGGCCGGGACCGTGATCAGATACAGCAGCACCAGCAGATCCCCAAGCCCGGTCGCCGGCTGGTAGACATTGGCGATAGGGAGCAGGCTGATGGCGATCAGCATGCTGCCCACGCCAATGGTCGGCAGCGCCAGGAACAGGCGGCGCGGCGCGCCATCCGGTACTAATGTTTGCTTGCGCATCAGTTTGATGATGTCGAAAAAAGGTTGCAGCAACGGAGGGCCGATGCGGCGCTGCAGACGCGCCACAACGATACGATCCACCCCTTTGAGTAACAGACCAAAAATCAGGGCCGCCGCGCCCAGCGGCAAAATCATCAGCGGCGCGAAAAATGACGTCATCATGGTGTTATTCCTTCTCCTGGGGGCGCAGCACCTGGCGGATTAACCGCTCAGGCGTCTGATACAGCGCAGAAGCCGGAACGTGCGCCTGCGCCGGGGTCAGGTCACAAACGCCGCCCTGGTGTAAATGAATCGACTGCGACTGACGGTTACTGAGGCGCCAGAACAGCCAGCCCAGAGCGGAAACCACCGCTACCAGCATCCACATGGTCAGCGGGTGCCAGCCGTTGGTGCCCGGCAGCGGCCCGGTCCAGGTAGCGTTAATCTGCCCAAGTCCACTGACCGACATCAGATGGCTAATCGGCACCAGCAGCACGCCTGGCAGCAGGCTGACAACCAGCGCTGCCAGGCTAAGCAGCCCCATCGGCAGCAGCATGCTCAGCGGTGCCTCTTTGACTTTTTCCAGGTGTGGCGCAGGCGTTCCCATAAAGGCCGCATGGGCGAACTTCAACACCGCCGCCAGGGTGAACAGGCTCGACATCATCGCGCCCAGTCCCAGCAGATAGTGCCCGCTCTGGAACGCTGCCTGGTAAATCAGCCATTTCGAAGCAAAACCGTTTAACGGCGGAATGCCCGAAAGCGACAGCCCGGCAAACAGGAACATCCCGAAGGTCAGTGGCATCTTGCGCCCCAGACCGCCCAGCTCATCCAGACTCGACACGTGCACCTGCGCCAGAATGCAACCTGCGGCGAGGAACAGAATGTCTTTGAGCAGCATATGGTTCACCAGATGCATCAGCCCCCCGGCAATCCCTTCCGGCGTGGTCAGCGCCAGCCCTAACAGGATGTAGCCAAGCTGGCTCACCGTGCTGTAAATCAGCAGACGTTTGATGCCGTTCTGGATCAGCGCCAGCGCCCCGGCGTACAGCAGCGTGAGGGTGGCGATAATGGCAATGGCGTACATCAGCGTGTTGGTGCTGCCCAGCTCGCCGAAGCGAACAAACAGCAGGCCCGCGCCGCCGAGGGCGAACAGCTTAAGCACCCCGTAGATCCCACTTTTCAGCAGCACGGCAGAGATGTATCCGCTGACCGGCGTCGGCGCTGTTGGCGGGTGCATCTGGTAATCGATGCGCCACGGCAACTGTGCCGCTTTCATCAACATCCCGGTAAGGACGAGCACTAAACCCGCGCCCAGCCACGGCAGTGACATGGTGCTGGCAGCGTGTGCGATGGCATCAAAGCTAAAGCCGTCGCTACGGGCGCAAAGCATCGCCACGCCGAGGAACATGCAGGTAGCGCCGACAAAGTTGAAGATGAAGTACTTGAAGCCTTCGCGCAGCGCCTCTTCGGTTTCGTCGTGGATGATCACGAACCAGAGCGTCCAGCTACTCATGATTTCCCAGAAGGCGAAGAAGTTGAACAGGTCTTTGCTGGCGGTTACGCCAAGCAGACCGCCAATCATAAAGACGAAGAAGAAGAAAAAGCGGTGCTGGCTGTGGGCGTGGTCCATATAGCCGATGGCATAGCAGAGGTTAAGCACCCCAACACCTGCAATCAGCGCGGCAAACCACCAGGAGAGCAGGTCGTAGCGTCCGGCATCGGCCAGCACGGCGGCCAGCGTCAGGGCCATGACCACCACGGCGAGCGTACCGGCGCGGCGCGGCGCACGTTTACCCAGCACAAAGGTCGCAATTGCGCCGACAATCGCAATCAGCGCCGCCGGGGACCAGTCGAGATTAAGCGTTGGCAGGGCAGGGACCGCCCACTGCTGATGTTCGGCAATCTGCGTGATAACCGGGCGAACCCACTGCTGCAAACCGTAATCCGGGAACAGGCCGCCCAGAATCACCAGCGCGGCGAGAATGCCGGTGGCCACCCGCATCGCCAGCGGTGCGTCTTCCACTGCGCCACCCTTCCACGGGGAGAAGAACAGCACGCGGACAATACGCAGGTAGTAAATCGCCCCTAGTACGCTGCCCGCCAGGAACAAGGCGGCAACGGCCAGCGCGTCGGCTTTGACCGCCGCGTAGATCATCATGAACTTGCTAAAGAAGCCGCTAAAGGGCGGTAAGCCCATCACCGCCAGCGCGCCGATGGCGAAACACAGAGCGGTAAACGGCATCACCCGGCCGAGGCCTGCGATATCCGACAGCTTCTTCCCGGCGGCGCGGGCAATCAGGCCGCCTGCGGCCAGGAACAGCAGGTTTTTGAAGATGGCGTGGTTCATCACGTGCAGCAGCGCACTGGCAACGCTCAGGCTGGTCAACAGCCCCAGCATGGCGAGGATTTCACCCACCTGGGCCAGCGTGGAAAAAGCCAGAATGCGCTTAAGGTTCTGCTCGCGCAGGGCCATCACCTCCCCGTAAATCACCGTCATGCAGCCAAGCCCGGTGACCACCATGCCAAACGCCGGGTGGGTACCCACCGCCAGCAGGTGCCCGGTCAGACTGGTTCCGAGGACGATAAGGAAGATTTTCACCAGCCCGAAGACACCGGCTTTGGTCAAAATGCCGGACATCAGCGCGGAGATAGATGACGGCGCAACCGGGTGAGCATCCGGCAGCCAGCCGTGCATCGGCCACAGGCCTGCTTTAACGCCCAGGCCAATCAGGAAACAGAGGCCGATAACGGCAGCAAATACCGGAGTCAGCTGTGTGGCCTGTGCGGCGATAATCGACATGTCGAAGCTGCCAAAACGGGTATGGCAGACCAGAATGCCGAAGTGCATGATGTACGCGCCGGTACAGCACATCAGGAAGTACTTACGCCCGGCTTTTAATGCCTCTGGCGTGCGTTCGTGAACGACAAGGAAATACGAGCTCCAGGTCATTAATTCCCAGAACAGGTAGAAATTGCCAAAGTCCTCGGCGGAAGCAACGCCAATCAAGGAACCGGCCATTAAGAACAGGAAGAAATAATAGCGGTTGGCGTGCTCATCATGGCGCATATACGCCTGAGAATAGATGACTGCCACCGTAATCAGCCCGGCAAACAGCACCGAGAATAAATGGGACAGGCTGTCGCCGTTATTATGCTGCCAGACCAACACCAGTGTCGCCAGGGCAATAACCACCGCGCAACGGTCGCGTAATGTCGCATTTATTTTACCCACTGCGTACAGCACAAAGCCGCCGACATAAGGCAATATTACCCAGTAATGCCACGGGGTTTCGAAATTTGGTACCGGGGTTTTTACCGAGGCGGTTGTATAGTGTTCGGCAAGGTGTAATAACGATTCCGGCATCAGGCTGAGATACACCGTAACAGCGGTTAATATAAACAGCAGGATCCAGCGTGCTGACAATAATTCCGTTGTGAACGAAGCCACAGGCGCGGCATTATTATCAGGTTCCAGGCACACGCGCTGAATAACAATAATATAGTAAATTGACGCCAGAATAGTCGCCAGCGTCGCGATTGCGGCAATGGCCCATTCTCCTTGTTCCATTGCGCCATATAAAATCAGAAACTTGCTGAATGAGCCTTTAAAGGGGGACAGCCCCATCACCGAGAACAGACCGAAGCCAAACAGCAATGACGCCAGAGGCCAGCGCGAGCCGCTGCCAGCCAGCTTATCCAGCTCACTTGAGCCGTTACGCTTAATAAGATACGCCGCACTGAGGATGGTCAGCAGGCGCATAACCACCTGTAACCCCAAATGCATCAATGCGCCGGTTTCACCCGGTGCGCTATCAAGACCAAATCCCAACAATACATAGCCCAGCTCTGCCAGCGTGGAGAAAAGCAGCAGCCTGGACAGATTGCGGATATGTAATAACGCCATTACTTCACCAGCCAATAATATTAGTGTTCCTGACCAGGCGAGTAATGGAATGCCGAACAAAGATACTCCCATTTATTCCTCACGATACGTAGAGAGCGGATAGGCGAGAGTGAATTTATTAAATGACGGCATTCTTGTCTGTCAGCTAGCTGACAGATATTTCGCGGCGAAACTGGGAATATGATTACCAGTCAGACAGTTATTAATAAAATATTAACAACTACCCGACTAAAGTATGAACGGCATCACTGTATTAATGAGAATGAATATTAATACGCCTAAAGGGGTGGTGAATAAATTAATGCCGTTGGGGGTTTTCAGGATTATTTCATCGCAATATTGATGATCTTAATCAAGAAAAAACCACTTTTTTATCAGGGAAATTATTTACCCCCTGGAGGTGATGATCTCATCGCCCCCGGCGGTGTCCACGCAGACAGAAGTCGGAGAGCGTCGCGTATGTGTTTGGGTATCCCAGGGCAAATTCTGGAAATAAAAGATGCCGACAACCTGATGGCCGTGGTGTCGGTGGCCGGGGTCAAGCGGGAGGTCAATATCGCCTGTCTGATTGGCCCGCAGCAGACGCCCGAGGACTGTGTGGGCTTTTGGGTGCTGGTGCATGTGGGGTTCGCCATGGCGCGGATTGATGAGCAGGAAGCGGCCGAGATGCTTATCGCGCTGAGCGAACTCGATGAAATCGGCTAACGACCTGAGCAGGAGAGCCAACAGATGCATGAAGCGGCATTAACCCAGGGACTGGTGAAGATTCTGATTGCCGAGGCCGAGCGCCATCAGGTGGAGCGTATCACCCGGGTGCGGCTGAAAATCGGAAAAATGCGCGCGGTAGAGCCGCAGTCGATGACCTTCTGTTTTGCCGCCTTTGCCGCCGGAACCCTGGCGGAAGACGCGGAGCTGGTTATCGACGCGCTGCCCGCCATCGCGCGGTGTCAGGCCTGTGGTAACGATTTTGAAGTGATCAAATTCCATTTTCAATGTGCCCTTTGTCACAGCCGGGATGTCCAGCTTATCCAGGGTGACGAACTCTACATTGAAAGTTTTGATGCGTGAGGTAGAGGGTAACGACATGAAAAAAAAGGAAAATGTCATGATTTACGCCAATGCGCAGAAATGCCTTGGCTGCCATAGCTGTGAAATGGCCTGTGCGGTCAGTCACGGTGGGGATAACGGGTTGTTTGCTGCGGTTCGGGACCAGCTTCCGCTCCATCCGCGCATCAAGGTGGTGGCAACGGGTGAGGTCAATATTCCGATGCAGTGCCGCCAGTGTGATAACGCCCCCTGCGCGATGGTCTGTCCCACCGGGGCCTGCCGTCAGACGGATGGACAGGTGTTTATCAACGAGGCCAACTGCGTCGGCTGCAAGCTGTGCGTGATGGTCTGCCCGTTTGGCTCCATCACCGTACGGCGCACTGAGCAGCAAAGCACCTGGAGCGTGACCAACCAGGGCGTGGCGCAAAAATGTGACCTCTGTGCTTCCTGGTGTAAAGAGAATGGCAAAGAAAATACCGCGTGCGTCGAGGCCTGCCCGACGAAAGCGATAAGCCTGGTGGATATGCAGACTTATCGTCAGGCACTCATTAAGGCCAGAGCCAAAGAGCTGGCCCAATCCCAGAAAAATATCGATTTGGTCTTAAGGGGAATGTAATGGATATCAAAACCAGAACGAGCGATCCCGCCACCATCGCCCTGTGCCCGGTAGCGGAACAAGAGGGCATTGCGACCGTATTCGATCGTCATCAGATGCAACAACCCCAGTGCGGTTTTGGTAGCCTCGGGCTGTGCTGCCGTATTTGCTGGAAGGGGCCATGCCGTGTCGATCCGTTTGGCGACGGGCCGCAGTACGGGATTTGCGGTGCCAACAAAGACACCATCGTGGCGCGTAACCTGATCCGTATGATGGCCGCAGGAGCGGCAGGCCACTCCGAGCACGGTCGCCACATTGCGCTGGCCATGCAGCGCGTGGGTAAAGGCGAACTGCCGGATTACCAGATTCGCGACCCGCAAAAACTGCGCGGCGTGGCGAAACGCCTGGATATCGAAGTGGAAGGGCGTACCACGCAGGAAATTGCGTATGACGTGGCGACCAGGACGCTGGAAGATTACCAGAATCAGGACAGCAAAAAGCCGTGCCACTGGCTGAATGCTTCCCTGCCACCGCGCCGCCTGTCGCGACTGAGCAAACTCGGCGTACTGCCGCACAACATTGATGCCACCGTGGCACAGATCATGGCGCGTACCCATATCGGCTGCGACGCGGACCCCACCAACCTGGTGCTTGGCGGTTTGCGTGGCGCGCTGTCGGATTTTGACGGCATGGTACTGGCAACCGAGCTGTCGGATGCCATGTTTGGCACGCCAAAACCGGTGGTCACCCAGGCCAACATTGGCGTTATCAAGAAAACCGCCGTCAATATCGCGGTAAACGGCCATAATCCGCTGCTCAGCGAAGTGATTTGCGACGTGGCAGGTGAAATGCAGAGCATCGCGCGTGATGCCGGGGCCGTTGACGGCATTAACATCGTCGGTATCTGCTGCACCGGTAACGAAGTGATGATGCGCCACGGCATTCCACTGGCGACCAACTATCTGTCGCAGGAGATGGCGATTTTCACCGGCGCGCTCGACGCGATGGTGCTGGACGTACAGTGCATCATGCCGTCCCTGTCGGCCATCAGTGAGTGCTATCACACCGAGTGTATCACCACCGCAGATGAGAACAAAATCCAGGGGGCGCGCCACGTCAGCTTCCACGAAGACCACGCGCGCGACACGGCGCGCAAAATCGTGCAGTACGCTATCGACGCGTATGGCCGCCGCGATAATTCCAAGATAAAAATCCCGGATATCAAACAGACCGCGATTGTGGGTTTCAGTACCGAAGCGGTGATGGATGCGCTGGCATTGCTGAACCCGGACGATCCGCTGGCCCCGCTGGTAGAGAACATTGCCAACGGCAATATCCTCGGCGTGGCGCTGTTTGCCGGCTGTAACACCACCCGCGTGAAGCAGGATGACAGCTACCAGACCATCGCCAGAATCCTCGCGCGCAACAACGTGCTGATGCTGGCAACCGGCTGTGGCGCAGGGGCCTTTGCCAAAAACGGAATGATGAACCAGCAGGCGACCGAAGCCTGGGCCGGGGATTCACTAAAAGCGGTACTGACCGCAATCGGCACCGCTGCCGGGCTGGAAGGGCCGCTGCCACTGGTGCTGCATATGGGCTCGTGCGTCGACAACAGCCGTGCCGTGCTGCTGGCCACTGCGCTTGCGGATAAGCTGAATGTCGATCTCAGCGATCTGCCGCTCGTAGCATCCGCACCGGAAGCGATGTCTGAAAAAGCGATCGCCATCGCTTCCTGGGGAGTAGCTCTTGGTTTGCCCACACATCTGGGCGTTGTGCCGCACGTGACCGGTTCGCAAGTGGTGACCGATCTCATCACCGAACAGTCCAAAGAACTGCTCGACGGCTATTTCCTGGTGGAAACCGATCCGACACTGGCGGCGGAAAAACTGGTGGCGGTGATGAAAGAGAAACGCCGCGCCCTGGGGATTTAACCCCTTATCAGCCCGCATCACCGCGATGCGGGCTGACTCTATTTGGTTGACGAGGTTGAAATGAAAATAGCCATTGCAGGCAAAGGCGGCGTCGGCAAAACCACGCTGGCAGGGCTGTTAGCCCGTTCATGGGCGGCAGAGGGGAAACAGGTGCTGGCGATAGATGCCGATCCGGATGCCAATCTGGCCTCGGCGCTGGGCATTCCCGCCGAGCGCTGTGCTGAGCTGCAGCCTTTTTCGCGCATGAAAGAGCTGGCAATGGAGCGCACCGGGGCGGGGGCAGGCTTCGGCAGCCTGTTTATCCTCAACCCGAAAGTCGACGATCTGCCGGAGATGTTCTGTGTACAACATGAAGGCGTGCGCCTGCTGCAAATGGGGACCGTCGAGCATGGCGGCACCGGCTGCGTCTGCCCGGAACATACCCTGCTGCGCCGCCTGATGAGCCACTTGTTGCTTGAGCGCGATGACGTGGTGGTGATGGACATGGAAGCGGGCATTGAGCACCTCGGGCGCTCGACCGCCGAAGCGGTGGACGTGCTGGTGGTGGTGGTTGAGCCCGGCCAGCGCAGCATCCAGACTGCCCAGCAAATTGGCCAACTGGCGGCGGATATCGGTATTCGCAAGCTGGCGTATGTCGGCAGCAAAATTGCCCGTCCTTCCGATAAAACCTTCCTGCAATCGGCGCTAAATGAAGAACAGATCCTGGGATATCTGTCGCTGAGCGAGACTATTCGTGGCGCGGATTTAAGCGGTAGCGCGCCTTTCGATCTCGGCGGCGAGTTTATGGCGGAACTGGCGGTTATCAGGCAACGCCTGACAGCCCTGTGTTAAACGAGGAGAACGAACATGTGTCAACTGCGTGTGCGCGTGTTGCTGGCGGAAAACCACGAAGAGCTGCTCGACGAGGTCACCCATATCGCCAGTGATGCGGACAAAGTGACGATTTCGCGCCTGTTCGAAGCAGATCGTGAACTGTTCGGGTTTGAGATTAAAGAGATTGATTGCATGCACAGCCGGGTACTGGTGACCCCGTGTGCGGCAGGCTAAAAACGGGGAGAATGCTGATGATTGAAGTCCCGCTGTTAAAGAAACTGCATGTGCTCATACCCCACTGGCGTGAACACAACGACGAGCATATCGCCGAAATGGAAAAGTACCTGCACGCGCTCGAAGCCGAAGGGCAGCATGAGCTGACGAACCGCTGTCGGGAAACCCTGGTACAGATGGCGCTGGTGAGTGAAAAACTGGCGCTGATGGCACAACAGCTTAAGCCGGTGAAACTGCCGGGGCGGGGGGACCGCAATGTGCGATAACTGTGGGTGCAATATTCCGCACCGGAGCCATATCAGCCTGGGTAACGGGGTTATCCATGCCATTTCACCGGTGAAAAGCGAAGCCTCCCATACGGTGCAGGTGCTGAAAAACCTGATGCAGGATAACGACCATCTGGCGCAGCACAATCGTCAGCATTTTGATGCCCACGGCACCCGGGTCTTCAACCTGATGTCCTCGCCCGGCAGCGGCAAGACATCGCTGCTGGAGGTTACCATCGAGCAACTGCTGGCGCGGGGTTTACGCGTGGCGGTGATTGAAGGGGATCTGGAGACCGAAAACGACGCCGTGCGCCTGCGCCGTAAAGGGGTGCCGGTGGTGCAGGTAACCACCGGCATGGCCTGTCATCTGGACGCGCAGATGATCCACAATGCCTGGCATACGCTCAGCGCCGAACCGGTAGATATTCTGTTTATTGAAAACGTCGGCAATCTGGTCTGCCCGGCCAGCTTCGATCTGGGCCAGCATCATAACGTGGTGCTGCTGTCAGTACCGGAAGGGGACGACAAGCCAGAAAAATACCCGGTGATGTTCCGCCAGGCGGAAGCTGTGCTGGTCACCAAGATCGACCTGCTGCCATACTTCACGGAATTCAGCACAGAACGCGTGCAAGAGGAAATCGGGGGGTTGGCCCCGGGAGCCGAATTACTGATGCTTTCAACCAAAATCCCGGAGGGCATGGTACGTTGGTTGGGATGGCTCCTGGATAAAACGCAGAAGAGAGCGGAGTTTGAAAAATTCGGTGCGGCAGGAACAGCCGACCAGTTGCTGCCAACGCTAAATTAGCGGTTCTTGGCTGCCCTGTAAATTTTGGATGTTGGGGCCCTTGTGTGGCGTTGTAACTACAGGCTGGCGTTGGAGGACTGGTGCTGATCGCCGCCGCGCGTCTGGCATAGCCGATTTTTAAGGAAGCGCTTACAGGAATGTGATTTAAAGCATAACCCGTTGTATCAAATGGGGAAATGAAGTTTTACGTTAACAACATGTCTTCGCGTAGCTGGTCGTCGGGTACCGAGGATAAAACTAATTAGGTGATAACTATGCGTATTAATATCAAAGCTGCGACTGTTTCCGTACTGGTACTGCTGCCGATGATGGCTTCTGCTCATGTGGGCACCGATGGCGGCACGCATCATGTATTAAGTTTTACCGAAGGCTTTATTCACCCGCTTACCGGGATCGACCATATGGTAGCGATGGTGCTGGTTGGCGTCTGGAGCGCCATGAATACCCGTCAGTGGTGGCTGGCGCCGCTGGCGTTCGCAGGGCTGTTGCTTACTGGGGCGTTAGCCGGTATGGCGGGCGTGACGGTTGCTGGTACGGAGTATCTTGTCGCAGGTTCTATGCTGGGAATTGGCGCGATGGTGGCTTTGCAACTGAAACTGCGCGAAGCGGTCGGTGCGCTGATCATCGGCGCTTTCGCTATTTTCCATGGACTGGCGCATGGTGCTGAGCTGTCTCATTCCGTAGCAGCGCTCTCCGGTATGGTTATCGCCACTGGCGGGCTTCACCTGATCGGTCTGGGGATTGGAGCGCTGGTGACATTTTCGTCCACGCGTCACCTGTGGTCACGTGTGCTTGGTGGCGGTTCGGCACTGCTGGGAATTGGTTTGCTGGTTGGTGCTATCTGAGAAAGTCAGTAGTCTATCCATGCGGTGAGTAACCCGGAAATTTTATCCTGCGATTGCTCGGTGGTTTGCTGATATCTATGTGCTGCGCTGTCCGGTAAGAATATATACTCGGAGGCAGTATTTTGCGCGAATAACTTCCAGACTTTTCCCCCAGATGGCAAGCGGACCGCTGGGAGTTCACCTTCGGAGGGTGGACACGGCTTCAGCCAATTGTCGCGGCCCACTGGCCCAGGAGTGATTCATTCCTAGGTTAATATATCGCGGAGTGAATCCCCTACGGGTAACAGGCATCATGGTAAATGTGAATAACTTCGTATGTCATTACATCCGGAATTAGTGGCAGGGCATGGGCAGCGGCGTGCTGCCTGCCTGTTGTCAGGGTTGGCGCTGATTAATATCGTGGTATGGGCTGTGACGGCTATGGTGTTCAGGGATAATACTGCCCTGATGGGGACAGCCCTGTTAGCCTACAGTTTAGGCCTGCGTCATGCTGCGGACGCCGATCATATAGCGGCTATTGATAATGTGACCCGCAAGCTGATGCAACAAGGGACAATACCTCTGATGGTTGGCACTTTTTTCTCTTTGGGCCACTCATCGATAGTGGTATTGGCGTCGGCGGCAATTGCTGCAACAGCAACATTGTTCAGCCAGCATATGGAGCAGTTCCGTGAGGCTGGCGGGCTCATCGGTACGCTGGTATCTTCGGCGTTTTTGCTACTGATTGCATTTATCAATCTCACGATGCTGATTTCTGTCTGGCGTGTATTCCGGCAGATCAAGTCTAGCAGGCGAAGCGGAAGAACTGAACAGACTGTACCTGATCAGATAATGGATGGCAGTAGCGCGTTAACGCGATTTTTCCATCCAGTATTCCAACTGGTGAGCAAAAGTTGGCACATGTATCCTGTGGGTTTCCTCTTTGGCTTAGGGTTTGATACTGCGACTGAAGTCGGGTTGTTGGGAATATCAGCCGCCAGTGCCGATCATGGCATGAATCTATGGAGCATTATGCTGTTCCCGGCGTTGTTTACGGCGGGAATGACGTTGGTTGATTCCATCGATAACCTCATCATGATTGGTGCCTATAACTGGGCTCTCACTAAACCAGTGCGCAAATTGTACTACAACATCACTATTATGGCTGCGTCAGTTATCGTTGCTGTATTTATCGGTGGTGTGGAGGCATTGGGCCTACTGGCTGATAAATTTTCTCTGTCCGGTGGGGTATGGGATGCGGTGGCCTACCTGAGCGATCATTTGGGCGATATGGGATACTGGATGATTGGACTATTTATCCTCTGCTGGCTGGTGTCGATTGCCAATTATCGCTTGCGCGGATATGACAAGTTAACGTCGGTGGTTAATTCGTAGCAGCCAGGCGGATCGGTACCTGTAAATAAAGGGGATGGCTAGTGGGGCTGATGCTTCCCCTGTAGTTTGGCGAGTTTGACATGGCGCCATCCTTTTATGTGAGTTGCAGGCACGGATTAAGGGCTGATTTGATTTGGGCATGCTATATGATGAGGAGAAACCATGCGTTTTGTTGATGAATACCGCGCACCACACCAGGTTATGCAACTGGTAGCCCATCTGCGTGAACGGGCTGCGTACCTGGCTTATACTCCGGAGAGACCACTGCGCATCATGGAAGTGTGCGGTGGCCACACCCACGCCATTTTTAAGTTCGGCCTCGACCAACTGTTGCCGGAGAACATTGAGTTTATCCACGGTCCTGGCTGTCCGGTGTGCATACTGCCGATGGGGCGCATTGATACTTCTACTGAGATTGCCAGCCACCCGCAAGTGATCTTTTGCACCTTTGGCGATGCCATCCGCGTGCCGGGGAAAAATGGTTCTCTGCTGCAGGCGAAAGCGCGCGGCGCCGATGTGCGCATCGTCTATTCACCGATGGACGCACTGGCGCTGGCAGAAAAAAATCCGCAGCGCAAAGTGGTGTTCTTCGGCCTCGGCTTTGAAACCACCATGCCCGCCACGGCCATTACGCTGCAACAAGCGAAAGCACGCAATATCAGCAACTTCTGGTTTTTCTGCCAGCACATTACGCTGATCCCAACGCTGCGCAGCCTGCTGAAGCAGCCGGATAACAGTATTGATGCGTTTCTGGCCCCAGGCCACGTCAGTATGGTGATCGGCACCGACGCCTACACGTTTATTGCCGAAGAATTCCGCCGCCCACTGGTGGTTGCCGGGTTCGAACCGCTGGATCTGCTACAGGGCGTGGTGATGCTGGTGGAACAGAAAATAGCCGCGCAAAGCCGGGTGGAAAACCAGTATCGCCGCGTGGTGCCGGACGAAGGTAACCGGCTGGCGCAGGCCGCCATTGCCGATGTGTTTGCCGTCAGCGGCGGCAGCGAATGGCGCGGGCTGGGCATGATCGGCGAATCCGGTGTGCATTTGACCCCGGCGTATCAGCAATTCGATGCCGAAGCCTATTTTCGCCCGGCCGTGCAGCAGGTGTATGACGATCCGCGCGCCCGTTGCGGCGATGTGCTGACTGGCCGCTGCAAACCGCACCAGTGCCCGCTGTTTGGCAACACCTGCAATCCAGAAAGCGCCTTTGGTGCGCTGATGGTCTCTTCAGAAGGGGCCTGCGCGGCCTGGTATCAGTACCGCGCTCAGGAGTGTGAAGTATGAATGAAGTCCAACTTGCGCATGGCAGTGGCGGTCAGGCGATGCAGCAACTGATTAGTCAGCTGTTTATGGAAGCCTTTGCCAACCCGTGGCTGGCGGAGCAGGAAGATCAGGCTCGTCTGGATCTGGCCGCGCTGGCCGCAGGCGGCGATCGGCTTGCGTTTTCCACTGACAGCTATGTGATCGACCCGCTGTTCTTTCCCGGCGGCAATATTGGCAAGCTGGCAGTGTGCGGCACCGCTAACGATATCGCTGTCAGCGGCGCTACGCCGCGCTATCTCTCCTGCGGTTTTATCCTTGAAGAAGGCCTGCCGATAGCGACGCTGAAATCCGTCGTCGACAGCATGGCCGCTACCGCCCGCGCCGCCGATATCGCAATTGTAACCGGCGATACGAAAGTGGTGCAGCGCGGCGCGGCGGATAAGCTGTTTATCAATACCTCCGGTATTGGCGCAATCCCACAGTCGATTCGCTGGGCGGCGCAGTCGCTGCAACCTGGCGATGTGCTGCTGACCAGCGGGACGCTGGGAGATCATGGTGCAACGATTCTTAATTTGCGTGAAGGGCTGGGGCTGGACGGAGAACTGACCAGCGACTGCGCGGTTCTGACGCCGTTAATCGCCACCCTGCGCGATCTTCCTGGCGTAAAAGCGCTGCGCGATGCAACCCGCGGCGGGGTCAATGCGGTGGTGCATGAATTTGCCGCTTCCTGCGGCTATGGCATTGAGCTTACCGAGGCTGATTTGCCGGTGAAACCGGAGGTGCGCGGCGTCTGCGAACTGCTGGGGCTGGAAGCGCTGAACTTTGCTAATGAAGGCAAACTGGTGATTGCAGTAAAGTGCGAAGCCGCAGAGCAGGCGTTGTCCCGTCTACGTGCCCACCCACTGGGGAGAGATGCGGCTGTGATTGGTGAAGTGGTTGAACGTAAGGGAGTGCGCCTCGAAGGTGCATATGGCGTGAAGCGAACCCTCGATTTGCCATTTACTGAGCCACTCCCGCGGATATGCTGATGGTTGCTTTTTAGCCATGGATCTGGGCCGAATTACAAAGTTTATTAGAACTTGCTGAATGGCTCCAGATGTTGGGTTTTGCACTCATAGCGGAGGGGGAAATGATCCTACCCGCGTAAGCGTAATATGATCACTACCCTAAGCAATATTTTGGTTTTCAAATTGTTCCGGGCTGAGGCCGCCGTACGCGCTGTGACGACGACAGTGACTGTAATCGCATTTAATATATAAACACTGTCGTCAGCATTATCTCCCGACTGGCAAAGAGTTCTCAATGGATACACTCCATTTTTAGCGAATGAAAGAAGCTTTCCACGCAGGCATTATCATAACAACAGCCTTTTGCGCTCATGCTCCTGCTCAGATTATGTCGTTCCAGTAAATTCTGGTAACCGTTTTGACATTGAATTCCGGGAGTTCGTTATCGAGACGAGGTGTGCCATAATGCTGTTTTGCATCCGTGAATGCCTTACGGACAGCAGCATCCTAGACGAACTGAAACTGCTGGCGCAGGCCTCGCTGATGGCGGCGAAGACGCTATGCATACCAACCGCTGCAGGCAATACCGAGCACACGGCACATGGCTTTGACGCTGAGCGCTACTTGGTGGTTTTCGATGAAGACATGCTTCATTTCAGGCGCTTCGCGAAGTATGTTGCGGCCATTTTGGAGAATGGCCAGCTCCTCGTTTCGTTTCACCTGCTGGCATTTGATATGCAAATTTTCAGCAGCCAGCTCACTTTCCGTCGGCTGCTGTCTTCGTTGCGGGAAGATATACGGGCATTATCGGCCAGCCACATGCCCAGCAACTCTTTCTGACTTTCAGTATTAATACCGAGTGCAAGGAACACAGCTTTGTTAATTACGGTGCCACTTTGACGAACCTTCATCACGATATAGTCAAGATAAATAATTTGATACAGTGCATTGAGAGGACGATTTTGCTATTCAGTTACTTGCTCTTTCACCGCATCGGTGACTCTAGATATCAGCGTGGGAGACACGTCGGCGTCATGCATTTCCTTGAAGGTAGCGACGATTTCGCGGGCGGTCATGCCTTTGGCGTACAGTGACAAAATCTGGTTGTCCATCTGCGTGATATGTGTCTGATTCTTCTTTATGAGCTGTGGCTCAAAGGTGTTTTCACTGTCGCGTGGCGTGTTCAGCTCGATTTCGCTGTAAGCACACAGCAACGTTTTGGGTGAATAGCCATTACGGGTATTCGAGCCTGATTCTGGAGCATTTTTCTCATACCCGAGGTGGTCAGTGAGTTCAGCGTTTAGCGCCGTTTCAACGGTTAGCTTCGTCAGTATGCGGGAAAACGCATCGAGGTCGGCTTCGGTTTTAAGGCCTTTGGCCAGTTCAGCCGTAAGGGCTTTAAGTTTCTTCTCGTCCATAATTTGCCTGTCTCCGTTACTGGAGTGAACATATCAAAAACAGGCAATTACACAATTTTAATTACAGCCTCGTTTGCTGCCGTGAGCCGGGCCACAGGAAATTACCCACAATAGCTTAGTGGTTACGTACCACGTTTAGCAGGTTCCTCGGGGGGAGACTCAGAAGCACCGTATCCGGGAAGAGATTTTCTCTGCATTTGAAAATATTGCGTCTGAAAACGCAACGACACTCTCTGAACTGCAAACTGCTGTGCATGATCACAGACAACCGTAAGATAGAATGACTTTCCGTGAGACAGGTGCTAGCCAACGTGGGATATTTAACGCGGTTAACGGGCCTTGTTGTTTACAACTTCCTTTATCAACCTGGTTATTCTCCACCTCTCTAGGTACGAGGTCCGTTGTCCTGAATGCCTTAAACACAACAGTTTCATGCACAACTACAGGATACGTGGGGGCCTGCGGACGGCTAGTTTCAAAGATAACTGGCGCGGACTGCTAATTTGGTTGAAAAGCGAAATGGCTGTACTACTCTTCAGATGCTGTCTAAACAGACATGCGTTCCGTATTCATTTTGGATTATATTGATCAGCCCGCCATTTCTGACTCTGGTGGGTTTTTTTTGGTTCATCGCAAATTAGCGTGAACCAATAGAAAACGGCAGTCAGAACGTTTAGGTTTGTATTCGCCAAAACACACCCTGAACCTTCAACACTGCCGTTGCCAAGATTCTCTTTTCTGGGAAGGGTCCAGTGTCTCTTCCTGCACTGAAATTGCCCACGACACTCTCCTCATCCGCCCTTGATTCGCAATCGCCCTGCTGCCGCGGGTGTTACTGCATTGCCCAGTGTATTCACGATACTTACCTGCGCCGTGTCAGAGAGCGTGAACTGCTCAACTGGAAGGTCTGGCTGGATGTGCCTGTTCGCCGTCTTCGCTGCCCATCCTGCGGCATTATGACCGAAAAAATCGACTGGCTGCCTGAACGTCAGCGATATACCGCCACCCTGTCGACATGGGTTGAATCACTCGTCAGGTTACTTCCGATTAAGCACGTAGCCAGTCTGACCGGACTGCACTGGCATACCATTAAAAACATCGATTACCGGAGACTGCTACGGGAGGCCTGTGAGCCGCAACGACACAGTCTGCGTCGCCTGATGATGGATGAATTTGCCCTGTTTAAAGGACACCGTTACGCCACTGTCCTGGCGGACGCCGATACACAGCAGATACTGTGAGTGGGAGAAGGGCGTAGCAGAGCCGCTTTCCGTCCCTTCTTCGCCTGGCTGGGTCCAGAAGGATGCACCTCCATTGAGTCTGTTGCCATGGATATGAACACCGCGTTCGATCTGGAGGTCAGGGAGCACTGTCCTCAGGCGCAGGTGGTTTATGACCTGTTCCATGTGGTCGCAAAGTTATTGATCGCGTCAGGGTCGATCAGGCAAATCAACTACGTGATAATCCGAAGTCCCGGCAGGTCATAAAACGGAGTCGCTGGATGTTGCTACGCAACCGGCGATATGAAAAAGCGAGTATCGTTCTGACGTGAAATAAAGGGTTCGCCGACTGGGGGGAAATGTTCGGAGATAATGTACTGGCAACAGCGATCCTTGATCGTCTGCTACATCACTCAACCACGCTGAATATCAAGGGGGAAAGCTACCGCCTGAAGGAAAAACGTAAAGCTGGTGTACTGACCAAAGGGCCAGCGCCGATAGGTGATGATGAATCGGTGGAAACCGGACATCACCGCTGATAAATAGCGGCAATCAAAATAAAACGGTGAAAAAAGGTTATATACAGCGGCGTTGACAGGACTACGCCGCCAAGAGTGCATCAAGTTCCAGCCGGCCTGAGCCGACCACATTGCACTCAAAAGTTTATGGACGAAAGGCGGCAAGCCTGAGCAACATGCACGGCCTGCACCATCAGTACGCATAGGCCCACCAGATCATTAGCCATGAACTGGGTCATGCGCAGCCCCATCGCCACGCTGTACGTGGGGCGCTAGGCACTGGCTAGCCTCGTCGCATCCACAGTTCATACGCCTGGCCCGAGAGCATGAAGTAGGCCGCGCAGAGCAGTATGATCAGTAACACAACGCCGCTGGCCCGAGCGGAAAACCGGGTATACCGCGCTAGGGCAAACCAGAGCGGCGACAGTGTGCCGCTGGCCCGCTGGTTCATCAGAGCGAGGTAGTGTAGCGACCGGAGCGCTGCAGCAAGCGTTGCGCCGATCCCCATCACAATCCCTAAGAGCTGGGACAGTAGCCAGATCCGGTGCTCATCCTTCAGTACATCAAAATAGTAATCAAAGATCCCGTAGCGGAAAGCTGCCTCACGGGCGCCAGCAATAATGCCCGCCTGCGCCAGTTCGGACAAATAGACGGAGGCGCCCACTGCGATCAGGGGCGTGAAGATGTACCAGCCCCATTCCGCACTGTTATACTGTCCCCGGATGACAGACGCCAAACCGGCCGCCAGGATAAACGCTGTGCAGGAAAACATCCCACTCAGCCAATAGTGCAGAATGTCGCTGGCATAACGGCTATACCCCCAGATGACAACAGCCACGACAATGAATAGAGCGGCAGCATAACCCCATACATCATCCGAAGAAGAGGAAGTTCCCCCGCGTTGATTCACTATGACCGTTTGCCTGAAAATGATAACGGTCTGCTGCACTGTGGCAGGTGCCGCAGGAGAAGGAGGGGTGTTGAGTCCACCAAATAGCAGCCCTAATATGGCACCGACAAGTGGAGATATGATAGCACTTTGTACTAGCGGGTTATTTATCCAGGCAATAAAAGCTTCCAATCAATGCTCCTTTACATGCTCACATGGTTATTTCGTCCCGAAAGAAAACTGCCTGCAGAGCAACGTTGACATTAAATGGCTGCTCACTCCGAAGACGGCTTATCTGCCGGGTCTTCTGAAATTCTCTGTATTTTTATGCAGATTAAATCGCAAAGCGAGCATTACACCCTGAACTGCTCCACCAGGCCATTGACAGACGAACTGTGTATATCATGTGCAACTGTATCAACAGAATGTCGGGTAGTTTGCTGTCTCCTGTGCCGCTGAAAGCCATACTTGACTAGCTCGGGCGTTCGCGCTTGCGGGTTACCAGAGTTGTACGACAGGTTTTACCATCACACCTGTATCCGATATTTTTATAAAACCCACTTTCTGGTAATAACGAGTCAGCCGGCGTAAGGCCTTTTTTGGATCCTGACAAAAAAGGTCGTTGGCCATTTTTTCCTGCCATCGGATATGCTCTTCATCTTCTGATGGGACCTCAAATTGCAGCGGAAACGCCTTGAGGGCAATCAACTCAGCCTGACCGCCAACACAGCGTATCCCGTCGTTAATAACCTGTAAAAAAACGTTTTTCCCCCTGAATGGTGGCAATATCTCGATACGGTCGACCAGGAGCAGGTCTGAGTGCAATATTTCAGTATCAAACAGGTTCTGAATTTTTCGTCTGAAATAACATCCACCGTTATCGAAAATTGTCCCCATAAAATGGGCAGTATTGCTGGTGAGATCGAGGATATCCTCTGGTCGATAGCCATTATCCATCGCATCATTTGCGTGGATTTGGTAATATTTTACCCTCCCCGCAAGTCTTTCTTCTCCGTCATCGTCACTGGCAATAATATCGCCGGTGATTGTTGTGATCCATCTGGTCTCATCGCTACCCAGAATCGATCTGACCTGATAATTCACTGAACAGATTTCTGTGTCCTGAATTTTATTTTCCATACCGGCATTCCTGTTTGCTGAGGTTATGATCTCTGATTGCTTCATTTCAGCCCGGAAGGACGCACAAGAACCCCGTTCGGTCCGCACAGGGCCCACGGGGGAGTCAGAAACTGTAGCGCACTCATAAACCATGTGTAGCCAGACTGCAAGAGCATACTGAGCGACCAGAATTCACTCGCTGCTGCCGTGAGTAATAGCGTGACCAGAATGAGCACGATGACCGACGTTATTCGCTCAACCCGGCGATATGACTGCATTGCGGCATTAACAGGAAGACCCGCCAGCTCCTGATAATCCTGTTCATCCAGAAAACCATATAACTTACTTCGCCAGGTGGTTCTGTTTTTTTCCAGCAACGAAAGGGCATGCCGGTTGATATAGACTGACATCCCGTATGAGATGGCGATATACAGGGCCAGTGCACAAAATGCCAGGGCATATACTTTTTGCTGACCACTAGCATTCAGGGCCTCCAGACTGTAGCGGAGGACCAGCGTACTGATGACCAGGGCCATGTCTTTCCACAATGCGGAGGACAGATCCCGCGACTGTTGAAGAATTTTCTGGGTGTCTTCTGTCAGGCTTTTTCGCAAATCGCCCAGCGATTTCAGGGTGTCTTTTCCTCCTGCCCGGATATGTGCCTTGTAAAGCAGCCTGGCTGACTCCAGTGCAGGGGGGAGTCGATACACAATGCCTTCACAAAACGTGACACCCTCTGGCCATTCTCTGGCCAGTTCACTGGACAGAAAGGTATGTTTAAGCTCAGTCTCATTCCCTTCCAGAAAAACCCATTTTGCCGTTTCCTTAATGACGTCAAAGGCGGACAGTGCCGCATGTTCTTCCCCGAAAGGGATTTTCCGTGGCGGTTTTCCGGACAGTCCGACTTTTTTTATTTCGGCGGAAAAAAGCTCATTGACGAAACACTTCAACAACTCCCGGCAGGCGAGCGACGCCCAGAGCTTCATTGGCTCATCGGTCATTTTATCGCCAGATATCAGAATCCAGGGGGCAATGGTATCCGGAGGAAGAAAGTCGGTTGAAAAACACCTGGTAATACTTTTTGTGACGGAGACTGTCCGGACAGGGACGTTGGTTTCACTCTCCTCCGGCTGCATCTGTTTCCATGGCACGACCTTCCACTGTTGTGTTTCAAATGATTCGCTGACAAACAGGGCGCAGATGCGGTGATACTGACGGAGTCTGGGATCCTGGAGTAAAAACGTGCGCCATCCTTCAAGGGTGAAGAGTCGCAGGATCCCGGGAACCTCATCACTGATGATGGTGATAAAGTGCTTCTGGTCAGGGATTCCCTGCCTGGGGTGGATATCATCCCGGCTTTCATCAAAAAAAGCGATCCTGAGACTTTCGGCATCAGCATCTATCACTTCCCCCCATAACTGGAGGGTGTCACTATCCATGGTTCCGGAAATGAACAGTTTCCGGGAGGTTGCCTGCTGATCCTCCGTGATCACCAGATCAGATGCGCGGCGTGAGCGGTCTATTGCCTTACCGATTTTTTCCAGTATCGATATCATCTGTTACCAGCCCTGCAGTCACTATCACTATACGTTTTCGCCCGTCTTCCATCGTCTCAATATCTGGGGCATTATCCTCATCGTAGATAACGATAACGTCTTCCAGAGTTTCCAGTTTTCTTTTCCGTGGCTTAGGGATGTTCTCAGGGACTATCCGGAAAGATTCACCTGAAATTCCCAGGTCTTTTATTTTACGGGTGAAGGATTTGACCAGTGGATGATCTTCTTCCATTGGCCCAAAAATCTGGTTCAGCAGGGAAAGGGGCTCATCGGTGTTAAAATCCTGTGCCCCATGATGTAACGTTTCATAAATCTTGTTAACACCACTGCGTCTGATGTCGTCCGGCAACAGGTCGCGGTGCTTTTTGAAGATATCCTTGAGAGCGGCAACTAATTTGTCGCTGAGGTCAGTTGTACTGTTGACGCGCTGTACCTGCAGAAAACGCTCAAAATAAACGGAGATATTGGTTCGTTTACTGCGATCCCGTACGACAACCTGTCCACCCTGAGTCTCTGCCGTCAGGCGGACCAGGGCAATTTTCTGCATGGCTTCCGCTTTTTTAACGAAACTTTCACGGAAGCGTTCGAGTCTGGGGACCTGAAACTCGTTTCCCTTCGCATCCAGCACGTAACGCACCACATCTTCATTATCATATTTAATGAGCGCAAACAGTTTTTCATCGTTGAGGATGTTAAGTTCAAAAAGAAAGAATACCCCCATACTGGCATTTTTGGTGTGATGATGAGACTGAAAATCGTTTGCCAGAAAGGTTGACTGTTCAGTGAAACAATGGGCGTCATTATCGGCATGGTTCCTGATGAGGCGCAGAATACGCTCGGTATTGGACAATTCCGTAAACCGGAACATGTTGCCGCTTAATGCAGATTTAATCCTCTCCAGAAAAAAATCGACATGTTCAGGCGGTGATATTTCACTGAGCAGCACGGGGATCTCCAGCTCCCTCCAACGACATGGAAAATCATTCGCTTTATTGTCAGTGCATTAATTTCTTCATCCGTTAAAAAACTCATAGTGACATCCCGTTATTTTGCGTCTTATTTTATCGTTAATTGCTGTGACAGGCTTCAATCTGGGTAGTATAAGTAATCACTTGTGCATGCGTAAAATATTCCAGAGCAGGGGGAAGTGCGGTGAATCATTAGCCCTTCTGTGAAGAAATATATACAGGGAAAAGAAAAATAAGGAAACATTCTCCCGGCAGTAATGCCGGGAGAATGGATTATGAGCGTTGTTGTCTGGCGTAATCGAAAGGCGAGACTGGGTTTTCACGGTTTGCATCCAGAAAATCAGCCCACCATTGCAGCATCAGTTTGCGTTCTTCAAGAAACTCCGCCCTGTGAATATAAGCTGCACGTACACCGTTACGTTCCTGATGGCTCATCTGGCGCTCCACTGCATCCCTGGACCATAATCCTGACTCAATCAGTGAGCTACAGGCCATAGCCCTGAAGCCGTGACCACATACATCGACCTTTGTATCGTAGCCCATCAGGCGTAATGCGTTATTCACCGTATTTTCACTCATGGGCTTCCAGGGATTGTGGTCGCCTGTGAAAATCAGTTCGTGCTCACCGCTGATAACGTGGATTTGTTTCAGAATATCCAGTGCCTGGCTGGAGAGTGGCACCAGATGCTCTGTCCGCATTTTTGAACCACGATGCGAATACTTGACCCCGTCAATAGGTTTCCGCTCAGGAGGAATGGTCCACATGGCTTTCCTGAAGTCTATCTCAGACCATCTTGCAAAGCGAAGTTCACTGGAACGGATGAAAATAAGCAGGGTGAGTCTGGTTGCCAGTCGGGTAAGAGGTTGTCCTCTGTAGGTATCCAGCCGTTCAAGGAGCTCTGAAATGCGATTTAAGGCGAGGGCAGGGCGATGCTGGCGTTTCACAGTTGTTAAAGCGCCAGCCATATCCACGGCAGGGTTATAGCTGATAATGCCGGACTGGGCTGCATAACGCATGATTGCAGTGATACGTTGCTGAAGGCGGGCTGCTATCTCGTATATCTCTCTGGCTTCAGCTGCTTTGACAGGCACGAGTAAATCGGGGGTTCTGAGAGAGGTGATATCGCGTGAGCCGATAAATGGGAAAACATGAGTCTCAAGACTTTTTAGTATCTTCTCACTATGTGATTCAGACCATTTTTTGTTGCTCCTGTGCCACAGTCTTGCGATGCCTTCGAATGTCTGAACTGTTTCGGGTACCGACTTTTTGACCCGTTTCTGTTCGCACGGATCAATTCCCTCCGCTATCTGTTTCCTGGCCGCATCGCGCTTTTCCCTTGCTTCTGATAACGAGACTTCAGGATAGACACCCAGAGCGAGAGTTTTCTCTTTGCCCAGAAACCGGTAGCGTAATCGCCAGTAGCGGGAGCTGTTAGGGTGAACGAGTAAAAACATGTTGCCGCTGTCGGCAAGTTTATAAGGTTTTTCATCCGGTTTAGCTGCACGGATTTTAGCGTCAGTGAGCGCCATTAGTGGGGTCTCCTGATAGTAAAAAGGGGTATAAATTTTATCGAATCAGACTATACCCTCAGTTATACCCTCGCAAGGGACTTGATGCGGGTTGAAGTTGATTGAGTTGGGTAGAGTTAAGGTATTGTGGAGGTGTTGATTTCGGCGGGCTTTGATGCAAAAACGGACCTCCGTGGAGGTCCGTTGATATGAATTTGGTGCCCGGACTCGGAATCGAACCAAGGACACGGGGATTTTCAATCCCCTGCTCTACCGACTGAGCTATCCGGGCAACGGGGCGCATTAAACCTGATTCGCTCCGCTTCGTCAATGAAATTTGCGATTTTCATTGCAGACTGCACAATCTATCACCACTTTCGCCTGTTTGCACGGCAGCTCAGGCAAAAAAGGCGGTCCAGGCAGCGGAAAGCGGCATTGCCAGCACCAGTGCAGGCAGCATATTCACCACCGCGAACATCTTGATTCCGCAAATGCGCAAGCCAGTCGCCACCAGTAACAAGCCACCCACAGAGGTGAAATCGGCCATCATCATCGGCGTGGTCATCGGCAGGATCATAGACGCGCAAACCGCCAGCGACAGCTGAATCGCCAGCATCGGTACGCTGATCGCTGCAACGGCGATGCCCAACGTACAGGCAAAAATTGTGGCGGTGAAGAAATCCAGAAATGACTTTGCAATCAGAATGCTGGGGTCGCCGGTCATCCCTTCGCGCATGGCACCGAAAATCCCAGTGCCACTGGCGCAGAAAAGAATAATGATCGCGACATAGCTCTGAATAAACGTTTCATGCATGCCACTGCGTTTCCCGCCAGATTTCATCATCAACTGCTGCATTTTGCCGACTGCGGTATTGATGCCTTTTTCGAGATAGCAAAACTCGCCAATCAGCGCGCCCACCAGCGTTGCGAGCACCATTACCGGTAAATTGGCGCATTTTACGACCAGCAGAATACCAATGCCCAGCGAGGCAAGGCCAAAAATAGACGTCATGGAAACGCGAATGCGTTCCGGCAGGCGCTGACTCAGTACTGCGCCCAGCACGCCGCCCATCAGGACGGCACCCGCATTAATAAAAGGACCAATAACCAAAAGTTGCTCCTGCTAATTACTCGCAATCGTTGCATTATTATCGCATGAATGTCCCGTAGAATGGGGCGCTATACGAGGAAGGTTTGCATAATCAATGCATCTTGCACGCACACAGGAAAGGTGCCATGATTGCGCGAATTTCCTCCTTTCCAGAGATGGGGCCGACAGTGATGACCACTTCATTACGAATTTGCCTGCACCCATGCGCGCGCCAGCGTAGGTTATCCCATACTTCCGCACTGCTTTCTATGATCACCATGCGGTGAAGCTAACGAAGTACCACCGTTGATTAATCCTCTTTCATTTCCCCGAAACGGGTCTATTTGCTTATGAACTCAATGAAAATAGCCGCCAGCCATACGCTGGTTTCCCGACTCTCCACGCACCGGGACGTGGTGGCGCTGGACAGTACCGATTTTACCGATGTGGCAGCGGTCGTCATTAATGAAGCGGACAGTCGCAGCGGTATTCTGGCGTTACTCAAACGAAGCGGCTTTCAACTGCCAGTATTTTTGCTGAGTGAGGAAGGTGCGGCAGCGCCCGAGGGCGTCAGCGGCGTGCTTCATGGAAAAGATCAACAGTGGCTGGAACTGGAAGCCGCGGCTGTCAGCTATGAAGAAAACCTGCTGCCGCCGTTTTTCGATACCCTGAAACAGTACGTGGAGATGGGTAACAGCACCTTTGCCTGTCCGGGGCATCAGCATGGTGCGTTTTTCAAAAAGCATCCTGCCGGGCGTCAGTTTTATGATTTCTTCGGCGAGAACATCTTTCGCGCCGATATGTGCAATGCCGACGTCAAACTCGGCGATTTGCTGATCCACGAGGGCGCAGCAAAGCACGCGCAGAAATACGCGGCGAAAGTGTTTAACGCCGACAAGACCTGGTTCGTACTGAACGGCACCTCGGCGGCTAACAAAGTGGTCACCAATGCGCTGCTGACGCGCGGCGATCTGGTCTTGTTCGACCGCAACAACCACAAGTCGAATCATCATGGCGCGTTGATCCAGGCCGGTGCGACGCCCGTCTACCTTGAAGCGGCACGCAATCCGTTCGGCTTTATTGGTGGTATTGATGAACACTGTTTTGATGATGCGTACCTGCGTGAACTCATCAGCGAGGTCGCGCCAGATAAAGTCGGTGAAGCCCGGCCGTTCCGCCTGGCGGTGATCCAGCTTGGTACTTACGATGGCACCGTTTATAACGCGCGCCAGGTGGTCGACAAAATTGGTCATCTCTGCGACTACATTTTGTTTGACTCTGCATGGGTGGGTTACGAACAATTCATTCCGATGATGGCTGACTGTTCGCCGTTGTTGCTGGATCTTAACGAAAACGATCCGGGGATTTTCGTCACGCAATCGGTACATAAACAGCAGGCGGGGTTCTCGCAAACCTCGCAGATCCATAAAAAAGATAACCATATCCGCGGTCAGGCGCGATTCTGCCCTTATAAGCGGCTGAACAACGCTTACATGCTGCATGCCTCCACCAGCCCGTTTTATCCGCTGTTTGCCGCGCTGGATGTCAACGCGAAGATCCATGAAGGAGAGAGCGGGCGTCGGTTGTGGGCGGAATGCGTAGAAATGGGGATCGAGGCGCGCAAGGCAATCGTCGCTAACTGTAAGATGATCAAGCCGTTTATACCGCCTGTTGTCGCAGGGCGGCCATGGCAGGATCATCCCACGGAAACTATCGCCCGGGAGCGCCGTTTCTTCAGTTTCGGCCCGGGCGAGCGCTGGCATGGTTTTGAAGGCTACGCACAGGATCAGTATTTTGTCGATCCCTGCAAGTTGCTGCTGACGACGCCCGGCATTGATGCGGAAACCGGCGAATATACCGATTTTGGCATTCCGGCAACCATCCTTGCAAATTACCTGCGTGAAAACGGCATAGTGCCGGAGAAGTGCGATCTGAACTCGATCCTCTTCCTGCTGACGCCTGCTGAAAGCCCGGAAAAGCTGGCACAACTGGTCGCCATGCTGGCGCAGTTTGAGCAGCACATTGAAGACGACACGCCATTGTCGGTGGTGTTGCCGACTATCTATCACAAATATCCGGTGCGCTACCGCGATTACACCCTGCGCCAGCTGTGTCAGGAGATGCACGATCTCTACGTCAGCTTTGCGGTGAAGGATCTGCAAAAAGCGATGTTCCGCAAAGCCAGCCTGCCGCCAGTGGTGATGAACCCGCAGGACGCCAACTGCGAGTTCATTCGTGGCAACGTCGAACTGGTGCGTCTGAGCGAAGCGGAAGGGCGGGTTGCCGCCGAAGGCGCGTTGCCGTATCCACCAGGCGTACTTTGTGTGGTACCCGGTGAAATCTGGGGTGGCGCGGTATTGCGTTATTTCCTGGCGCTGGAAGAGGGCGTCAATCTGCTGCCAGGCTTCTCACCCGAACTGCAGGGTGTATACAGTGAAAAAGACGCTGATGGTATCAAGCGGCTGTACGGTTACGTGCTTAAGAATGCGGATGCCTGATACGCATTCCCCTCTCCGCCAGGAGAGGGGAAATGGCGCTCACCGTTATTTCCGGCGATAACCCTTCTGCGCGGTATTAACTTTGTATAAATAGCGACGAGATTCCGCTGACGGATGGCGGGTCGTCAGCGTCTGGTAAACATCACCCGGCGCCATGCTGTTAATAATGCTCGCGGCGCGAATTTTATCGTCGGAGAACACGCGCAACACGCTACCTGCGCCGCCGTTGTAGGCGGTGATGACCGCATAGCGGCGCGACGTTGGGTTGTCGATACCGGAGAGATAGACGTTATTCAGCATCGCCAGATACGCAGTACCGGTATCAATATTGCTCGCCGGATCAAACAGATAACTGCGGCTCGGTGTTCCCGATTTCCCCTGCGCGCGGAATACATCTTTACCCGCACTGTGCTGAACCACCTGCATCAGGCCCAGCGCATCTGAACGGCTGACTGCATAGGGGTTAAATGAGGATTCGGTCTGCATGATCGCCAGAATCAGTGACTCATCGATGCCGTATTTACGCGCCGACTGACGCACCATGCCGATATATTTATGCGCACGCTTGTCCAGGTGGTTTGGCACAAGGTTAATGGTGATGCTGTAGATTACATGCAGGCCGTTACTGCGGCTCTTCATGCGGTTTTGCAACAGCCAGTCGGCAAAGCGCGCGGCGCGCCACTCCCAGCGAATTGCCTCGCCGTTATTATCCACGACCTGCCCGTACAGGAACGGCTCTTTTGAAATCTGGATATCGTCAGTGTCGGAATAGAGGTCGATCGATCCCGGATCGTCGCCCATCAGCAGGGTTTTGATGATTGTCTGACGCAGACGCGCAGCAGGCTCGGTACCGGCGATGGTCTCGACGGTGATAGTACCCGCATCAAAGTTGATGTGGCTGCGGGTCTGATACTGGTCGGTATACTTCACATAGTCCTTGGGACCGGCCACCAGAACTTCGTTGTATCCCCAGATATTTTCAATGTTATGGGCAAATTGCCCCATCAGAATGTCAAATCCGTTGGTGTCCTTGACCCAGGCTTCGTTATAAGAATCGCCTTTCTTCGAGCCGGAACACGACACAAGCAACGGCGCAATCAGGGCTAGCGCTAAAAGTTTTTTCATCATTCCGGGAGTGCGTGTTGTTGGGTTTAAAGCCCCGCGGGGCTTCTTATTTTTCCGGCGGCGTATAGCCTTCAATATGCACCTCTTTACCCTCAAACAGGAAGTTGACCATCTCCTGTTCAAGCAGTTTGCGGTGCTCCGGGTTCATCATGTTGAGCTTTTTCTCGTTGATGAGCATGGTCTGCTTATGCTGCCACTGAGCCCAGGCTTCTTTGGAGATCTCGTTGTAGATCCGTTTGCCGATCTCGCCCGGATAAAGCTGGAAATCCTGACCTTCAGCGTCGCGCTGCAGGAAAGTACAAAAAATCGTTCTGCTCATGATAAATCCTCTTCTTCGGCCAGGGGACTACACCAGTGCCCCGGCGCGTAACTGCTGTAACAGGCGCTCCACGGGTGCCGCCAGCCCGACGGACGGCGGCAGGGCTAAGTTATACCAGAGAGCGCTGCCTTCATCCATGCACGCGGCGATGGAGTGCACGTCAAGCCACATCGGCACAATGTCCAGATGGAAGTGACTGAATGTATGGCGGAACGCGTTATGTTGCGTAAGATTATCTGATTTTATTCCCTGCTGCGACAGCCACTCACGAAGCGCGGTTTCGCTCTCAAACTGCGGGAAACAGAACAGGCCGCCCCATAACCCCACCGGCGGGCGCTGCTGGAGAAACACGTCGTTATCGTGCTGCATGATCAGGAAATAACCGGTGCGTTCCGGCAACGTCTGTTTCGGTTTTTTGCCAGGATACTGTGCCCAACTGTTGTTAGCATGCGCGACGCAAATCGTGTTTACCGGGCAGAGCTCGCACTTCGGTTTTGAACGGGTGCAGACCATCGCACCAAGATCCATCATCGCCTGGTTAAAACGTTCGACGCCATTAGCAGGCGTAACCTGCTCGCTGATTTCCCACAGGCGGTTTTCCACCTCTTTCTTCCCGGGCCAACCGCTGACGGCGTAACAGCGCGCCAGCACGCGTTTCACGTTACCGTCGAGGATCGGAAAGTGTTTACCGAGCGAGAGCGAAAGAATAGCGCCTGCGGTTGAGCGCCCGACGCCCGGCAGCGCGGCAACCTCTTCAAACGTTTCCGGGAATTTACCGTTATGCAGCGTGGCGACTTGCTGCGCGGCTTTATGCAGATTACGCGCGCGGGCATAGTAGCCGAGCCCGGTCCACAGGTGCAGCACTTCATCTAACGGTGCATTGGCCAGATCGGTAACGGTTGGGAACCGCGCCATAAAGCGCTCAAAGTAGGGAATAACCGTCGTCACTTGCGTCTGTTGCAGCATCACCTCAGACAGCCAGACTTTATAAGGCGTTTTTTCAATTTGCCAGGGCAGGGTTTTACGCCCGTATTTGTCGTACCAGTCCAGCACCTGGGCTGAAAATTGAGAGGCTTGCATGGTTATCGATTCGCATTATCAGGGAAGCAAATTCCAGCACAGCCCTCCGGTGGTGTAAACAGGATCTTTCCCATGCTTGCATACTCTCCCTAACTTTGGATAATGCCCGTTTCCCGAACATTCTCACAAGCAGACATAATTTTTATGAATAACGACGTCATCTCACCGGAATTTGATGAAAACGGTCGCCCGCTGCGCCGTATTCGTAGCTTCGTCCGCCGCCAGGGGCGCCTGACGAAAGGGCAACAGCATGCGCTGGATAACTACTGGCCGGTGATGGGCGTCGAATTCAGCGAACAGCCGGTCGATTTTGATACCCTGTTTGGCCGCTGCGCGCCGGTCACGCTGGAGATTGGTTTCGGCATGGGCGCGTCGCTGGTCGCGATGGCGAAAGCGAAACCAGAACAAAATTTCCTCGGCATTGAAGTACATTCGCCAGGCGTGGGTGCCTGCCTGAGTTCTGCCCATGAAGAAGGGGTTGAGAACCTGCGCGTGATGTGTCACGACGCGGTGGAAGTGCTGCATAAAATGATTCCTGACAATTCTCTGAACATGGTGCAGCTCTTTTTCCCTGACCCGTGGCACAAAGCACGTCATAATAAACGCCGTATCGTTCAGGGACCGTTTGCTGAGCTGGTCAAAAGCAAGCTGAAGCTCGGCGGGGTATTCCACATGGCGACTGACTGGGAGCCATATGCGGAGCATATGCTGGAAGTGATGTCCTCGCTTGAGGGCTATAAAAACCTGTCAGAAAGCAACGACTATGTACCGCGCCCGGAATCACGTCCGGTGACCAAATTTGAACAACGTGGCCATCGTCTTGGTCACGGCGTATGGGACTTAATGTTCGAGAGGGTGAAATAATGGCAAAGAACCGTAGCCGTCGTCTGCGTAAGAAAATGCATATCGACGAATTCCAGGAATTAGGATTTTCGATCGCATGGCGTTTTCCGGAAGGTACCAGCGAAGACGTGATCGATAAAACTGTCGATGACTTCATCAACGACGTGATTGAGCCGAACAAACTGGCGTTTGACGGCAGCGGCTACCTGGCCTGGGAAGGGCTTATCTGCATGCAGGAAATCGGTAAATGCACCGAAGAGCATCAGGCCATTGTCCGTAAGTGGCTGGAAGACCGCAAATTCGAAGATGTGCGCATCAGCGAACTTTTCGACGTCTGGTGGGACTAAGTTAACGAAAGGGCCGGCAAATGCCGGCCCGTTTTGTCTTGAGGGAAGATTATGATGCGCAATACGCTGCTCGCTGCGGCGCTGACGCTGACGGCGTTCGCCGCCCAGGCCGATTATCAGTGCAGCGTCACCCCGCGTGACGATGTGATTTTGAGCCCGCAAACCGTACAGGTGAAAGGGGAGAACGGCAACCTGGTCATCACGCCGGACGGCAACGTGATGTACAACGGAAAACAGTACAACCTCTCCGCGGCCCAGCGTGAGCAGGCCAAAGATTATCAGACCGATTTACGCAGCGCGCTGCCGTGGATCGACGAAGGCGCCCGAACCCGCGTCGAAAAAAGCCGCGTGGCGCTGGATAAAATCATCTCCGAACAGGTCGGTGAAAGCAGCAGTATGCGTAGCCGTCTGACCAAACTGGACGCCCAGTTGAAAGAGCAGATGAACCGAATCATTGAGCATCGCAGCGATGGCCTGACGTTCCATTATAAAGCGATCGATCAGGTGCGTGCTGACGGCCAGCAACTGGTGAATCAGGCCATGGGCGGCATCCTGCAGGACAGCATTAATGAAGTCGGTGCGAAAGCGGTGCTCAAAGGTGGCGGTAATCCGCTGCAGGGCGTTTTAGGCAGCCTCGGCGGGCTGCAAACCGCGATTCAGAACGAATGGAAAACGCAGGAAGATGATTTCCAGAAGTTCGGTAAAGATGTCTGCGCGCGCGTGGTCTCTCTGGAAGACAGCCGCAAGGCGCTGGTAGGAACGCTGAAGTAGTCAATTATCCGGCTTTCTGTTTTCGGACAGAAAGCCGATATTTCGGAATTCATTTATCCGTCGCGAAAGGCCATCTCTTTTATCCTGTGCGGAGTCATTCGACCTTCACAAGGATATCTCCATGAAAATACAGGGAATCATTACCGCTTCATTGCTCTTCTTTGCCTCGCTGACGGCATTGGCAACCAGTAATGCCCCCACTTATCCGGTGCTGAGCCAGCAGTTCAGCGAACAGTACAACGGCCTCTTTCATCTTGAAGCCATCACCCTCGAACCCCTCAATGCACGTGGTAATCAGGCGACGTATTCGGTAAAAGGCGATATGTCGGCGACGGAAGATTTATACGCTATCGTCGGGATGGCGGCAGATTATCAATTGGTGGAAAAAACCTGGACCAAAGGCAAGCCAGTGAAATTTTCCGCCATGATGACAGCGACCGGTACGCCAGAGTCTGGCTGGACGACCTCCTTCCTCTCTATGCAGGCGGCGGCGAAAAATATCGGTCATCCGCTGGAAGACGCTGACAATCAGGACAAATACCTCATTGTTAACGACTTCGGTTTCGATGCGCGGCTGGCGAAAATCAATGCCGATTATGCTGCGCTGAAAGCCAGACAGCAGGAATCGCTGACCCGGCAAAAAGCGCTTGAGCAGGAAATCGAGGCGCTCGAACAGCAAATCAATGCCAGCTGGGGAGAGGATAAAACCGGGAAACCATTGAGCCGGAATGACGTGCAAACCACGTTGCTGCAGGAGCTGCATCAGTTTGGCAAAGACAACGACCCGCTGAAATTTGAAAATCACTACAACGCCACCGTCTATGAACCCGCGCTGGAAGCCTGTCAGAAAAAATCAGACTGCGATGCGACACCGCTGCGAAAAGCGCGGGATATCGCGTTGAGCGATCAGCGGCGCAAGTATTCAGTCCAGTTCAAAATCATGAGCAACAAGATCAAGGACGAAATGGCGGCGCGGGATGATGCACTTCAGCCATTGCGGCTTAAACAGGGTGAGCTGCGTACCGAATTGATGAAACTGAACACCAGCAGCGATGAAGCGCAGCACCGTTTAGAGCGCTGGGATCGCGACATCGCTTATCTGCGCCGAAACGGCGTCATTCATTAGCGCTCACTCCTCATCGGCGAGGAACAGCTCCAGCAGTGAGTTGAGGAACAGCTTACCCTGGTCGGTTATCTGCCAGAATTGCTCGCACTCTGTGATGTACCCTTGCGCCAGCGCTGCATCGAGTTGCGGGCGAATCGCCGCTTCAGTTAAACCGGTGTAGCGTACAAATTCGGCGCGGGGGGCGGGTTCCAGCAGACGGAAGCGGTTCATAAAGAATTCGAACGGTTTGTCATCTGTTGCCACGTCGTGCTGGCGCTCAAGGTAGCGGCCTGCCATATAACCGCGCGGGTGGCGGGTTTTGGCGGTGCGCAGAATGCGTCCGTCAGGGAAAGTCACTTTGCCGTGCGCGCCGCAGCCAATCCCCAGATAATCGCCAAAGCGCCAGTAGTTGAGGTTATGCTGACACTGATAGCCCGGTTTTGCATAGGCCGAGGTTTCATATTGCTGATACCCCGCCGCTGTCAGTAGCTGATGGCCTTGCTCGAAAATATCCCACAATGCATCGTCGTCAGGGAGTACCGGCGGGCGCGAACCAAACAGCGTGTTCGGCTCAATGGTGAGCTGGTACCACGAGAGATGCGGCGGTTCCAGTTCGATAGCCTGACGCAGATCGTCCAGTGCCTCGTCGAGCGTTTGGTCCGGCAAGCCATGCATCAGATCGAGGTTAAAACTGCGCAGTCCGAGGCCGCTCGCCAGCCGTGCGGCACGCTTTGCCTCTTCCGGCCCGTGAATACGCCCGAGACGCTGCAATTTTGCCTCACTGAAGCTCTGCACGCCGATGGAAATACGGTTGACGCCGGCACGCTGGTAGTCGGTAAAACGGTCTGCCTCAACCGTGCCCGGGTTCGCCTCCATGGTGATTTCTGCATCCGCAGCCAGAGTCAGACGGGCGCGAACGCCGTCGAGCAGAGATTGCATCGCCTCGCCTGAAAGCAGGCTCGGCGTACCGCCACCGATGAAAATGGTCTTTACGTCCCGGCCCTGCGCGTACACGATATCTGCGTCCAGATCGCGTAACAGATGCTGAACGTAGTCGTCGTGCGGCACCTCACCCTTGAGCGCATGCGAGTTAAAGTCGCAGTACGGGCATTTCTGCACGCACCACGGAATATGAATGTAAAGACTCAGCGGCGGTAAATCAGCCATTGCGTAATGCTTCCAGTAACGTTTTCAGCGCCTGACCACGATGGGAAATGGCGATTTTTTCTTCGTGAGTCAGTTCAGCGGCGGTTTTACCTTCTGACGGCACAAAGAAGATGGGATCGTAGCCAAAACCGCCCTGACCGGCAGGTTCACGGGTGATCACGCCCGGCCAGCGGCCATGGCATACCAGTGGAGTGGGATCTTCCGCATGGCGCAGGTAAACCAGCACACAGTGGAACTGTGCATGGCGCTGCTCGTCCGGCACATCATGTAGCGTGTTCAGCAATTTTTCCAGATTCTCACGGTCGGTCGCTTCCACACCTGCATAGCGGGCGGAGTAAATGCCCGGCGCGCCGCCAAGCGCATCAACTGCCAGACCAGAATCATCGGCAATGGCTGGCAGACCGGTGATCTGCGCGGCATGACGCGCTTTCAGAATGGCGTTTTCGATAAACGTCAGGCCCGTCTCTTCAGCCGAGTCTACGCCGAGCTCTGTCTGAGCGACAATATCGAGGCCAAAATCGCTAAGCAGCGTAGCCAGTTCACGCACTTTACCGGCGTTACCGGTGGCGAGGACAACTTTTTGCATGGGATATCCTAATTTATCAGTGCCGCGACGTCAGTCGGGATGTTTTGCGGATCGACAATTTTAACTTGCTTATGACGTCCGAGTTCGCCTTTTTCAATGATGACCTGGCTTTTTGCAACCCGAAACTGTTTGGCGAGGAATTTTACCAGATGTGCGTTCGCCTGACCGTCGACAGGCGGGGCGGTGATGGCGACTTTTAACTCGTCGCCATGCACGCCCACAATGCTGTCGCGGCTGGCTTTGGGCTGAATGTACAGCCGAAGCACCAGCCCGTCGCTGCAGGGGGTGACTGCACTCAAGCCCAACCCCAGATGATCGCCAGCGGCATAGAAATGTTGGTCAGCAATTCACCAACGCCCATATTAATGACATACATCAGCAGCACGAGGATCATCGGTGAAAAGTCGATGCCACCCATGGAGGGCAGGAAGCTGCGGATAGGACGCAGCAGCGGATCGGCCAGTTGCATCAGCACATATTCCACCGGGCTGCGTCCCTGGCTGACCCAGCTCATGATCGCCATCGCCAGCAGCACCCAGAAGATCAGCGAACCCAGCGTTTTAACCAGTACCAGCAGCGCGGCAATCGCAATGGCGGCGCCGCCTACGGAAACGTACGGGCAGAAAAAGCCTTTAATGGCGCAAAGGATCAGCGCAATCAACAGCGAGGCGCTGTCAATCGGCCCCATCGATGGCAGAATGCGGCGCAGCGGCCCGACAACAGGCTGGGTGACTTTCACGATGAACTGGGAAAAGGGATTGTAAAAATCACACCGTGCCCACTGCATCCAGATACGAAGCAACAGCACCATCGTGTAAATCTGGAGAACCAGAGCTAACAAAGTGGACAAGGTAATCATGGCGTTCCTTAGTTTCCTTTATTTTTTTGTGTAATCACGCGCACCGAAAATGGCGGTGCCGATGCGTACCATTGTGCTACCTGCTGCGATGGCAGCGTCCATATCATCCGACATGCCCAGTGAGAGCGTATCGACTGTCGGGTAGCGTGTTTTTAGTTCGGCAAATGCTACTGCCATTTGTCGGGCAACGGCAAACTGCCTTTCATATTCCGCTTCCGGTGCCGGAATGGCCATCAGGCCGCGAAGCCGGATGCCCGGCAACTCGACGATCTCCGCTGCCAGCGCGTCCAGTGATGCCAGCGGGATACCAGATTTACTCTGTTCATCGCTGATATTAATCTGGATCAGCACGTTGAGTGGCGGCAGATTTGCAGGCCGCTGTTCGCTTAAGCGGGCCGCAATTTTCAGGCGATCGATGGTATGGCACCAGTCAAAATGCTCAGCGACCAGACGGCTTTTGTTGGACTGCAACGGGCCGATAAAGTGCCATTGCAGATCGCTGTGGCCTGCATCCTGAAAGTAGCGGATTTTATCCACCCCTTCCTGAACGTAGTTTTCACCAAATGCACGCTGACCTGCAGCGATAGCTTCTTCGATGGCGCTCGCAGGTTTTGTTTTACTGACTGCAAGCAACGTAACTTCTTCTGAATCACGGCCGCATCGTGCAGCCGCGGTCAGGATTTTGTCCCGGACCTGTGCCAGGTTATGCGCAATGTCGTTCATTTTTCCTGGTGGGTATATGGATATACAAGAAATCGTGGAGCTTAGTGTAAAGCATAATGTCTCGGATCTACACCTGTGCAGTAGCAGAGCACCGCGCTGGCGTCGGCAGGGGCGGCTTGAGCCCGCGCCGTTCCCTGCGCCTGATGTCGAATCGTTGCTCGCAGGCTGGCTGTCGGCGGAGCAGCGCGCGGCGTGGCAGGAGCATCAGCAGGCCGATTTCGCTGTCGCGCTGACGGATGGCAAACGCCTGCGCGCCAGTGCGTTTGTCAATACGCAGGGCGTGTCGCTGGCGCTGCGTTTGTTGCCAGGACAGTGTCCGCAACTGGCAGCGCTTGCCGTACCGCCGGCGCTGGATAATCTGCTGCATAAAGAGAGCGGGTTGATTCTGGTAACTGGCGCGACCGGCAGCGGAAAATCCACCACCCTCGCGGCGATGGTGGATCACCTCAACCACCATCTGGACGGGCATATTCTGACACTGGAAGATCCGGTGGAATTTATCCATCACAGCGAACGTTGTCTGATCCAGCAGCGGGAACTGGGATCACACTTTTTATCTTTCGCCGACGGGCTGCGTGCCGCGCTGCGTCAGGATCCCGATGTGATCCTGCTCGGCGAGTTGCGTGATCGCGAAACCATCAAACTGGCGCTGACGGCGGCGGAAACGGGGCATCTGGTGCTGGCGACACTGCACACCCGAAGCGCCGCCTCGGCGGTGGAGCGGCTGGTGGACGTTTTCCCGGTACAGGAAAAGGAGCAGGTGCGCAGTCAGCTAGCCGGGAGCCTTTGCGCGGTGCTGGCGCAAAAACTGGTGGCGGAGAAACAGGGGAGCCGGGTGGCGCTGTATGAGCTGCTGGTCAATACACCTGCCGTCGCCAATCTGATCCGCGAAGGGAAGGGGCATCAGTTGCCGGGCGTGATGCAAACCGGGCAGCAGTCCGGCATGCAGACCTTCACCCAGAGTTATCAGCAACGGGTTGCCGCAGGACGAATTTAATCGGTGAATTTGATGGTCATCAATTTCATAAATTATATTTTTATATTGAGAATTGCAGTAAATCATTATTGATATAAATATATACACACAATGAGCCTGTGTGAAACATAAAATATATTGATGTTGAAAAGACGAGGTGGTGAATCTTTCACGGTATGAGATGTTCTTTCCTTCCGGTAATATCCCGCACGTTATCGGTTTTGCAGAAAGATTACTGGTGACAGGGTAGTGAACAAATTACGAGCAACTCATTAGATTGTATTGTGATTGGTGTAAAAGAAAGCGTGATATCTTTTGACTATCCTCATACGTTCGTTCTATTCTGAGTACGGAAATAGGATGTTTCTTAGAAAATCGGGTTTAATTTTTGCTGTTCTTTTTTATAAATAGTAAAAAAATGTTTTTTTATTTTTTCTTCATTTAGCCACCATGAAGGTGATCGTAACTAAGGAGAGTTTAAATGATTGATATATCTCAGAAATCGCAGGGGGCACGACACCTGCTATTTATTACCCATCCGTCCGTGCAGGCAAATACGTTTGCTTCATACCTTTCTGATGTGCTGCAGATTTCCGTCGAAGTTCATAACATTAATAAACCCCTGACACACCGTCTGCCAAAAGGTGTGGTGGTGTTATTTGATATCGCAATATCCAACAAAAAGCTGAATGGCATCTGGCGTGATCTTATTCGTACTCAGGCTGATGCGCCCCGCCTGTTAATTATCAATAGCGCGCAGAAGTATGAGTTATACGAAATGGCGCAATGGCCTTCTCTGTATGGCGTATTCCGCCATGACGACGATGAATCACGCTTATTCGAGGGGATTCGCGCAATGTTAAATGGCGAGCAGACGGCCGAGCTGAGCGTGATGCATCCGGCGATGTATGCGGCGAATAATAGTTCTGATACCGATGATAATGTTCCGCTGACTGAACGCGAGTGCGAGATCCTCAATGAATTACGTCACGGCGCGACGAACATGGATATCGCCCGTGCCTTGTTTATCAGCGAAAATACCGTGCGCACCCATTTGTATAACGTTTTTCGTAAGTTGAGCGTGAAGAACAGAACCCAGGCGGTAAGCTGGGCGAATGAGCATTTGCGTCACTGACCGTTACGGTTGCCGGGTGCCATGGGCGCACCCGGAAGGGTTAGTAGCCCTGCTCGAAAAAGCTTTCCAGGATAATCACGGCGGAGGCGGAATCGACGCTGCCTTTGTTGAGCGCCCGGAAACCGCCGCGCTCAAACAGCCCGGATTTTGCTTCTACGGTGCTCAGACGTTCGTCATGCAGCGTGACCTGGACGCCAAAGCGGCCATGAATTTTGTTGGCGAAATTGCGTGCGCGGGCGGTCAGCGGTTGTTCTGTTCCGTCCATATTCAGGGGCAAACCGACAATCACATTATCCGGTTGCCACTCTTTCAGCAGGCGTTCAATGCTGTTCCAGTCAGGCGTACCGTCCTGCGCTTTGATCGCATTCAGTGGACGTGCGGTGCCGGTAATGCGCTGGCCTACTGCCACACCAATGCTTCTCGTTCCAAAATCAAAAGCCAGCAGTGTTCCACTCATCATGCATGCCCCGCTACGCCCGGCATGGTCAGAATATCAATGCCGATCAGTTTTGCGGCCTCGCGCCAGCGGTCAGCGATAGGTGTCCTGAACAGAATATTCAGATCTGCCGGGGCGGTCAGCCAGGCGTTGTCGAGGATCTCCTGCTCCAGTTGGCCCTTCTCCCAGGAAGAGTAACCGAGTGCCACCAGCACCTGAGACGGCTGCTCTGTGGTACCGAGCGTTTCAAGCACATCGCGGGAAGTGGTGATCACGGTATTGTCGGAAATGCGGATGCTGGAGGAGAAATCAGACGGCGGCGTATGGAGGATAAAACCACGATCTTCAGCCAGCGGACCCCCGAGCATCACCGGCTTGTCCAGGCGGACGGCGGGATCGCGTGGTTCAGGAACAATCTTCAGTTTTTCCAGAATGCCTTCAACCTGAAGATTTTCCAGCGGTTTATTGATGATAATCCCCATGGCGCCATCATCATTGTATTCACAGATATAAACAACAGAGCGACGAAAGATCGGATCCTGAAGCGCAGGCATGGCAATAAGAAAGTGGTGCTGTAAATTCATTGTCAGAGGTTCTGTGTCCTGTTTGAAAAAGCAGCACCCAGTATGCTGGATAAGCAAGGGTGCTGTCGAGCGCGGGCGGTTCCCTTCGCCCGCGTAGTTTACTTGGCCAGACGCTTTTCGATAGCATCCATCAGCATACCGGTGATGGAAATCGGAAATTCTGCTTCGATTTCGCGAATGCAGGTCGGGCTGGTGACGTTGATTTCGGTCAGGCGGTCACCAATGATATCAAGACCAACGAAGATCAGTCCTTTCGCTTTCAGCGTCGGGCCCACTTTTCGGGCAATTTCCCAGTCGCTTTCCGTCAGCGGACGCGGTTCGCCGCGACCACCGGCCGCCAGGTTGCCGCGCGTTTCGCCGCCCTGAGGAATACGCGCCAGGCAATAAGGCACTGGTTCGCCGTCAACCACCAGCACGCGCTTATCACCGTCTTTGATCGCCGGCAGATAGTTTTGTGCCATGCAGTAGCGGGTGCCCAGCTCGGTCAGGGTTTCCGCAATTACCGCGATGTTAGGGTCACCCTCTTTAACGCGGAAAATGGAAGAGCCGCCCATGCCGTCCAGCGGTTTCATGATGATGTCGCCGTGCTTCTGCCAGAAGGCTTTCAGTTGCGTTTTGCTACGAGTAACCAGCGTTTCCGGCGTCAGATCGGCAAACCAGGCGGTGTACAGTTTTTCGTTACAATCGCGCAGACTCTGCGGCTTGTTGACGATAAGCGTCCCTTTCTCTTCTGCGCGCTCTAAAATATAGGTCGCGTAGATGTATTCGGTGTCAAACGGCGGATCCTTACGCATCAGGATCACGTCGAGATCGGCGAGCGCCAGATCCTGTTCGCTGCTGAATTCGTACCACTTGTCATAGTTCTGCTCAACGCTGAACGTGCGCGTATGTGCGCGGGCTTCGCCGTTGATCAGATACAGATCGTTCATCTCCATATAATGGAGTTCATAACCACGACGCTGTGCCTCCAGCAGCATAGCGAAGCTGGAGTCTTTCTTGATGTTGATGTTCGCAATGGGATCCATCACGATGCCTAGCTTAATCATTATCGTTCTCCATTAAAGCATCAGCCCAGGTCGCCAAAACGCACTTGTAGTGCGGTAATGGCGGTGAGCGCGGTGGTTTCTGTACGCAGAACACGAGGTCCCAGCAGGATATCAGTAAACTGATAACGCGCGGTCATGGCGATTTCATCCGCCGACAGCCCGCCTTCCGGGCCAATCAGCAAACGTACGCGTTCAACCGGCAACGGCAGCGTGTTGATACTCTGGCTGGCGCGCGGGTGCAGGTTCAGTTTCAGGCTGTCGTCCTGCTCGGCGCACCAGGCTTCCAGATCCATCGCCGGGCGAATTTCCGGCACCTGGTTGCGGCCACACTGTTCACATGCCGCAATGGCGATTTTCTGCCACTGTTGGATCTTCTTATTCAGGCGTTCAGCATCCAGTTTAACGCCGCAGCGTTCAGAAAACAGTGGCGTAATGAGGCTTACACCGAGTTCTATCGATTTCTGGATAGTGAATTCCATTTTTTCACCGCGCGACATCACCTGACCTAAATGAATATGGAGCGGCGACTCGCGATCGTCCAGGGTGGCGCGTTGAACACTGACCCGGACGCTTTTTTTATCCGCCTGAATGATATCGGCATCAAACACCTGATTGCTGCCGTCGAAAAGTTGCACCTGCTGACCGGTGGTCATACGCAGCACGCGACCAACGTGGTTAGCCGCATCATCGGAAAGGGCAATCTGGCTGCCCACGGTGATACTTTCAGGGTGATAAATGCGAGGAATGCGCATAACTGTTGATATCCGGACTCTGAATTTACAATGGCCGCTAGTGTAGGTTAGCTCTTTTGCGGCTGGCAAGCGTGCTGGACGTACGGGTTATGGTTGCCCTGAATTTTTGCGATTCGCGCATCGCGCTCGCACTCCCATTCCGTGACCGGATACAGCTTCGCCCAGGCCGTGAACAACTGCGTCTGCTGGCGGGAAAGCGTGAGCTGATAGCGATCGCGCATATAGAACCACGTCCGGGCGATGCTACCGCGGGCGCGCGGTGGCGGCTCGGCGCGTTTGTTTTTAAAATCGACTTTCATGGCGCACTGGCCGTACTGACCTTCGCCGCCATTCCACTGGCTGTACATGAAGTTCCCGCGATCGCCATTCACCTCGCCCACGGCGGGCTGCAGGTTATGCATATCGCTTTCCATCTGGCGGTAGACCGGGTCTTTCGCGCAGTTTTTACGCCCGCCATCCTGCCAGCACTGACGTTGATGGCCAAACTGCCACGCAGGGACCACGTGTTCCCATTCAATGCGGCTGGCGCGGTTTTCATTTTTACGCACTTTGTAGCCACAGGAGTCGAGGTCAACGACGCCTTTCTTCCCCTGCCAGTTAATTTTACACCCGCAATAAAAGTCGCCAGGCGCATCGGCATTTACCTTGACTCCGGCGGCTTTGGCCTGCGAAAAATTATGAATGCCTGCGGCCAGAAGATGGCCTGAAAACGCTGTCGCCAGACAGGCGACAGCAAAAAACAGCGTACGGGACATCACAAACTCCGTCTTAAAGCGAGCCTGCAACGTAACGAAAGTTGTTCCGGGATGCAATCAGTTAAATCATGAAAGTTCTTGATAATTCTGGCGGTTATTCCGACATCAGCGGTTCGCCGCATTGCCTGCAGCGATAAACCGCTTCGCCACGCACCACCCGATTATGCCGCCGGACAGTGAGCTGGTGCTGCTGGCATTTGCAGCGGTAAGGGAAGGTATTGGTGCGTACTGAACCAAGCTCAAACCGGTGTGTGCGCCGGGCCGGAACGCCGAGCACATCCTCCATCATCCATTTCCACTCTTTGCCATGCGGCGAAACGCGGCCAAAGGTTTTCCATACCAGCAAGTGCGCCAGTTCATGGGGAACGACTTCGTCGATGAATTCCTGCTCGTTTTCCATCAGCAGGACGGGATTGAGGCGTATTTCGTAGGTTTCCAGCCACGCGGTACCCGCCGAGGTGCCGCGTTGATGGTACACCAGTTTCGGCTCCGGATAATTGCGGCCAAGTTTCAGGTTGGCCTGGGCCAGTTTATCGCGCAGACAGCGCATAACGGCCTGCTGAGTTGCGATAGGGATACGCTGGGTTTTCATAACGCCAGAGAATAATTCGATGCAGGGGGGAGTGCAATAAGAAGCTTCCCCCCGAAAGGGAGGAAGCCAGGGAGGTTAGTCGTGCGCGCCAATTTCACGTAAAGGACGACCGCGCATCAGGTTGCGCTCGATGTGTTCCAGCGACACGTGTTTGGTTTCCGGCACCAGCCACAGCGTCAGGACAATGAACAGCAGGTTCAGGCCGCCGTACACCCAGAAGGTATTGGCGTTGCCGAGTGAATTGAGCATCGTCAGGAAGGTCGCGCCGACAATCATGTTGGCGATCCAGTTGGTGGCGGTGGAACAGGTGATACCAAAATCACGGCCTTTCAGCGGCTGGATCTCAGAACACAACACCCAAATCAGCGGACCGGCGCTCATCGCAAAACCAATGATGAACATCAACAACATCGCCACGGCAAAGTATTGCGCGGTGGTGGAATGAATGCCGACATGCATCATCGTACCAAGTACGCCCATACCTGCCGCCATCACCAGGAAGCCGAGGATCAGCGTGGGTTTACGGCCCCAGCGGTCAACAAGACCGATCGCTATAAAGGTCGCCAGCACGTTAGTCAGGCCGACAATCACCGTGCCCCACATCTGCTCATTCGTATTAGTGTATCCCGCCAGCTCAAAGATTTTTGGCGCGTAGTACATGATGACGTTCATCCCGGTGAACTGTTGCATCACCTGCAACAATACGCCGAGGAATACCGCGCGACGGAAGTTGCTGTTCTCTTTGAACAGCGCCCAGCCGGTCTGTTTAATCTTCAGGCTTTCACGGATCTCTTCCAGCTCGTTGCGCGCTTCGGCGCTGGTGTCACGAAGGCGTAACAGCACCCGCTCGGCATCATGGAAGCGCCGTTTCGCCGCAAACCAGCGCGGGCTATCCGGCAGGAAGAAGACGCCGATCAGCAGCAGGATTGCCGGGATGATAATCACGCCGAGCATCCAACGCCAGGCACCGCTGTAGCTGAAGGCGGTATCGGACAGATAGGCGCCGAGGATCCCGATGGTGATCATCAACTGGTACATCGAAATCATGCTGCCGCGGATTTTTTCCGGCGCGATTTCAGAGAGATAAAGCGGTGCGGTGTAAGATGCAACGCCAACGGCCAGACCCAGCAGAACGCGGGAAAGGATCAGTACTTCTACGTTTGGCGCCGCGGCTGAAAACAGCGAACCCGCCACAAACAGGATCGCGCCAATCATCAGGCTCTTCTTACGCCCGAGTCGATAAGAGAGCCAGCCGCTGCCGACGGCGCCGACGGCAGCGCCAAACATCATTGAACTGACCACCCACTCTTGCGTGTGCGCGGTGATCTGGAACTCATCGGTGATGAAGGGCAACGCCCCCGCGATGACACCAATATCAAGGCCAAACAGTAATCCCGCCAGGGCTGCGAGAAAACAGACAAAAAACGTCATCGCCTTGTTAGAACGCCCCTGTTTCTGATTGCCAGGCATTATGCCCTCCGATTGAATTATCAGTTTTGTCGATTTTAAGGGTAGGCCAGGATGACGGTTGATAGTGTGATATGCATCACAATGGTGTAATCGGTTACATCGTAATGCATGAAGTGATTATAAAAATAGATAAATAAATCAGTGATGTATAATGTATCCAGAGCGCAGAAAATCCCATTTTTCAGAGTTAACTGAAAAAGAGTGTAACAACGCAATGAAAGTGTTGAGAAAGGAATAAAAGCGAGAATGACCGGTTACAGCGTATGGTGTAATCGTTTTCACTATTATCAGCGAAACGGTAAACGAAACGATGAGAGCGGCACGTATTTAATAATAGCAGCAATAAAAAAAGCCAGCATAACGCTGGCCTTTTACGCATAAAGCAGGTGAATTATTTCAGACCGGCAGCGTCACGCAGCAGCGCAGCTTTGTCAGTTTTTTCCCATGGGAAATGTTCACGACCAAAGTGACCATACGCCGCAGTTTCTTTGTAGATCGGGTGCAGCAGATCCAGCATCTGGATCAGGCCGTACGGACGCAGATCGAAGAATTCGCGTACCAGCAGTGTCAGTTGCTCGCTCGGCACTTTCTCAGTACCAAAAGTTTCCACCATGATGGAGGTCGGCTCTGCCACGCCGATGGCGTAGGACACCTGAATTTCACAACGGTCCGCCAGACCCGCCGCCACGATGTTTTTCGCGACATAACGCGCCGCGTACGCCGCAGAACGGTCAACTTTAGACGGATCTTTACCGGAGAACGCGCCACCGCCGTGACGTGCCATGCCGCCGTAGGTATCAACAATGATTTTACGACCGGTCAGACCGCAGTCTCCCATCGGGCCGCCGATAACAAAACGGCCAGTCGGGTTGATGAAGAATTTGGTCGACGCATTCAGCCACTCTGCCGGCAGTACCGGTTTGATGATCTCTTCCATCACCGCTTCCTGCAGCGATTTCTGATCGATATTTTCTGCGTGCTGAGTGGACAGCACCACCGCATCGATACCGGCGATTTTGCCGTCATCATACTGGAAAGTGACCTGACTTTTCGCATCCGGGCGCAGCCATGGCAGGGTGCCGTTTTTACGTACTTCAGCCTGACGCTGCACGAGACGGTGAGCATAAGTGATTGGCGCTGGCATCAGCACGTCGGTTTCGTTGGTGGCGTAGCCAAACATCAGGCCCTGGTCACCCGCACCCTGTTCCAGCGGATCCGCACGGTCAACGCCCTGGTTGATGTCCGGAGATTGTTTACCAATCGCGCTCAGAACCGCGCAGGAATTGGCGTCAAAGCCCATATCGGAATGCACATAGCCAATTTCGCGGACGGTGTTACGGGTGATCTCTTCGATATCAACCCATGCGCTGGTAGTGATTTCACCACCGACCAGCACCATGCCGGTTTTGACGTAGGTTTCACAGGCAACGCGTGCTTTCGGATCCTGCTCGAGGATCGCGTCCAGGACGGCGTCGGAGATTTGGTCAGCAATTTTGTCTGGATGCCCTTCAGATACGGACTCGGACGTAAAGAGGTGTTTTGCCATGTTTTATTTCACCTAAGGAGAGTACGTTAAGCTCAAACTTTTGTATCCGTTAACTTTTCTGGATGATTCCGCTAGCACTGCGGGAAATAGTCACAAGAAGTCTGAGTGTTAATCAGTATAGATGGATTAACATCTGGATGGCTATTTTAGGTGATTTATTCATCGGATTGCCAGTTTTTTTTGATGCAGGTCGCAATCGATGATGAAAACGCGCTGGAAATTTTTCCTGACAGCGGTGGCAGAGTGTGCATTTTTATTTTGCATTTTGCCCCGGTTATCGGTATAAAACGCCGCGCGCGGCTTATGCAAAAAAGCGCACGGTGAAAATCATCGTGATGCCACTTCCAGCCGGGTTAAGCAGTGAACTATTAGCTTTGGCTTGTCGCTGGCCTCAGAGGGTTAGCGTGGAGGTGATACAAAAGAATGAACCGTCGTTTTCCGCTGAATCAGTCATGCCGTTCTGGCATGCGCTTAATTCCCGCAACCTGCATCTCTAATTTGCAAACCTGCCGATGTTCTACCCATCTCGGCGCTTCTCAGGATTCCAGGGCCGGTAAGGCATTGTGAAGTCTGAACAAGGGCGCTCTTGTTCCGACAAGAGTTTTCTCGTGGTTTCTCCGGATAGTCATAATTAGTCCGGATCTGTGTTTTACAATGATATGAACATGAAACCGGTCGCACGGCCGCAGACTCAGCACGCTGTGCTGGGTAAACGCGCCGTTTATGGGTTGTTATCGCAATATTACGCTGCGATAGTAGTCAACTGTTTTACACTTAATAAGACAATTTGAGGTTCGCTATGTCTGACGACATTTCTATGGTTTCGCCTTCGTCAGCAGGCGAACAGGGTGTACTACGTTCCATGCAGGAGGTTGCGATGAGCTCCCAGGAAGCCAGCAAGATGCTACGTACTTACAACATTGCCTGGTGGGGCAATAACTATTACGACGTCAACGAACTGGGACACATCACCGTCTGCCCGGATCCTGATGTGCCGCAGGCGCGCGTTGATCTCGCCGAACTGGTGAAAGCCCGCGAAGCGCAAGGGCAACGTCTGCCTGCACTGTTCTGCTTCCCGCAGATCCTGCAACACCGTCTGCGCTCGATTAACGCCGCGTTCAAACGCGCGCGCGAATCCTACGGTTACCACGGCGACTACTTTCTGGTTTACCCGATCAAGGTGAATCAGCATCGCCGCGTTATTGAGTCGCTGATCCACTCCGGTGAACCGCTGGGTCTGGAAGCGGGCTCAAAAGCGGAACTGATGGCGGTACTGGCGCATGCCGGGATGACCCGCAGCGTGATCGTCTGTAACGGTTATAAAGACCGTGAATATATTCGTCTCGCGCTGGTTGGCGAAAAGATGGGGCACAAGGTCTATCTGGTCATCGAAAAGATGTCCGAAATTGCTATCGTGCTGGAAGAAGCCGAGCGTCTGAACGTGGTGCCGCGCCTTGGCGTGCGTGCGCGTCTGGCCTCGCAGGGTTCCGGTAAATGGCAGTCTTCCGGTGGTGAAAAATCCAAATTCGGCCTGGCGGCGACGCAGGTGCTGCAACTGGTGGAGATCCTGCGTGACGCGGGGCATCTGGAAAGTCTGCAGCTGCTGCATTTCCACCTCGGCTCGCAGATGGCGAACATTCGCGATATCGCGACTGGCGTACGTGAATCCGCACGTTTCTACGTGGAACTGCATAAGCTGGGCGTCAATATTCAGTGTTTTGACGTCGGCGGCGGTCTGGGCGTGGATTACGAAGGGACCCGTTCGCAGTCTGACTGCTCGGTGAACTACGGCCTGAATGAATACGCCAACAACATCATCTGGGCGATTGGCGATGCTTGTGAAGAGAATGGCCTGCCGCACCCGACGGTGATCACCGAATCCGGTCGCGCGGTGACCGCGCACCACACGGTGCTGGTTTCGAATATTATTGGCGTTGAGCGCAACGAATATACCGTGCCTGCCGCACCGGAAGCGGATGCCGCCCGCGCGCTGCAAAGTATGTGGGAAACCTGGCAGGAGATGCACGAACCGGGCAACCGTCGCTCGCTGCGTGAATGGCTGCACGACAGCCAGATGGACCTGCACGATATCCACGTCGGTTATTCTTCCGGCACCTTCAGTCTGCAGGAACGCGCCTGGGCAGAGCAACTGTATCTGAACATGTGCCACGAAGTGCAGAAGCAGCTCGACCCGAGCAACCGCGCGCATCGCCCGATCATCGATGAACTGCAGGAACGTATGGCGGATAAGATTTACGTCAACTTCTCGCTGTTCCAGTCAATGCCGGATGCCTGGGGTATCGATCAACTGTTCCCGGTGCTGCCGCTGGAAGGGCTGCATCACGCACCGGAACGCCGTGCGGTGCTACTGGATATCACCTGTGACTCTGACGGTGCTATCGATCATTACGTCGATGGCGACGGGATCGCCACCACCATGCCGATGCCGCCGTACGATCCGGAAAACCCGCCGATGCTGGGCTTCTTTATGGTCGGCGCTTATCAGGAGATCCTCGGCAACATGCACAATCTGTTCGGTGATACCGAAGCGGTTGACGTGTTTGTTTTCCCGGACGGTAGCGTGGAAGTTGAGCTGTCTGACGAAGGGGATACAGTGGCGGATATGCTGCAGTACGTGCAGCTTGATCCCAACACTTTGCTAACGCAGTTCCGTGATCAGGTAAAAAACACCGATCTCGATGCCGCGCTGCAGCAGCAATTCCTCGAAGAGTTTGAAGCGGGTCTGTACGGCTATACTTATCTGGAAGACGAGTAACGGTTGATGCCCGGTGGCGCTGCGCTTACCGGGCCTGCGGATCTTACTTGAACCCGTACAAAATAACGGCGATAATTCGCTCTATAAGCAGTAACCCAAATCAATCCCTTCCTCGTCGGGCCTAACGACGCGGAGGGGATTTTTTTTACCGACTTTAGAAGAGGTCATAGCCATGAGTACCTTAGGAAATCAGTACGACAACTCTCTGGTATCTAACGCGTTTGGTTTTTTACGCCTTCCGCTGAATTTCCAGCCGTATGACAGTGACGCTGACTGGGTTATCACCGGCGTACCGTTTGATATGGCGACCTCTGGTCGTGCGGGTGGCCGTCACGGTCCGGCGGCAATCCGTCAGGTTTCTACCAACCTGGCCTGGGAACACAACCGCTTCCCGTGGAACTTCGATATGCGTGAGCGCCTGAACGTCGTGGACTGCGGTGATCTGGTTTACGCCTTTGGTGATGCCCGTGAAATGAGTGAAAAACTGCAGGCGCACGCGGAAAAACTGCTGGCGGCCGGTAAGCGCATGCTTTCTTTCGGCGGCGACCACTTTGTGACTCTGCCGCTGCTGCGCGCTCATGCGAAACACTTCGGCAAAATGGCGCTGGTGCATTTCGATGCGCATACCGATACCTACGCCAATGGCTGCGAGTTTGACCACGGCACCATGTTCTTCACCGCGCCGAACGAAGGGCTGATCGATCCGAATCATTCCGTGCAGATCGGCATCCGTACCGAATTCGATAAAGACAATGGTTTCACCGTGCTTGATGCCGGTCAGGTTAACGACCGCACTGTGGACGACATCATCGCGCAGGTGAAACAGATCGTCGGCGATATGCCGGTGTACCTGACCTTTGACATCGACTGTCTGGATCCGGCGTTTGCGCCGGGTACCGGGACGCCGGTGATCGGCGGTCTGACGTCCGATCGCGCCATCAAACTGGTGCGTGGCCTGAAAGATCTGAACATTGTGGGAATGGACGTTGTAGAAGTGGCGCCAGCCTACGATCAGTCTGAAATTACTGCGCTGGCGGCAGCAACGCTGGCGCTGGAAATGCTATATATCCAGGCAGCGAAAAAAGGCGAGTAATCGGACTATTTTACTCGCCATTTTGAACCCGGGCAGTGCTCGCCATCCTCACGTACTACGTGTACGCTCCGGTGGCTGTGCGCTGTCCGGGCTCAAACTGGCTTCGCCAATAACGTCCGATGCCATTAGATATGTGATTATTTAATCCCGTCCGCCTTCATACGGTCGCGCACGTGTTGTGCACGCTCGGCAGAGGCCGGGTGGTCGTCAAACATTGAGCTCTGGCGACCGGCATCCAGTTTCGCCAGTTTTTCGAAACTGGTGGCAAGACCCGTCGGGTTGATATTGCGCTTACGCAGCAGATCGTAAGAGTAGTCATCCGCTTCGGCTTCCTGGCGCTGAGAGAACTGTGAGTTCACCAGTTTCTCGCCAAGGTCGCCCAACTGCGACTGTGACAAACTCCCCACGACGCCACCGGTTGAGGCGGCCGCGACACGCAGGGCGTTAGTCCCCAGCGCAACCTGCATACCTTTTTTCACGTGACCCAGTGCAACGTGTCCCATTTCATGGCCGATAACCGCTTCGACTTCGTTATCGTTCATCATGTCCATCAGACCGCTGTAGACGCGGATACAGCCGTTTGCCATCGCAAAGGCGTTCACGTCTTTGGTCACATAAACTTTGTAGTTTACTGGCTGACCATTAATGTTGTCGCCAAGTGCCGCGGCAATCTTGTTGAGGCGTTTGGTGTATTCGCTGCTGGCAGGGGCGATGGTGGCTTTGCTGTCCAGTTCTTTACAGGACTGGTCACTTAAGGTTTTGACCTGTTCATCAGTGAGTGAATATGCCTGAAAAGCTTCCGCACCGGAGCTTAACAATCCGTTTGAATCCATGTTCTGGCAACCGGTTAGCGCGGTTGCGATCCCTAAGGCGAGTAATGCTGAGCGTATTTTCATCGGTTTATCTTCCGCACGGTGTAGTCATATCAATCTGAAAATTGGTCCGCAGACAGACAATGCGGATCGTGCTGGAAGTATAAAGAAAATAACGACAATGGCGTAAGCAGATTGCGCAACATGCGAGCATGATCCAGAGATTTCTGAAGCGGCAAAAGGATGCTCCATATACATGCTTTGTCGCTTGGGTTACATTGTTCACACTTTTTTCCGGCGTAGCCCAAAACGCGCTGTCGTCAAGTCGTTTCGGGCATGGCCTTCAACAGTCCGATCTGGAGTCAAAATGTCCTCACGTAAAGAGCTTGCCAATGCTATTCGTGCGCTAAGCATGGACGCAGTACAGAAAGCGAAATCCGGTCACCCCGGTGCCCCGATGGGTATGGCTGACATTGCCGAAGTCCTGTGGCGTGATTTCCTGAACCATAACCCGCAGAATCCGTCCTGGGCAGACCGTGACCGTTTCGTGCTGTCTAACGGCCACGGCTCCATGCTGATTTACAGCCTGCTGCACCTCACCGGCTACGACCTGCCGATGGAAGAGCTGAAAAACTTCCGTCAGCTGCATTCAAAAACCCCGGGCCACCCGGAAGTGGGTTACACCGCCGGGGTCGAAACCACCACCGGCCCGCTGGGTCAGGGCATTGCGAATGCGGTGGGTATGGCGATTGCCGAGAAAACTCTGGCAGCACAGTTCAACCGTCCGGGTCATGACATCGTTGACCACTTCACCTATGCCTTTATGGGCGACGGCTGCATGATGGAAGGTATCTCCCACGAAGTGTGCTCCCTGGCGGGCACCCTGAAACTGGGCAAACTGGTGGCGTTCTATGACGATAACGGCATCTCCATTGACGGTCACGTGGAAGGCTGGTTCACCGACGACACCGCGAAACGCTTTGAAGCCTATGGCTGGCATGTGGTGCGCGGCGTGGACGGTCACGATGCCGCCGCCATTAAACGTGCAGTGGAAGAAGCCCGTGCGGTGACGGACAAACCGTCGCTGCTGATGTGCAAAACCATCATCGGTTTCGGTTCTCCGAACAAGGCCGGTACGCACGATTCTCACGGTGCGCCGCTGGGTGATGCGGAAGTGGCCGCCACCCGCGAACAGCTGGGCTGGAAATACGCGCCGTTTGAAATCCCGTCTGAAATCTATGCACAGTGGGATGCAAAAGAAGCCGGACAGGCGAAAGAGTCGGCCTGGAACGACAAATTTGCTGCTTATGCGAAAGCCTTCCCGCAGGAAGCCGCTGAGTTCACCCGCCGTATGAAGGGTGATATGCCGGCAGACTTCGCGGCGAAAGCGCAGGCGTGGATTGAAAGCCTGCAGGCGAATCCGGCGAAAATCGCCAGCCGTAAGGCGTCGCAGAACGCGATTGAAGCCTTCGGACCGTGGCTGCCGGAGTTCCTCGGCGGCTCCGCGGACCTGGCGCCATCCAACCTGACCCTGTGGTCCGGTTCGAAAGCCATCAATGAAGACGCGGCAGGCAACTACATTCACTACGGCGTGCGCGAATTCGGTATGACCGCCATTGCCAACGGCATTGCGCTGCACGGCGGTTTCCTGCCGTACACCTCCACCTTCCTGATGTTTGTGGAATACGCACGTAACGCGGTGCGCATGGCGGCGCTGATGAAACAGCGTCAGGTGATGGTCTACACCCACGACTCCATCGGTCTGGGCGAAGACGGCCCGACCCACCAGCCGGTTGAGCAGATGGCATCCCTGCGCGTGACGCCGAACATGAGCCTGTGGCGTCCGTGCGACCAGGTGGAATCGGCGGTGGCGTGGAAATACGGCGTGGAGCGTCATGACGGCCCGACTGCGCTGATTCTGTCCCGCCAGAACCTGGCGCAGCAGGCGCGTACCGCGAAACAACTGGCGGATATCGCCCGTGGCGGTTATGTGCTGAAAGACTGCGCCGGTCAGCCGGAACTTATCTTCATTGCCACCGGCTCAGAAGTGGAGCTGGCGGTTGCCGCGTGGGAAAAACTGGCTGCGGAAGGGGTGAAGGCGCGCGTGGTTTCCATGCCGTCCACCGACGCGTTCGACAAACAGGATGCGGCCTACCGTGAATCCGTGCTGCCGAAAGCGGTCAGCGCCCGCGTGGCGGTGGAAGCGGGTATCGCGGATTACTGGTACAAGTACACCGGGCTGAACGGTGCTATCGTCGGGATGACCACCTTCGGTGAGTCGGCTCCGGCTGAGAAACTGTTCGAAGAGTTCGGCTTTACCGTCGACAACGTCGTTGCTAAAGCAAAAGCGTTGCTGTAATCACGTAAAAGCTGAAAACGGGTCGCTCAGGCGGCCCGTTTTTTTACCGCCGGGAAACAAAACGGATAATTCCTGGTAGTGGAATAACTAAACCACGTAAACCGCTTTAAAATGTGACGCAGGTCAGATAACTGGTTTCTCTCTCTGGACAATCATTCCTTTTATTCCCCGTTTCGCTTATTCTAGCTGAAACGCTTCAGTCGATTAAATGTTCGACAAATAATCAATCAGTCGCAGTTTGTGACAGGCGAGGTTCCCCTTAGCGCGTTGCTGCATTACTCTGTCAGCCACCTCAAATCAGGGAAAGTCTCGCAGGAGATCTATGACCGTACGCGTAGCGATTAATGGCTTCGGTCGCATCGGACGCAACGTGGTTCGCGCTTTATATGAATCCGGGCGTCGTGCGGAAATCACCGTGGTGGCAATCAATGAACTGGCAGATGCTACGGGCATCGCGCATTTATTGAAATATGACACCAGCCATGGCCGTTTTGCCTGGGATGTTCGCCAGGAGCGGGAACAGCTGTATGTCGGTGAAGATGTGATCCGTCTCCTCCATGAGCGCAGCATTGACGCGCTCCCCTGGCGGGAACTGGGCGTTGATGTGGTGCTTGACTGCACCGGTGTGTACGGCAATCGTGAACATGGCGAAGCGCATCTCGCCGCAGGCGCGAAGAAAGTGCTTTTTTCACACCCTGGCAGTAATGATCTGGACGCGACCATCGTCTATGGCGTTAACCAGCACGAACTCCTCGCCGAGCACCGCATTGTCTCCAACGCATCCTGTACCACGAACTGCATCATCCCCGTCATTAAACTGTTAGATGATGCGTACGGAATAGAGTCGGGCACGGTAACGACGATCCATTCTGCGATGCATGATCAGCAGGTGATCGACGCTTATCATCCGGACTTACGCCGTACCCGTGCCGCGAGCCAGTCGATTATTCCAGTGGATACGAAACTGGCAGCGGGGATCACGCGTATTTTCCCGCAATTCAACGATCGCTTCGAGGCGATTGCGGTGCGCGTCCCGACGATAAATGTGACGGCGATCGATCTTAGCGTCACGGTGAAGAAACCGGTAAAAGCTTGTGAAGTCAACAGGTTGCTGCAAAAAGCAGCACAGGATGCATTTCATGGTATAGTTGACTATACGGAATTGCCGTTGGTCTCCACCGATTTTAACCACGATCCGCACAGCGCCATTGTTGATGGCACTCAAACGCGAGTCAGTGGCGCGCATCTGATCAAAACGCTGGTCTGGTGTGATAACGAATGGGGCTTTGCTAACCGGATGCTCGACACCACGTTAGCAATGGCCGCGAAAGGTTTCAGGTAAAGCGCGTGTGCGCTTGCAAAACTTTAAGAATCAACGAGAGGACTCACCATGTCTGTAATTAAGATGACCGATCTGGATCTGGCAGGTAAACGCGTTTTTATCCGTGCGGATCTGAACGTACCGGTTAAAGATGGGAAAGTGACCAGTGACGCGCGTATTCGTGCTTCTCTGCCGACCATCGAACTGGCACTGAAACAGGGTGCAAAAGTGATGGTAACCTCCCACCTGGGTCGTCCGACCGAAGGCGAGTACAACGAAGAATTCTCTCTGCTGCCGGTTGTTAATTACCTGAAAGACAAACTGTCCAGCCCGGTACGTCTGGTGAAAGACTACCTGGACGGCGTTGAAGTGGCGGCAGGTGAGCTGGTTGTTCTGGAAAACGTTCGCTTTAACAAAGGCGAGAAGAAAGACGACGAAGCGCTGTCTAAGAAATACGCTGCGCTGTGCGACGTGTTCGTGATGGACGCGTTCGGTACAGCACACCGTGCGCAGGCATCCACTCACGGTATCGGCAAATTCGCTGACGTCGCGTGTGCGGGTCCGCTGCTGGCCGCTGAACTGGATGCGCTGGGTAAAGCGCTGAAAGAACCAGCTCGCCCGATGGTTGCTATCGTTGGTGGTTCTAAAGTTTCTACCAAACTGACCGTACTGGATTCTCTGTCAAAAATCGCTGACCAACTGATCGTCGGCGGCGGTATCGCCAACACCTTCGTCGCGGCACAGGGCCACAACGTGGGCAAATCCCTGTACGAAGCGGATCTGGTTGACGAAGCTAAACGCCTGCTGTCTACCTGTGATATCCCGGTTCCGACTGACGTTCGTGTAGCGACCGAATTCTCCGAAACCGCGAGCGCAACGCTGAAATCGGTTAACGACATTAAAGATGACGAGCAGATTCTGGACCTGGGCGACGTTTCTGCACAGAAACTGGCTGACATTCTGAAAAATGCCAAAACCATTCTGTGGAATGGCCCGGTTGGGGTGTTTGAATTCCCGAACTTCCGTAAAGGCACCGAAATCGTGGCTAACGCGATTGCCGACAGCGAAGGCTTCTCTATCGCAGGCGGCGGCGACACCCTGGCGGCTATCGACCTGTTCGGTATTTCCGACAAGATCTCCTACATCTCTACTGGCGGCGGCGCATTCCTTGAATTCGTCGAAGGCAAAGTACTGCCGGCAGTTGCGATGCTCGAAGAGCGCGCGAAGAAGTAAGACATTCAAGGGCAGGGAAACCTGCCCGTTTATTAGCGCGCTTTACAGCACGCACCCTTTTCACAGGCCGAAGATACAGGACTACGTAACATGTCTAAAATTTTTGATTTCGTAAAACCTGGCGTGATCACTGGTGATGACGTCCAGAAAGTGTTCCAGGTAGCTAAAGAAAACAACTTTGCGCTGCCCGCTGTTAACTGCGTGGGTACTGACTCCATTAACGCCGTTCTGGAAACTGCAGCAAAAGTTAAAGCACCGGTTATCGTTCAGTTCTCTAACGGCGGCGCGGCATTCATCGCCGGTAAAGGCGTGAAAACTGACGTTCCTCAGGGCGCTGCCATTCTGGGTGCTATCTCTGGTGCGCATCACGTTCACCAGATGGCTGAGCACTACGGTGTTCCGGTTATCCTGCATACTGACCACTGCGCGAAGAAACTGCTGCCGTGGATCGACGGTCTGCTGGACGCCGGTGAAAAACACTTCGCGGCAACCGGTAAGCCGCTGTTCTCTTCCCACATGATCGACCTGTCCGAAGAGTCTCTGCACGAAAACATCGAGATCTGCTCTAAATACCTGACTCGCATGTCCAAAATCGGTATGACCCTGGAAATCGAACTGGGTTGCACCGGTGGTGAAGAAGACGGCGTGGACAACAGCCACATGGACGCTTCTGCGCTGTACACTCAGCCGGAAGACGTTGATTATGCTTACACTGAGCTCAGCAAAATCAGCCCGCGTTTCACTATCGCAGCATCCTTCGGTAACGTACACGGCGTGTACAAGCCGGGTAACGTGGTACTGACCCCGACTATTCTGCGTGATTCTCAGGAATACGTTTCTAAGAAACACAACCTGCCGCACAACAGCCTGAACTTCGTCTTCCACGGCGGTTCCGGTTCTTCTGCTCAGGAAATCAAAGACTCTGTAAGCTACGGTGTAGTAAAAATGAACATCGATACCGATACCCAATGGGCGACCTGGGAAGGTATTCTGAACTATTACAAAACCAACGAAGCATATCTGCAGGGCCAACTGGGTAACCCGAAAGGCGAAGACCAGCCGAACAAGAAATACTACGATCCGCGCGTATGGCTGCGTGCTGCACAGACCAGCATGATTACGCGTCTGGAGCAGGCATTCAAAGAACTGAACGCGATCAACGTTCTGTAATTTATGCCTGATGGTAATGGAATGGCTTCCCGAGGGAAGCCATTTTTTTAGCGAATGCAGGTGCCTTTTTCGCCGGTCAGCACGTAAGGTGCATCTTTTAGCGCGCCGATAAATGCTGGTTTTCCTGTCTGTTTCACAAACTCGATCACTGCCGCCGCTTTTGGCCCCATTGCGCCGTCCGGGGCGGCGAATGGCGCCAGCTCTTCAACGGTGGCATGACGAATCGCCCGCGCCTGCGGCGTACCCCAGTCCTGATAAACGGCGTCGGCGTCGGTCAGAATCAGCAAATAATCCGCATCAATAGATTGCGCCAGCACTGCTGCGGTTAAATCTTTATCAATCACCGCTTCAATTCCTTTAAAACCGCTCTGTTGCGCCACCACCGGAATACCACCGCCACCGCAGCAAATCACCAGATGCCCGGCTTCCATCAGAGTCTTGATAGCATCAGAATCGAGAATTTTAAGCGGCGTCGGAGAGGGAACTACGCGGCGAACATACTCGCCATCGGCTTTCATCTGCCAGCCGTGTTGCCGCTCCAGCGCGGCTTTCTGATCAGCAGGATACACCGGGCCGATATATTTCCCTGGCGCAGAAAAAGCAATATCCTGCGGATCCACTTCCACTCGGGTGAGCAACGTGGTGACTGGCGGTACATCCGCGTACTGCGATAACCCTTCGGAGATGGCAAAGCCAATCATGCCCTGACTTTCGGCGACCAACACATCCAGCGGCCAGGCCGGTGATCCTTTATATGCCGCGTTCTGTAATGCCAGTAATCCCACCTGCGGTCCGTTACCGTGCACGATAACCAGTTGATAATCCCGCGCCAGCCCGGAGACCATGCTGGCAAAGAGCTCAATGCTGCGCTGTTGGTTTTCTGCGCTTAACGTTTCTCCACGCTGAAGTAATGCGTTGCCGCCGAGGGCAATAACCAGTTTCTTTTTCATCGTCGCCTCAAAAATATCAAAAGTATTTCGCTGATAAAATAATATTCGCAGTGTTTTTATTTGTGATTTATGCGGCAACTTAAATACCATCAAAAATAACTCAGTAATTATTCGGATTGGATGGCGGTTTATTTAAAATTATTTAAATATGATTGTTAGATATTTTTTAATAATGACGCCCTGTATCCGCAGAAATTTATAACAATGAATTTAGTGTGACTTTGCTCAAATGAATTGAAGTTCATGGCCGATAAGTTAAAGACAGTTTAAACATCAATCCCTGTAAACAGGGGCGTTAATACGGTAGCAATTACCGGGGGAGTGCTTATGTCTCAATCATCCGAGGTGACCGAGGTCACACAACGAAAAGGGATCCCAGCCTGGTGGGTGACCGTTTTTCTGTTCTGGCTGGGGTGGATCTTTATGTATGCCGATCGCACCGTACTTAACCCTGTGATGGGGGAACTGGAAAAAGAGTTTGGTTTAACCGGGACGCAGTTAGGAATATTAAATTCCGTGTTTTATTTTTCCTACGCTTTACTTCAGGTACCCGCCGGAATTCTTGGCGATAAAATCGGTAAAAAGAAAGTGCTGGTGCCGGGGTTTATTCTGTTTGGCGTTTTTACGGCTGTAACAGGCTGGGCGAAAAGCTGGTATACGCTGCTGTTTGCCCGCGTGGTGACCGGGGCCGGTGAAGGCACTTACTATGGTCCGCAATATGGCCTGTCGTCTGAACAGATCCCCAAAAAATACCGTTCGCTGGGCAGTGCTATTATCAATAGCGGGATGGCATTTGGTATTGCGCTCGGCCTGATGACGTCGAGCTGGCTGGTCTACGATCAAGGCCATTCCTGGCGGATGCCGTTCTATGCCATGGCGGTGCCTTCCATCCTTGTCGGTGTGGCTATCTGGTTATTTGTTAAAGAGAAAAAGCGCACCACGGATGACACCGGTCAGGCGGTGAAAAAAGGTAAATTCAGCGACCTGCTGAAAAACCGCAACCTGATCATCACCTATATTATGGTGTTCTGCAGTCTGTTCGGGTTCTTCGTTATTCTGACCTGGCTTCCTTATTATTTACAAAGCGAACGCGGAATTGCCGGTAGCGAAACAGGGTTTATCTCGTCGCTGGTGGCATGGATTTCTATTCCCGGCGCACTGCTGTTCTCCAGCCTTTCCGACAAATTAGGCAAACGTAAACCGCTGATTATGTTCCTCGTGCCGGTCGCCATTATCAGTATGTTGTCGATCGTCTGGATGCCGGGTATGACTGGCGTCATTGTCGCCCTTTGTGTCTATGGTCTGGTCGGAAAACTGGCCCTCGACCCGGTACTGGTTGCACTGGTGGCAGACAGCGTGGATGAAAATAATTACAGCACCGCGTTTGGTCTGTTTAATTTCATCGGCATGAGTTCTTCCATTCTGGCTCCCATTATTGCCGGCGCGGCCAGAGATATTACAGGAAGTCTGGCTTCCAGTTTTTATGTCTCTGCGGCGCTGCTGGTTGTTGGTCTTATCGGAATGCTGTTTTTAAAAGAAAAACGCTCATAAAGAGGTAGCGGTAATGATTTACGCCTTTATTAAGAAGGGAAGTTTTCAGGACTCGGTGAGTCTGATGATTATTTCCCGCAAACTCAGTGAACGCCCGGAAGTTGATCAGGTTTCGGTCATGATGGGAACACCGGCAAATAAATCGATGCTCGATTCTACCGGTTTCTGGCATGACGATTTTACCGGGGCGACCCCGAATGACATCTGCGTCGCTGTGCGGACCGAACAAGAACAACCCGGGATCCTTGAGCTGATTCGTGAGCAACTCGAAAAAGAGCTGAGCGACATTGCCAGCGCGTCCGGCAATTCCCGCCAGCTTATCAAAGCCCGGCGCTGGGAAAGTGCCTGTCAGAAACTGCCGCAGGCCAATTTGCTGCTGGTGTCCGTTGCCGGTGAATACGCCGCCGACGTGGCGCGGGAAGGATTACAGGCGGGTAAAAACGTCATGATGTTCTCTGACAACGTGCCGCTGGCACAGGAAGTGGAACTCAAAAAACTGGCGCAGTCGCGCGGGCTTATCGTTATGGGACCGGATTGTGGCACGGCGATGATCGCCGGCAGTCCTCTGGCGTTTGCCAACGTGTTGCCCCGCGGAGATATAGGCGTCATTGGCGCCTCCGGGACAGGGATTCAGGAAATTACCTCACAGATTGCGTTGCATCAGCAGGGGATCACCCATGCCATCGGTCTCGGCGGACGTGATCTCAGCGCTGACGTTGGCGGTATCAGCGCCCTGACGGCGCTGGATATGCTGGCGGGCGATGACGCCACACAGGTGATCGCTTTCGTCTCCAAACCCCCGGCGCCCGCCGTGCGCGAACGTATTCTCACCGCCATGCAGCAACTGAAAAAGCCAGTGGTGGCGCTGTTCCTCGGCACCAGGCCGGAACACCGTCGCGAAGGCAACGTCTGGCTGGCGAACTCGCTGTCCGATGCGGCTCACCTGGCCGTGCTGTTGTCCCGTGTGGCGCAACAGCGGCAGGCGCAACCTGCCGTTGCCGGAAAAGCCATTTGTGGACTTTATGCGGGCGGTACGCTGGCCGCCGAAGCGGCGATGCTGCTCTCTGCCAGCCTGAATATTCCGCTAAGCGCCGATCACCCGAACGGCGTGATGCTGGAAAACGGGGGGCATCGCATTGTTGATCTTGGGGATGACAGCTACACCCTTGGTCGTCCGCATCCGATGATCGATCCCACCACCCGCAGTATCGAAATAGAAAAACTGGCGGCTACGCCGCAGACCAGCGTGCTGCTGCTCGACGTGGTGCTCGGCTATGGCGCTTGTGACGACCCTGCCGGTGCAGTGGTGGAAGCCATTGAGAAGGTGAATGCGCAGCGCGGCGCATCGGCACCGCTGGTGACGATTGCCACGCTTACCGGGACCGAACAGGATCCGCAAGGCCGCAACGGTCAGGCCGAAAAACTGCGCGCCGCCGGGATTGCCGTCGTAGAAACGCTGGAAGAGGCCGTGCTGCTGGCTGTGAGCCTTATCCAGCCATCGCAAAACCCGCACGACAACACACATTTTGCACTGCTTGATGGCGTTCAGGTCATCAACGCTGGTCTGCGCAGTTTCGCGCTGGATCTGCAAAGCAGCGGCACCCCGGTGGTGCACTATCAATGGGCGCCTGTTGCCGGGGGCAACGCACGTCTCGCCAGTTTACTCAAACAGTTACGTTAAGTTCAGAGGTACGGATATGTATTCATCTATTGCACAGGCTAATGAAGCCATCATTGAGAGAATCAAAGCGGCGCGTCCACACTGGATAGCGGTACGTCCGGCAAAAGAGGCAGTGCCTGTGCTGGCTCAGGGGCGTAAGTTACTGCACGCCGGTCCGCCGATTACGTGGAAAGAGATGACCGGACCGATGCGCGGCGCCTGCATTGGCGCGGCGATGTTTGAAGGGTGGGCAATGCGTGAAGAAGATGCGGTAACCCTACTGGAACAGGGGGAAGTCGAATTCATTCCGTGTCACCACGTGGGGGCAGTCGGCCCGATGGGGGGGATCACTTCAGCGACCATGCCGGTGCTGGTCGTGCGCGATGTCGTTCACGGCAATCAGTCCTGCTGCAACCTGAATGAAGGGATTGGCAAAGTCATGCGTTTTGGCGCCTACGGTGAAGACGTACAGCAGCGTCTGCGCTGGATGCGCGATACGCTGGCGCCGGTACTTCAGGATGCGTTAAGCCAGATGGAAAATGGTGTCGATCTGACCGCCATGATGGCGCAGGCCATCACCATGGGGGATGAATTCCACCAGCGTAACATCGCCGCCTCTTCACTGTTGCTGCGCGAGCTGTCGCCGGTTATCGCCCGACTGAACCGCGATAAAAACGAAATCGCCGACGTACTGCAGTTTCTGAGCGTGACCGATCAGTTCTTCCTCAACCTGGCGATGGCCTACAGCAAAGCGGTGATGGATGCTGCGGCGGAAATCAAAGCCGGTTCGGTGGTGACCGCGATGACGCGTAACGGCCGTGAGTTCGGGATCCGCGTCAGTGGTACCGGTGATCGCTGGTTTACCGCACCGGTTAACACTCCGCAGGGGCTGTTCTTCACAGGCTACAGCCAGGACGACGCCAACCCGGATATCGGCGACAGTGCCATTACCGAAACGCTCGGTATTGGCGGCGCGGCAATGATCGCGGCACCTGGCGTTACGCGCTTCGTGGGAGCAGGCGGCATGGGCGCGGCGCTGGAAACTTCCGAAGAGATGGCGGAAATTTACCTCGACCACAACCCGCTGTTCCAGATCCCGTCCTGGGATTTCAAAGGCGCGTGTCTGGGGCTGGATATACGCCGGGTCGTGGAAACGGGTATCACACCGCTCATTAATACCGGGATTGCCCACCGCGAGGCAGGGATTGGTCAGGTAGGTGCCGGTACTGTGCGTGCGCCGCTGTTGTGCTTCGAAAAAGCCTTAGAAGCGCTGGCGGAGCTGCATCACATCAGTGCCTGAAAGTAAGAAGAGGGCGGCATTGCCGCCCCGGAGTGATCATGATGAGAATGGCAATGGCGTCGGCAGGGTTGGATCGCCTTGCTGAGGGGCGATGGACACTGCACAGTCGTTTCACCCAGGCGGTCAATTTCAGTCACGCCAGCGGAGAATTGCTGACTTTTTACCGCTACGGAAAAGGCATGGGACCGGCGGGCATATTGCTTTCCACGCGCGATTTCGCCCGGCTTGCCACGGTGATGGCGTTTGAAAAACAGGGGCAGACATTGTTCATCAACGGCATACCGCTCAGTGCCCGACGCAAGCTGACGCTGACCATCACGCCCACCCGACTCGCGCTTGCGGATCTCTCTTCGTTTCACGCGGTCAGCGGCTTATGTGGCCCGTTGCATCAGCTATCTCTCGACGCACCGCCATGTCAGTCTCTTCTGCGGGGGTTGCAGCGCTGGTCTTGTGGAGAAAAACCTGACTGGCTATCGTTGACAGGATTAGGGCCTGGCTTAACGCCCAGTGGCGATGACATGTTAGTGGGGGCGATGGCCGTGCTGTTTGCTTCACAATTTTCATCACACATTCAGCAACATCCCTTTTTACCCTCTGCCGATCAACTCGCATTATTAACAACGTCGGTAAGCTGTAGCTATCTTAACAGTGCACGCGTTGGGGCGTTTTCCTCGCCAGTGTTACGCGTTGTGCGCCATTTACAACACGGGCGCGACCCGCGATCGGCTATCCGGCGTTTGCTGACCGTCGGGCATACTTCGGGGGCGGATATGCTGGCGGGAATGGTGGTTGCGCTGAAATGGTTACAGGTGAGTCCGCGCAGGAGTAAGCATGCTCGATCAGGAAACGATTCGTACATTTATCCGGGTAGCGGAGACGGAGAGCTTTTCCCGCGCCGCCAGTTCACTACACAAAACGCCCGCCGCGATTAGCTACCGGATCAAAACGCTGGAAGAGCAGGTAGGTACGCAGTTGTTTCTCCGTACTACGCGATCCGTCAGCCTGACTCTGGCCGGCCAGCATTTACTGGAGCATTGCCGCCAGTGGCTGAACTGGCTGGACGCCATGCCAGATGAACTGCAGCAAATTAATGAAGGCGTGGAACGGCAGGTCAATATTGTGATTAATAACCTGTTGTATCAGCCACAGGCTGCGGCAGATTTACTCACCTGGCTGCATCAACAATATCCCTTTACCCGCTTTCAGATCTCTCGCCAGGTATATATGGGGGTGTGGGACTCTCTTCTGTATGACGATTTCCACCTGGCGATTGGCGTGACGGGGTCTGAATCCCTTTCCAACAATATTTCATTATTACCGCTGGGGGAAATTGGTTGGCAATTTGTCATTGCTGCGTCGCATCCACTGGCGCAACACCCGGCGCCGGTATTGTCCGACGATATTTTGCGGCGCTATCCGGCAATTAATATCGAAGATACCTCGCGGACCTTAACGCGGCGTGTTGCCTGGCTACTCAGCGGACAAAAAGAGATCAAAGTACCGGATCTCAGTACCAAGCTGGCCTGCCACTTAAGCGGACTGGGTGTGGGTTTTCTGCCGGAGCGGATGTGTCGACCGTACGTGGAATCTGGTGCGCTGGTGGCGCGGGATGTGGTCAACCCGCGACGGCCATCGCCGTTATCTGTCGCCTGGAAAGTGGCTGAAAGCGGGAAAGTCGTTAGCGACATTGCGGCGCTGTTTGAGACTAAAAATGTGCTGATAAACGGTTTTCTGCGTATGATAGACAGACCGTTCATTTAATAACCACGCGGGCGGGAATCGTCTTATTTTACACCTGGCCGCCGCGTGCGTTTATTCTGAAAAATGGCATATTCCGTCGTTTTTGTTTACCTTTAAAAATAACGTTTCGTGATCTCGATCTCATTGACGTTTACATGGTTATTTTAAAGGAAGAATAAATGGAAGATTTAAATGTTGTCGACAGTATCAACAATGCGGGCTCCTGGCTGGTGCGCAACCAGGCGCTGCTGCTGAGTTATGCCGTCAACATCGTCGCCGCGCTGGCGATTATTATTGTCGGGATGATTGCGGCGCGGATTATCTCCAACACCGTTAACCGCCTGATGGTGTCGCGTAAAATTGATGCCACAGTCGCAGACTTTCTCTCTGCGCTGGCGCGCTACGCGATTATCGCCTTCACGTTGATTGCCGCGCTGGGCCGCGTCGGGGTACAAACCGCGTCGGTGATCGCGGTGCTCGGTGCCGCTGGTCTGGCCGTGGGTCTCGCGTTGCAGGGCTCGTTGTCTAACCTCGCCGCTGGCGTACTGCTGGTGATGTTCCGTCCGTTCCGCGCGGGTGAGTATGTTGATCTCGGTGGCGTTGCGGGCACAGTGCTGAACGTGCAGATTTTCTCCACCACCATGCGCACCGTTGACGGTAAAATCGTGGTGATCCCGAACGGGAAAATCATCGCCGGTAACATTATCAACTTCTCCCGCGAGCCGGTGCGCCGTAATGAATTTATCATTGGCGTGGCGTATGACTCGGATATTGATCTGGTGAAACAACTGGTGAAGCAGATCCTCGAGTCTGACGATCGTATTCTTAAAGATCGTGAGATGACGGT